>JANQQW010000018.1 GCA_028284885.1 Planctomycetaceae bacterium
CGCGGCGGCGGGTCCGGTCGTCGTCGACGAGCAGCGTCGTGCACTCCTCGCGGAGCATGCCGGACTCCGTCCGCGACCAGACGCTTCCGCCGACGGCCGCCATCGCCTGCACGGCCCGGTCGAGCAGTTGCTGGTGGAACTCGCGGAACGTGACCGGCTCGTGGGCCAGCCGCGCGAGTTCGTCGACCAGGTGGTCGATGCCGAGCGTCGAGTCGACGCGTTTGCCGACCGCTTCCGCGTCGTCGACGCGAACGTGCGCCGCCGGAGCGTTCGTCGTGTCGGTCGTGTCGATGGTGTGCTCGACGCTCATGGGGACGACTATACACGCCCTCCGAACGAGGTGTCAGGACTTCGGAGCGCGCTGGGGACCGGAAACGGCGGGTGGTCCGCGTGACACGCCGGATCTGGCAAGACGTTGAAACCTTGCCACCTGCGGCGAGTGGGACGGTGCGACTCGGCAGGGTCGGTTGCGGCCGGGCAACACGTTCGGTCCGGACTCGGTGGGCGACCGCCTTCGCGCGCCGAGCGACCGGGCGACCGGGCGGTCTGCGAGAACCTTGCCGCTGGTGACGGATCGACCCGTCGTGCGGGAGGGACCGAATCCCGCGAAAACGCCACTCGCGCCGGTTTTCGGTTTCGTTCCGGCCGTCGGGCGGTCCGATCTACGGGACGGATGCCCGTTCCGGGGAGGGGGGCGGTCGACCGACTCGCGTCGGTGGCCGGCGTTCCCGTGGGCCCGCCGGACGACGTCGTCGTCCGAGGCTCACCCGGGTCGTAGCCGTCAACGGAGTGAGGGGGACCGATGAGTCGTCGAATCACAGCCTCGAGTGCGCTTCTCCTGGCCGGACTCCTGACCGCCACGGGCTGCAGCTTCCTGCGGTCGGGCAAGGGCGTCTCCCAGAACGTCGACGTCGGCGGCTACCAGTTCACGGCGACCCAGATCGACGACCCGACGGTCGAGACCGTCGGCGACCCGGTCGGCACCACGCCGCCGCTCACCATCGACGGCGTGCCCGAGGACTACTGGAACATGTCGCTGGAGGAGGCGATTCGCCTCGCCATGCAGAACTCGCCCGTGCTCCGCGACCTGGACGGCACGGTCCTCCGCGCCCCGGAGACGACCCGCACGCGGCTGAACCCGGCCGTCACCGAGACCGACCCGCGGTTCGGCGTGGAGTCGGCCCTTTCCGCGTTCGACACCTCGTTCGCGACGAGTGCCTTCTTCGAGAAGAACGACCGCGCCCTGAACAACATCTTCTTCGGCGGCGGCACGCGGACCCTCGAGCAGGACACCTTCATCGTCCAGTCGCAGCTCGCCAAGCGGGCCGTCACCGGTACGGAGTTGTCGCTGCGGAACGAGATGATCTACGACGCGAACAACGCTCCCGGCAACGCGTTCGGCGGCGCGTACGACTTCAACCCCGAGGTCGTGCTGCGGCACCCGCTGTTGCAGGGGAGCGGCATCGAGTTCAACCGCATTGCCGGTCCCAGCCAGACCGCCGGCCTGTACGGCGGCGTCGTCATCGCCCGCATCAACACCGACGTCGAGCTCGCCGACTTCCAGATCGGCGTGCGGAACTTCGTGAACGACGTGGAGAACGCCTACTGGGACCTGCACTACGCCTACCGCGACCTCGACGCCCGCATTCGTGCCCGCGACGAGGCGTTGGCGCTGTGGCAGACCGTCTACGCCTGGTACGAGACCGGACGCGCCGGTGGCGACGCGGCCAGCGAGGCCCAGGCCCGCGAGCAGTACTACCGCTTCGAGGAAGAGGTGCAGAACTCGCTGACCGGCCGGCTGCTCGAACCGACGGCGACCAACAGCGGCAGCCCGGGCGGCACCTTCCGACCCAACGGCGGCGTGCTCGTTGCTGAACGGCGGCTGCGGCTGCTGCTGGGCGTGCCGCTCGCCGACGGCCGCGCGATCCGCCCGGTCGACGAGCCCCCCTCCGCGGAGATCGACTTCGACTGGCACGACTCGATTGCCGAGTCGCTGTCCCGACGGACCGAGATTCGCCGGCAGAAGTGGCTCGTCAAGCGGCGTGAACTCGAACTCCGGGCCAGCCGGAACTTCCTGAAGCCCGAGTTCGACGTCGTCGGCCGGTACCGCTGGCGGGGCTTCGGCAAGGACCTGATCCAGCAGCACGACAACGACACCTTCATCACCGCCAACGGTGCCGCCGCCTCGCCGTTCAACAGCGCACTCGGCACGCTCTCCGAGGGCGACTTCCAGGAGTGGCAGCTCGGCTTCGAGTTCAGCATGCCGTTCGGCTTCCGGCAGGGGCACGCGGCCGTCCGCAACGCCGAACTGCAGCTCGCCCGCGAACGGACGATCCTGCACGAGCAGGAACGGGAGATCGCCCACGACCTGGGCGACGCCTTCTCCGAACTCCGCCGCGCCCACGCCGTGCTGAAGACGAGCTACAACCGCTTCCAGGCGGCCAAGGCCCAGTACGCGGCCCTGAAGGCGGTGTACGAGGAGGGCGAGGAGACGCTGACCAAGGAGCAGTTGTACGTGCTGCTCGAGTCGCAACGCCGTTGGACCGACGCCGAGGTCGCCTTCGCCCGCTCGTCCGTCGAGTACGCCCTCGCCGTGAAGAACGTCCACTTCGAGAAGGGCTCGCTGCTCGACTACGACCAGGTCGTGCTCGAAGAGGGCATCTGGCCGGCCAAGGCGTACCAGGACGCCAAGGAGAAGGCCTCCAGGCGGAAGGCGAGCCGGTCCAAGCTGCGGACCGACTGGCCCGTCAGCCGCGGCCCCGCCCCGCAACTCGTCACGGGCCCCGGAGAGATGACCGTCGAGGCACCGCAGGACGTCCCCGGTGAGGGCGGCATGGGCGGCAACGGGTACGACGACTCCGCCCAGCCGATGCCTCCCGCCCCGACCGAGCCGCCGAAGCCGGCCGCCGAGCCGAAGGTCGAACTCCCGGAGACCTCGTCGACCGAGGCCCCCGCGGCCACGCCGACGGCCCGCTCGAACCCGAGCTCGTCCGGGACCGCCTCGAAGTCGTTGTTCGACGACGACTGGACGGGCTTCACCAGCGTCGAGAAGTGAGTCGACGCGCCGGCGAGCCCGAGTCGCGACAGACCGAACCGGGGCGGCGTCCACGCGACGCCGTCCCGTTCGTCGTTTGCAGTCGGCCCGGTCGGTTGCGAGACTCGCGGTCCCGCTCGCCCGCCCCACCACCTCTCCGCGGACCGCCTTTCATGTGGCTGCACGCGTCCTGCCAGCTCGACTTCGACGTCCCGGTCGCCACGCCGTTCGTGCTGATGCTGCGTCCGCACAGCGGCGGCCACCAGTGGGTCGCCCGCGAAGAGTACGTGCTCGTCCCCAGCGTGCCGGCGATCGAGTTCACCGACGCCCACGGCAACCTCTGCCAGCGGCTCGTGGCGCCGGCCGGTCCGTTCTCGGTGAAGACCTCGGTCGACGTGCAGGTGGCCGGTGCGTGCGACGTCGCTCCGGGGGCCCCGTTCGTCGAGGTGCAGAACCTGCCGAACGAGACGCTGCGGTTCCTGCTCCCCAGCAGGTACTGCGAGTCCGACCGCTTCGACGAGATGGCTGCGTCGATCGGGGCGAACGTCCTGCCGGGCTACGACCAGGTCGCCGCGATCGTCGAGCACATTCGGAGCACGATCGCCTACACGCCGGGGGCCGGTCAGTCGATCATCAGTGCGCAGGAGGTCAACGGCCGGAGCGAGGCGGTCTGCCGCGACATGGCGCACCTCGGCATCGCCCTCTGCCGGGCGCTGTCGATTCCCGCCCGCCTCGTCGTCGGCTACCTGGAGACGCTGCAGCCGATGGACCTGCACGCGTGGTTCGAGGCGTACGTCGGCGGCCGCTGGTACGCGTTCGACCCGACGCAGCCGGACCTGAGTGGCGGTCGCATCGCCATCGCCTACGGCCGCGACGCCGCCGACGTCGCCATCTTCACCCAGTTCGGCGACCCGGTGCCGATCACGGGGATGCAGGTGAGCGTCGAGCGGTTGAACTCGCCGCCGGGGTGAGTGTCCACGCGAACGTGGGCGACCCGCTCAGATCGATGATTGCGTCCGACTCCTGCTTGCCGATTAGCGGTCAGCCGCAGTTTGGATCCTCCAAATGGGGGACGCTAAGCGGCAAGCAGGAGTCGTGAATCCGAGACGGCGAGGACTCCAACCCAAGTCCGGGTGACCGGTCGTCAGCCGACGAACAGCCAGTTCATGACGGCGACGACCGGGACGAGCACGGCCACGCTGTAGAGCATGTAGCCGAAGAAGCTGGGCATCTTCACGCCTTGGGCCTCGGCGATCGCCTTGACCATGAAGTTCGGCCCGTTGCCGATGTAGGTCATTGCTCCCATGAACACGCTGCCGAGGCTGATCGCGACGAGGTAGGGCACCCAGACGCCGGCAACGGCCGGTCCGGGCGAGTCCATCACCTTGGCCGTCTCGAAGAAGACGACGTAGGTCGGGGCGTTGTCGAGGAAGCTGGAGAGGATGCCGGTCCCCCAGAAGAACTTGGTCGGCGTGTCGATGCCGAGCTGGGCACCGTAGCCGTTGAGAATCTGCACCGGGGCCTGCATGCAGACGAAGATGCCGACGAACAGGGCGGCCACCTCGAGGATGGCGTCGTAGGTGAACGCGTTGGCGTGCCGGATGGCGGCGGAGGTCAGCCACAGCGACAGGGCGGCGAGGGCCAGCATCGCGATCTCGCGGTAGAACGTCGGGGCCGACCAGTTCGTGAACGGGACGGTCTTCGACGGGTCGAGCACGGCCACGCAGAGGATCACGCCGACCAGCCAGACGAAGTTGAGCGCCCCGCGGATCCGCAGGCGGCCCGACGACGCGGCGTCCTCGGCCGGCTCGAACGCGTCGGCCGACTCCTTCCGGCTGAGGATGCTGTCCCAGGCGAAGTAGACGGCGAGCAGGACCAGGTTCACGAACAGCCACATCGGCCACAGCGACAGCGTCCACGTGAACGGGACGCCGCGGAGGAAGCCGAGGAACAGCGGCGGGTCGCCGATCGGCAGCAGGCAGCCGCCCGTGTTGCAGGCGACGAAGATGAAGAAGACGACCGTGTGGGCGACCGTCTTCCGTTTGGCGTTCGCCTTCAACAGCGGCCGCACGAGCAGCATGGCCGCCCCGGTGGTGCCGATGAAGCTCGCGAGCAGACCGCCGACGCCGATGATGCCCGTGTTGACGACCGGCTTGCCGACCAGCCGTCCCTCGATGGCGATGCCGCCGCTGATGACGTACAGGCTGAACAGCAGCGCGATGAACGGGACGTACTCGACGAGCAACGCGTTCTTCAGCACGACGACCGCGGCCGCGAGTCCCGGGGCGGACATCTCGTGCGTGGTGTGGTCGACCACGCCGTGCCCGTAGACGAACGCGTAGTAGAAGAGCGTGACGCAGCCGAGGCCGGCGGCGACGAAGAACCGGTTCCAGTTCCCCTCCCACCAGTGCTCCGTGGCGTGGAACAGCGGCAGCAGCGCGATGCACAGCAGCAACGCGGCGAACGGGACCACGCTGTAGAAGGCGGGGAGCGGGCCGTGCGCGACGTGGTGCTCGGCGTGCGACGCGGCGTGGGCGTCGTGAGCGTGTTCCGTCGCGTGGACGACGGCCTCGGTCGCGACGAAGGCCGAGAACAGGCCGAGGTGGTGGGCCATCCAGCCGGCGTACGCCAGCACGGCGACGGCGATCGCCGCCATCACCAGACGGCGGGAGCCTTGCTGGTCCTCGATCGTGGGAACGGACGTGCTCACGGCTGCAACTCCTCAATGGGCCCCGCGGAGTGCGGCGGCGGTTCAGACGACGGCCGGCCGCTGCGTCGAGAGCGGTGCCTGGGCCAGGTACGCGTTGCGGTGCTCGTCGACGACGTGCTGGCTGGCCAGCCCGTGTTCGACGACCAGCGCCGCGAGATCGGTGACGGACTCCTGTTGCTGGCCCAGTAGCCAGCCCACCTGTTCGACTGCGAGCAGCTTCAACCGGTGCGCGACCTCGCCGAAGCGAAGGCCGGGCAGCTCGCCCTGCTGGGCGACGATCCTGTCGATCGACGACTCGGAGAGCATGTCGTACCGGACGGCGAGCTCGCCCATCGAGACGTCGTTCGGTTGGCAGTCGAGGATGGCCGGGGCGATGCTCGGGACGTCGAAGTGCCCCTTGGTGACGAGCCACCGGCTGAATCGCGACGTGACGGACATCCGCAGGACCTGCCGCTCGAACTCGCTGACCAGGCCCCGCATGCTCACCTGGTTGCGGCCGTTCCGTTTCGCTTCGTACATGGCCTCGTCCGCCAGGGCCACCACCTGCTCCGCGATGTCGTCTTCCTCGTCGTGTCCCGGCACGGCCCACGCGGCACCGATGCTGACGGTGACCGGCACGTCCACGCCCTCGTGCTGGAACTCCAGCGACTCGACCCGCTCGCGGAGCCGTTCGGCCAGGCGGAGCACACCCTTCTCGGTCGGGCTCGGCAGGAGCACCACGAACTCCTCGCCGCCGTAGCGGGCGACGACGTCCGACTTGCGAACCGTCTCCTCGAACGCCCCGGCCACGGCCGTGAGGACCTGGTCGCCGAACTGGTGGCCGTGGGTGTCGTTGACGTTCTTGAAGTGGTCGATGTCCGAGAACAGAACCGCGAACGGCTGGGCCGTCCGACGACACCGTTCGACCTCGCGGTCGAGCGACTCCTCGAAGAAGCCCCGGTTGTACAGCCGCGTGAGCACGTCGCGGACGGACTGCTGCCGGAGCTCGCGATTCTGCTGTTCGAGGTCGCGGCGCTTCATCTCCGCCGCCATGCCCCGCACCTCGGCCTCGACCGACGCCGCCTGGGCCTGCACGGCCAGCATGGCGAGGTGCTCGCTCGCGGCCGACATCAGGTCCGCCGGCGAACCGATCTCCGACATGTCCACGTTGAACAGGTCGCCCGCCTGCTCGACCCGCTCGCGGACCTGTTCGACGAACACGTGCAGTCGCGCCTCGTCCATCTCGGCGAACGCGCGGCAGAGGTGCCGCAACCGGTCCAGCGACGGACCGTTGTTGACGGAGCAGAAGTAGTCTCCGGTGGTGGAGGCGACCGCGGCGGCGCGGCAGAGTCGCGACTCCGGCGTGTCCGGCAGGGCGGCGAGGGCGTCGGGCTCGGCCGCCTGCAGACGGGCCGCCTCGACGATCGACGCAGGCAGCGACCAGTTCTCGAGGAGCTTCGCGGACACCTCGACATGGTCGAAGCCGAGCAACTGACGCTCGACCTCGACGAGGTCACGACGTTCCTCCTCGACACGGTCGAGGACGGCTGCGAACTCCTCGGGGACCGTCTTCAGCATCGCGAGGTGGCCGATGTCGATCAGCAGGCCGGTGACGAAGTTCTCCGCGCCGAGCCCCTTGGCGATCTCGTTGCCGATGATCTCCGCGGCACACGCCTGCACGATCGACTTCCGCCAGTACTCGCGGAACCGCTCGGCGAGCGGCCCCTTCGCCATCGCGTTCTGCGCGAGCGAGAAGCTGAGCGCGAGGGACGCGACGGTCGAGGTCCCCAACAGCGCGACCGCCTGGTCGATCGAGGTGACCTCCGCCCGGACTCCGAAGTAGGAGGAGTTCGAGGCCCGCAGGATCTTCGCCGCGATCGCGGCGTCGCTGCCGACCAGCTTCACCACCTCCTTGAAATCGACCTCCGGACTGGCGGCGATCTCGAGCAACCGGACGGCCACCGTCGGCAACGACGGCAGCGTCTTCGACTTCCAGACTCGGCTGGGATCAACCATGCCCCGCACCTCTCGTTCCGCGACCACTTGTCGGTCATCGTGGTGCCCGGACGGTCCGCGCGGACCCCCGACCCGTCACGAGGACGTGATGCCAATCGGGGACAACCCTAGGTCGGGCGTTGCAGAACGGAGACACTTCCCGGGGCCGGTTCGGCGAAGAGCGGTCCGGTCAGGACGGTCGTCACGCGCGTGACGGTCGTCAGCTCCGAGGTGGCCGGGACGAGGCCGTCAGCCGTCGGGGTTCGCCAGCGTGCGGAGGTTCACGGCCATCTCCATCTGCAGCCGGAGCAGCCGTTGCCAGCTCGCGCGGTCGAGCGCGACCGACTCCTGCTGCTCGTCCTCCTTGCCGCCACGGACGACGTGCCCGAGCTGCTCGTGGACGTACGCCAGCAGGTCCGACACCTGGGCCCGCTGCCCCGGTCGCAACCCGGCCGGGACGGTGGGCGGCCCCTGCGGGAACAGCTCGCCGAACTCCTCGCTGCCCTCCTCCTCGTCCGACTCGACCGGTTCGGGGACGTCGCCGATCGTCGCGGAGGTCTGGTCGGCCCGGCCGGACGTGTACCGCTCGACGGAGGAGGAGGACGGGGCGTGCGTCAGCGACGCCAGCTCCTCCGGGCTGCCGACGACCAGCATGCAACGGCCGATCACCACCTGGTCGCCGACGCGGAGAATCCGCATCTGCACCGGGTGCCCGTTGACCCGCGTGCCGTTCGTGCTGTCCAGGTCCGTCAGGATCAGCTGGTCGCCGTCGTGCTGGATCTTCGCGTGGAACCGGCTGACCCGCTCGTCGTTGAGGCGGACGGCGTTGTCGTCCTCGCGACCGATCGACACCGGGAGGTCGAGGTCGCTGTAGACCGCGCCTCGCTCGAGTCCTTCGAGAACCTGAATGGTGACGGTCGGCATGAGGCGAGACGCCAGAGACACGGCAGCGGAGAACCCCGTGCACCCCTTCTAGCATCGGCGGTTTGCCGAAGTCAAACCGCGCCACCAGGCCAGGCCAACATCGGTCCGACACGCCCCGGAACCGTGACCTATCCTTCCCAGTGACCTCCAACGGCCCACGACTCCGTCTCCGAGAGCAACGAGCCGATGCACCTCACCGAGACCGACACGCCCCGGGCGACGGTCCCAGACGAGCGGAACCGCCGGGCGACCGGTCCACTCGAGAGCCTGTCCACCACGACCGTCACGGACGAGAAACGATTCCCGGAGCCGGAACGTGCTCGCGCGGGACACACTCGGTCCGAACGGGCACGATCCGTCTCCTCCCTCGCGGGAGCGCTGCGGAAAGTCCGGGACACGACCGTTCCGGCGGTCGAGCCGGCCGCCGTCGATCCCCGTCCCGCTCTTCGTCCCGAGGACCGTCGCCGGCTGCCGCGGCGGGTGAGTCGTTCGGCCGTTCGCGTGGCGGCCTACTCCAGCGAGGCGGCGCCGGACGAGTGGACGCTGCGGCAGGCGGCGAAGTGCGAGGTGCACGACCTCACGCTGAAGAGCATGGCCTACGCGTCCGACTCGCCGATCGAGGCCGGAACGAGGCTCGTTGCCCGACTGGCCCGTCGACCGGGGGACCCGGAGGTCCTCGACGTCGTCGGACGGGTGCTCCGCTGTCAGGCCGGGGCGAAGGGCTTCGACGTGGTCGTCACGTTCGAGAGGGCGCTGACGCTGGAGCAGCTGGAGACGTACGGCCGGCCGGTGCTCGAAGCCGACCTCGTCTGAGGGGCGGTCCGCGGCGCACGAAAAAGGCCCGGCCTCCCAAGGGGGAGACCGGGCACGGCCGTGCGGGACACCAAGGCCGTCAGAAGCTGCCGACGAACATCAGGTTCACGCCGTGGAAGATGGCGTTGTCCCCCGTGTCGACGTTGGCGGTCAGCGGCGGCACGGCGAGGCTGCCGGTCGAGCCGACCTGGTGCTCGGCGGTGGCGACGCTGTTGAACCAGATCGCCTGGTAGCCGGCCCGCAACGCCACGTTGTGGTGCACCTGCCAGTGGGCGAACAGGCCGAACTCGCCGAGGAAGGCGACGGAGTCGTCGCCGCTGCCGATCCGCCGTGGGGCGAGACCCGAGCCGACGCCGTTGTCGAAGACCTCGGAGCGGACGTCGTTGTAGTACACGCCGCCCTTGACGAGTCCGTCGATGCGGAAGCAGTCGTTGGCGACTCGCACCAGGGCCACCTCGGCACCGATCTGCATACCGTACAGGTCGTTCTCGGTGTCCCAGCTCGTGTAACGGTTGCCGACCGGGACGAAGCTCTCGACCGCGAGGCTCTCGTCCAGCTGGGCGTACCGGAAGCCGCCGATCAGCGTGATGCGGCTGCCCGCTCGGCTGCGGACGTTGACCTCACTCGTCTGGAACTCCGACTCGTTCGTCGAGACGGTGCTGAAGACGCCCATCCCGGTGTTCGGAATCAGGCTGTTCGGGCTCGTGTTCACGAACGCGGCCGTGTTGCCGATGTCGTTCAGCTGCAGCGAGTCGGAGACCTCGTTGATCCAGACGTGCCGGAACTCGATCGCCGTGCAGCCGTCGAACCAGTAGATCACCCCGGCGTCCAGACCGGAGGTGAAGTCGAAGTCGAAGTCGTCCCCGTTGAGGACTTCGAGCACGTTGCCCGTCCCCTGCTGGGTGTCGCGGAGGATGACGACGTCCTCCGAGACCCGCTTCATGTTGATCCAACCGCCGCGGAACTCCCACTTGTTGCCGCAGCAGCTGTCGACGAAGCAGGCTCCGTCCGGGCAGGAGCTGAACTCGGGGCAGCCGCCGAAGGTCTGGCAGCCGTTGTAGACCGGGTGGCAGTCCCCGGTGTGGCACTCGCCCGTGTGGCACTCGCCACCGCCGGACGCGTGGTGGTCGCCCAGCAGCACGAAGCCGACGTTCTCGACGGCCGGGTTCGTGGCACTGTCCGCGACGGCGTTCTGAACCCCGTAGCCGCCCGCGGCGGCTGGAATTCCGGGAGTCTGGGCCCATGTCGGAGCGGCCAGCGCGGCCACCAGTCCGACGGCGAAAAGCGTTCCGTGAGTCTTCATCTCGTCCCCACCTGTCCTTGGAGAACTGACAGATGCCGTGCGTCCCGCACAGCCACGACAAGCGTATCGACCGGTCCTCGCCGACAGTTCCGGGACTTCCGGACGCACTAGCAGGACCCGCACGACCGTCAAAGTTTCACTCACCACGCCCCGGCAACGCCGGAAACACGGGGGCAGGGCCCTGCCAATCTGGCAGCGACGAGGTGGACGGACACCCTCCGTTCGGTCGGCTTGGCAGCCTGTCGGGGGAGGCGGTGTCCCGCAAGCCGATTCCGTGTAGAGACTTACCGCTCGCAGGGCGGCGTGGCACGCGGTTCGCTTCTTCTCAGGCGGTGGTCGCGGTACATCCCGATCAACACCGATCGACCAACTTGGCAAGCGAAACATCGCCGCGGACCGAACGCCGCGCACCATCTGACGGAAGCAGGAGACTTTTCGATGGCGAAGAAGACGGCCACAGCCCCGAAGATCGTCCCCCTGGGTGACCGCGTCGTGCTCGAGCGTGCCGAGGCCGAGGAGACCACGGCCGGCGGCATCGTCCTCCCGGACGCTGCCCGCGACAAGCCGCAACGCGGCCGCGTCGTCGCCGTCGGCGACGGACACGTGAAGAACGACGGCACCAAGTCCCCCCTCACCGTGCAGGAAGGGGACAACGTCATCTTCAGCTCGTACGCCGGGGACGAGATCAGCGTCGGCGACGACACGTTCCTCCTGCTCCGCGAGAGCGACATTCTGGCAACGTTCTGACGAGCGGTCAGCCGTCAGCGATCAGCTTTCAGCAAGAAGGACTGACCGCTGAAAGCCGAATGCTGACAGCCCCTCGCCACCAGACGAACCACCGCAGCCCACCCGCTGCCCACCACCAAACAGGAGCCAAACCATGGCCAAGATGATCGCCTTCGACCAGGACGCCCAGGAAGCCATGCGGCGTGGCGTGAGCAAGCTCGCTCGTGCCGTCCGCGTCACGCTCGGCCCCCGCGGCCGGAACGTCATTCTCGAGAAGAGCTTCGGCTCGCCGACCGTCACGAAGGACGGCGTCACCGTCGCCCGTGAGATCGAACTCTCCGACAAGTTCGAGGACATGGGCGCCCGCATGGTGAAGGAGGTCGCCAGCAAGACCTCTGACAACGCCGGCGACGGCACCACCACCGCCACCATCATGGCCGAGGCGATCTACAACGAGGGACTCAAGTCCGTCGTCGCCGGTGTCAGCCCCATCGCCATGAAGCGCGGCATGGACCAGGCGGTCGAGGACATCGTCGAGAAGCTGCACGGCATGGCGACCGACTGCAAGACAAAGAAGGCCATCTCGCAGGTCGGCACCGTCGCCTCCAACGGCGACGCCGAGATCGGCGGCATCCTCGCCGACGCGATGGAGAAGGTCGGCAACGACGGCGTCATCACCGTCGAAGAGGGCAAGAGCCTGCACACCGAACTCGAGCTCAAAGAGGGCATGCAGTTCGACCGCGGGTACCTCTCTCCGTACTTCGTCACCGACCCGCAGAGCATGGAGGCCGTTCTCGAGGACTGCTACATCCTCGTCCACGAGAAGAAGGTGACCAGTGTCAAGGACCTCGTCCCGGTCCTCGAGAAGGTCGTCAACTCCGGCAAGCCGCTGCTCATCATCGCCGAGGACGTCGAGGGCGAGGCGCTCGCGACGCTCGTCATCAACAAGCTCCGCGGCACCTTCAAGATCGCCGCCGTGAAGGCCCCCGGCTACGGCGACCGCCGCAAGGCGATGCTCCAGGACATCGCCATCATGACGGGCGGGCAGGCGATCTTCGAGGACCTGGGCATCAAGCTCGAGAACCTCCAGCTCTCCGACCTCGGCCAGGCCAAGAAGGTCATCGTCGACAAGGACAACACGACCATCATCGAGGGGGGCGGCAAGAAGGCCGACATCAAGGCCCGCGTCGAGCAGATTCGCCGTGAGCGCGAGAACTCGACCAGCGACTACGACCGCGAGAAGCTCGACGAGCGGATCGCCAAGCTGGCCGGCGGCGTCGCCCAGGTGAACGTCGGGGCGGCGACCGAGTCCGAGATGAAGGAGAAGAAGGCCCGCGTCGAAGATGCCCTGCACGCCACCCGTGCAGCCGTCGAAGAGGGCATCCTCCCCGGCGGCGGCGTCGCCCTGCTGCGTGCCTCGTCCAGCGTGAAGCCCAAGAAGCTCTCGCACGACGAGCAAGTCGGCTACGACATCATCCTCCGCGCCTGCAAGGCCCCGCTGACGCAGATCGCCAACAACGCCGGCCAGGACGGCAGCGTCATCTGCTCGAAGGTCGCCGACGAGTCGGGCAACCACGGCTACAACGCCGCGACCGACAAGTACGAGGACCTCGTCAAGGCGGGCATCATCGACCCCACCAAGGTCACCCGCACCGCCCTGCAGAACGCGGCCAGCGTCTCCACGCTGCTCCTCACCAGCGACGCCCTCATCGCCGAGAAGCCGAAGGACGACAAGAAGGGCCACGGCCACGGCGACGAGGACCTCTACTGATCCCCGCAGCCGAGTGAACCGCGGCAACGACCGCGATCAACCACACAGGCCCGGCCGTTCCGAGTGAACGACCGGGCCTTTTCTGCGCCGGTCGCTCGAACCCGCCGGAGTCGATCTCGCCAAATCCTCGGTCTCCCAGCGTTTTCCACGGTCGCTTTCCCGTCGCCAAGAGATCAATGAGGGGATACACTCGTCGTAATCCGTACTCTCGCGGTACCGGCCGGCATCACAGGTCGGCCTTACCAGACATCCTGAACTTTCCCACCTCCCCGTTCTCGTACTGGAGATCCCCGTGAATCGTCTCGTTGGTCGCTCGAAGGGTTTCACCCTGATCGAGCTGCTCGTCGTGATCGCGATCATCGCGATCCTGATCGCCCTGCTGCTGCCTGCCGTGCAACAAGCCCGGGAAGCGGCTCGCCGTTCCTCGTGCAAGAGCAACCTCAAGCAGTTGGGGGTCGCCCTTCACAACTTCCACGACACCTACGGCAACCTTCCGCCGGGGGGCCGGAACGACGACGCCTACATCGTGGCCTGGCGGGTCAACATCCTGCCGATGATCGAGCAGTCGACCATTTTCGACACGATGACGGGTGACGGCGTGGTCGTCATCAACCAGCCGGGCGACCTCGCCTCCTGCGGCGGCAACTTCGACTCCTGCCGAGGTAGCCAAGGACAGCTCGGCAGTCTGAACTCCAACGCCGACGCAGCGAGCAAGACCGTCCTCTCCGTCTACATGTGCCCGTCCGACATCCTCCCGGAGACCGACGACGACGGCTGGGGCAAGGCGAACTACAACGCCTGCATCGGTTCGTTCACCACGAACTGGAACAGCGGCGACCAGCTCAAGGGCGACCAGATGAACGGCGCCTTCACGCACGCGAACGACAACGACTTCCACGAACTCAAGTGGATCAAGTTCCGAGACATCACCGACGGTCAGTCGAACACGATTCTCGTCGGCGAGGTCACCGAGTCTCAGAATCGCTCGAGCACCAACAACGGGCACGGGACGTTCCCGGTGTGGGCCGGGGGCAACAACGACGCCAGCTGGAACAACGGCGTCCATCACGACGGAAACGCCGTCGCCTTCGCCCACTCGAACTTCTTCATCAACCGCCGTACGGGCAACGAGTCCGACGTCAGCTTCGGCAGCCAGCACACTGGCGGGGCCCAGTTCGTCTTCGGCGACGGAGCCGTCAAGTTCCTCAGCGAGAACATCGACGGTGTGCTCTACGAGCGTCTCGGCGCTCGCAACGACGGGCAGCCGGTCGAGCTGCCCTGACGTCGTCCGGCCACCTCGGCTCGACTCCCAACGACCGCACCGGTCGCACTACGATGCACCGGTGCGGTTTTCCATGCGCGGTGTGCCGAAGTCGATGAGCGAGCCCGACCGACCATGCCCGACGAAGTGGCTGTTCGCCCCCGTCGACTCGGCGTCCGTCGAGCTCGTGCGGCGTGCGTTCGGCCTGCTGATGCTCGTCGAGGTCGCCCGGTTCGTCCACAACGACTGGATCACCCAGACCTACGTCAAGCCGGCGATGCACTTCGCGTGGCCCGGGTTCGAGTGGGTCCGGCCGTGGCCGGGGGCCGGGATGCACCTGCACTTCCTGCTGCTGGCCGCCGCGGCGGCGGCGCTCGCGGCCGGCGTCCGGCCGCGGCTGTCGTCGCTCGTCCTCTGTGTCGGCTGGACCTACGTCTTCCTGCTCGAGCGAGCCGCCTACCTGAACCACCTCTACCTCATCTGCATGCTGGCCGGGCTGTTCGCCGTCGTCCCGGTCGAAGGCCCGAGCGTGCCGCGGTGGGGGCTGTGGCTGCTGCGGTTCCAGATCGGCGTGCCGTACTTCTTCGGCGGCGTCGCCAAGCTGAACGGCGACTTCCTCCGCGGGCAGCCGCTCGAGATCTGGATGGGCCGGATGGACCACCTCGCCCGGGTGCCCGGCTACGGCTCGGCGGAGCTGGCCCTCGTGGCGGCCTGGACGGCCACGCTGTTCGACCTGCTCGTGGTGCCGCTGCTGCTGTGGCGCCCCACCCGGGTGGCCACGTTCGTCGTGGCCGTCTCGTTCCACCTCGCCAACGCGTTGATGTTCCACATCGGCGTGTTCCCCTGGATGATGATCGTCGCGACGACGCTGTTCCTCGAACCGGACTGGCCGCGCCGGTTCCGCGGGGCGGCCCCCGAACCCGTCGAGCCGGCGGAGAAGGCGACGGCGAGCCCGGTCGTCCTCGCGCTGCTGGGAGGCTGGGTGCTCCTCCACTGCCTGCTCCCCTTCCGGCACGTCCTCGTCCCCGGCCGCGTCGACTGGACGGAGGAGGCGTACCACTTCAGCTGGCGGATGATGCTCAACGACAAGGCGTCCGCCTGCGGGCTCGTGGCGACCGATCCCGCGACCGGCCGGACCTTCACCGTCGATCCGCGGCGGTACGGGCTCACGCGGCAGCAACTCGACAAACTCGTCATCGACCCCGAACTCCTGCGACAGTTCTGCCACTTCGTCGTGGAGGTCCACGGAGAGCCGCTCGAGGTCCGGGCGACCGTGTTGACCTCGTTGAACGGTCGCCCGCCGCAGTGGCTCGTCGATCCGACGGTCGATCTCTCGGCGGAGGGACCGACGTGGGGACACGCC
The DNA here is from genome assembly GCA_028284885.1 of Planctomycetaceae bacterium. Lineage (GTDB taxonomy): Bacteria > Planctomycetota > Planctomycetia > Planctomycetales > Planctomycetaceae > JANQQW01. The sequence goes on from JANQQW010000018.1 coordinate 15,880, forward strand.
GACTGGATCGTTCCACTCGAGGAACCGCTGCCCGACGAGCCGTTCCTGGAACCGCAGTCGACGTGGCTCCGGCACGCCGGCCCGTGGCCTCCCGGCGGCAGCGACGGGTCCTGACCGGAACCGTCTGCCGGACGTGGCGTTGGATGTTCGACGGGGACCCGTGTACCCTCGGCCCCGATCCGGGACGCCCTCGAAGATTGCGGACCGAACCTCCACTTCGACAGGAACGACATCATGAAGTCCACGACGATTCCCACGCTGCTGCTGTTCGGCGGACTCGCCTTCGTCATCGGCTGCGGAGGCGGCTCCGGCGAGAAGCCGACGGCCTCGGTGACCGGCAAGGTCACGTTCAACGGCGAACCGGTGAAGGGCGGTTCGCTCAACTTCGCCCCGGCCGGTGGCGGTGCGGAACCGGGCAAGCCCGGCACGGCGGAGATCGGCGAGGACGGCACGTACTCGGTGAGCACCTACGGCGACGGGGACGGGGCCGTCGTCGGTCCGCACACCGTCAGCTACAGCGCCCCCAGTCCCGAAGCCGCGGAAGCCGAGGGCGGAGACGAGGGGCACGTCGCCGCGAAGCCGTCCGAGTACGACGGTCTTGTGCCCAAGGAGACGAAGGTCACCGTCGAGTCGGGTGGCAGCACGATCGACGTCGAACTCGTCAAACCCTGAGCTTCGTCTCGCCCGCCATGCGGAACGGACTGGCTGGAATCGGCCGGTCCGTTTTCGTGCGCGGCCATCCGTTCACTCTGTGAAAACGCTCATTGCAGTTGATTTCGCCGATGCGACGCGTGTAACCTCCGTTCGTCTTGTTCGCCGTTCGATGCGAACACCTCGATTCTGGGAGAACGCACATGCACACGTCTCGTTCCGCGCACGCGAACCGCGGATTCACGCTCATCGAACTGCTCGTCGTGATCGCGATCATCGCGATCCTGATCGCCCTGTTGCTCCCCGCCGTTCAACAGGCCCGCGAGGCCGCTCGACGATCCTCCTGCAAGGGGAACCTCAAGCAGATGGGGATCGCCCTGCACAACTTCCACGACACCTACGGCAACCTCCCGCCCGGCCAGCCGGACGACGACAACCGCAACTTCGGGTGGGGCGCGCACATCCTCCCGCAGATCGAGCAGTCGCCGATCTACGAGCAGTTCGCGAACGCCAACGTCGAGTGGTACACGAACGGCAACACGCGAGGGAACCAGCCCCGCACCGACGGCGGCAACTGCAGCGGCACCCCCAGTGCCGGCGGTCGCAACGAGGTCCCCAACCGCTGGGACGCCTCCAACGGCGTCGCCGCGACGGTCCTCTCCGTTTACATGTGCCCCAGCGACGTCCTCCCCCAGCAGGGGGGGGACCACGGCAGTGGACGACTCTGCGGCAAGTCGAACTACCTGGGCAACTCCGGCTCCCGTCGCGACGGGAACTG
>JANQQW010000024.1 GCA_028284885.1 Planctomycetaceae bacterium
CCCTGCTTCACGGGGTTCGCCTTGTCCCCCACGTTGAAGTAGAAGCCGGAGTTCCCCCTCGGCTGGACCTTGTAGTCGAACTGGATCTCGAAGTCGTCGTACTGCTCGTTGGACCACAGGTACGCGTCGAACCGGGCCCAGCCCTTCTCGCCGTCGCGGGGGACGAGGGAGACGACGCCGTCGTCGTTCGTGCTCCAGTTCCCCTTCGTCGTCCAGTGCTTCTCGATCGACTTGCCGGGCAGGAGGTCGGTCCAGCCGGCCTCGTCCTCGGCGGAGAGGGCGGTCGAGAGCAGGGCGACGACGGCGAAGGACGCGGAAAGTCGAAGCATGGTGAGTCCTCGTGGGTGGAGTAGGAACACCTTGAAGACTACGGCTCGCGATCGCCGATCGCCAGCTACCCGAACAGCCGTGGGATCGGGGCGCCGGTCGTCGCGAAGCGGACGAGGTCGGCCGGGAGGTCGGTCCGCAGTCGGAGTTCGGGGACGTCGACCAGCGTCTGGAGGATGGTCGAGACGAGGTTCTCCGTGGTGCACGGGTCGGTCGCCGGCTCACCGCCGTCGCGGGTCGACTGCCCGACGACCTGGCCGTTTCCGATGCCGCCGCCGTAGAGGAGCAGCGGGGCGAGGCGGCCCCAGTGGTCGCGGCCGCCGTTCTTGTTCACCCGCGGTGTCCGGCCCATCTCGCCCGTGCTGACGAGCAGGACGTCGTCCCCCAGCCCGCGGGCCTCGCAGTCCTCGACGAAGGCCGAGACGGCGTGGTCGAACGGCTGCCCGACCGCCTCCATCCCCCGGGTGACGCCGAGGTTGTTCTTGTCGGCGTGCATGTCCCACACGAAGCGGGTGCTGACGGTGACGAACCGGCAGCCCGCCTCGCACAGCCGCCGGGCGAGCAGCAGTTGCCGGCCGAGCGTGCGGGCGTTCGTCTGGTACCACTCGCGGCCCTTGCGGCCGTTCGACTTGTCGGTGTACCGCTTCGTCCGGACGTACGGCCGCGTGTCGTACCGTGCGAGGGTCTCGGGCGACTCCTTCGAGAGGTCGAACGCGTCGGCGACGCCGCGGACGACCATGTCGAACGCCTGGGCCCGGTACTCGTCGACCCCTTCCATCTCCCGGTCGCGGTCGACGGAGCGACGGAGTCGGTCGAGCGACGACAGCAGCGTCCGGCGGTCGTCGAGCCGTTCGAGCGGGAGCGTGAGCTCCATGTTCTCCTGCTGCGTCGATCCGCCGCCGGGCGTGAACGGGGCGTAGGCGGCTCCGATCTCGCCGGTCTGGGTGAACTTGCCGAACCGCTCCTCGCCGCCGAGCTCGTCCGGCTCGACGGAGTTCGGGAACAGCGTGACGTTCGTCGGCATGCCGGTCCGCGGGTCGTTCGTCCCGCAGAGCCGCGAGAAGAGCGAGCCGATGTTCGCGTCCTTGGAGGCCTCGCTGACGATCGGCCGGATGGCGTGGGCGCTGCTGCCGGTGGTGTAGGAGCGGACGACGGCGAGCCGGTGGGCGTGCTGGGCGAGGCGTGCCATCGTCGCCCCGAAGTACGTGCCGGGGACGCTGGTCCGGGTCACGCCGCCGACGGTGCGGATGCCGTCCGGGACGTCCGTCTTGGGGTCGAAGGTCTCGAACTGAGTCGGCCCGCCGTGCTGCATGAGGAAGACGACCGACTTGCCCGAGGCGAGCGGCTTGTCCCCCGTGCCGGCGAACGCCTGCAGCTTGAGGAGGTCCGCGAGGCCCAGCGCGCCGAGGCCGCCGACGGTCAGCATCGCACGGCGGTCGCAGGGACGGTCGAAGAAGGAGAGCATGGTCGGCCTCCGCGAGAACGAATCGGCGAGCACTTGTCTTTGACCGACTTCGGCCGTTCGTTTCAACCGAATCCACCGGGATCGCACGGCGGGCATCGAGTCGGGCCACGGCTCCGAGATCGCGGCCGTCCGGTCCACGTTCCTCCTGAACCGAGGCGTCATCCGGTACGATGACGCATCGTTTCGCTCACCGTTTCCTTCGGCAGACTTCGCAATGACCGACCCCAACCTCTCCCGTCGTACGTTCCTCGCTGCCAGTGCCGCGGCCGCGACCGCCGCGGCTGCCGTTTCCGGCTCGAAGGCCGGTGCCGACGACGAGCCCGAGCGGGCGAAGCTGAAGGAGGGGGCCGTCGTCCTGTTCCAGGGGGACTCCATCACGGACGCCGGTCGGAACCGGAACGCGAAGGGGGCGAACAACGCCGGGGCGCTGGGACGCGGGTATCCGATGCTGTTGGCGAGCGAGCTGCTCCGCGACCACGCCGACCCGTCGATGAAGGTCTTCAACCGGGGGATCAGCGGAAACAAGGTGCCCGACCTCGACAAGCGGTGGGAGGCCGACTGCCTCGCGATCAAGCCGGACGTGCTGAGCATCCTGATCGGCGTGAACGACATCTGGCACAAGTTGAACGGCCGGTACGACGGCACCGTCGAGACGTACGAGACCGGCTACCGGGCGCTCTTGAAGCGGACGATGGAGTCGTTGCCGGCGACGCGGATCGTCGTCTGCGAGCCGTTCGTGCTGAAGTGCGGGGCGGTCGACGACAAGTGGTTCCCGGAGATGGACGACCGACGGGCCGTTGCCCGGAAGCTGGCCGAGGAGCTGAAGCTGACGCTGGTGCCGTTCCAGGCGATGTTCGACGAGGCGGTGAAGACGACCCCGCCGCAGTACTGGGCCGGCGACGGCGTCCACCCCACCCTCGCCGGGCACTCGCTGATGGCCCACACGTGTCGGAAGGTGACGGGGATCTGACGGCGGGCGGTTGGAACCACGGATGAACGCGGATCGGGGCGGGGCGGTCCGTGCCGCTCCGTGATGCGAGCACGTCCGCATTGATCCGAGTCCGTCCGCGGTTCCCTGAAGCCGAGAGAAGTCGTGAATCCGCGGTTCTCCGCTCGGGTCGCTTCTGATCGTCGCTCGTTCCGACGATAATGCCCGCTTCCCGCCGAGAGCGGCCGACCACGGAGGACGAGCGAGACGATGCCCGCCAAGTTGACCCCGATGATGGAGCGGTATCTCGAGGTCAAGCGGGAGAACCCCGGCTCGTTGCTGCTGTTCCGCATGGGGGACTTCTACGAGCTGTTCTACGAGGACGCCGAGCTCGCGGCGAAGGTGCTGGGGCTGACGCTGACCAGCCGGGACAAGGGGTCGCCGAACCCGGTCCCGATGGCGGGCTTCCCGTACCACGCCCTCGAGGGGTACCTGCAGAAGCTGGTGAACGCCGGCGTCCGCTCCGCGATCTGCGAGCAGGTCGAGGACCCCAAGAAGGCGAAGGGGCTCGTCAAGCGGGAGGTCACCCGCGTCGTCACGCCTGGCACGCTGACCGACGACAACCTCCTCGACCCCCGCAGCAGCAACTACCTCGCAAGTCTCTTCCCCGAGAAGACCCGCGGCCGCCTCCGCATCGGCCTCGCGTGGCTGGAACTGTCGGAAGGGACGTTTGTTGTTGCCGACTTGTCGGTGGAACAAGTGGCCGATGAGTTGGCTCGTATGGACCCGGCGGAGTTGTTGGTACCGGAAGGCTTCGAGGCGTCGGCGGGTCAAGAGTCAAGGGTCGAGGGTCAAGAGCCAGACGCAAGCGTGAATCGGGACTCTGGCCCTAGACCCTTGACCCTAGACCCTCGACTCTTCACCACCTCCCGTCCTCCGTGGTGCTTCAACCGAGACGACGGGCTGCGGTTGTTGAACGAGCACTTCGGCACGCGGTCGCTGGAGGGGTTCGACGTGGCCGACGACTCGGCCGGGGCGGTCGCGGCGGCGGCGCTGCTCGACTACGTCCGCGAGACGCAGAAGGCCTCGCTCGGCCACATCCGCCGGCTCAGCCCGTACCGCCGCTCGGGGAACCTCGTCATCGACGAGGCGACGGGGCGGAGCCTCGAACTGACGCGGACCATTCGCGACGGCCGCCGCGAGGGGAGCCTGCTCGACGTCGTCGACGAGACCGTCACCGCGATGGGCGCCCGGCGGCTGGCGGCGTGGTTGTCGAACCCGCTCGCCGAGGTGGCCGCGATCGACCGCCGGCTCGACGCCGTCGAGGAGTTCGTCGGCGACGCCTCGCTGCGGATGGACGTACGGGACGAACTCGGCGAGACGTACGACCTGCAGCGGCTCGTCGCCCGTGTCGCCACCGGCCGGGCCTCGCCGCGGGACCTGTCGTTCCTCGCCCGCACGCTCGAGCGACTGCCGAGGCTGAAGGCGAAGCTGACGAGCCGGTCGGCTCCGTTGCTCGACGAGTTGGAGACGCAACTCGACCTGTGTGCCGACGTGCGGGCCGACGTCGAGGCGATCCTCGTCGACGAGCCGCCGCTCTCCGTGACCGAGGGGGGCATCGTCCGCGAGGGGTTCAACGAACAACTCGACGAACTCCGCTCCCTCGCCCGTGGCGGCAAGCAGTGGATCGCCGAGTACCGCGCGCAGCAGGTCGAGCGGACCGGCATCACCAACCTGAAGGTCGGATTCAACAAGGTCTTCGGCTACTACCTCGAGGTCACGGCCGCCCACCAGGAGAAGGTGCCCGACGACTACACCCGCAAGCAGACGCTGAAGGACCGCGAGCGGTACGTCACACCGGAGCTGAAGGAGTACGAGGACAAGGTGCTCCGGGCCGAGGAGCGGGCGACCGAGCTGGAGCGGACGCTGTTCGACGAACTCCGGGAGCGCGTCGCCGCGGAGGTCGCCCGGCTGCAGACGACGGCCGACGTGCTGGCCGACGTCGACGTGCTGGCCGGGCTCGCCGAACTCGCCGTGAAGCGGCGGTACTGCCGGCCGGAGATCACCGACGAGCCGCTGCTCGACGTCCGCGAGGGCCGGCACCCGGTGCTCGACAAGCTGCAGCCCTCCGGCGAGTTCGTCCCGAACGACGTCCGGCTCGGCGTCGAGAGCGGCCGCATCCAGATCATCACCGGGCCCAACATGGCGGGTAAGAGCACCTACATCCGGCAGGCGGCGCTGCTGGTCGTGCTCGCGCAGATGGGTTCGTTCGTCCCGGCGTCGGAGGCCCGCATCGGCGTCGCGGACCGGGTCTTCGCCCGCGTGGGGGCCAGCGACGAACTCGGCCGCGGCCAGTCGACCTTCATGGTGGAGATGACCGAGACGGCCCGCATCCTGAACGCCGCGACGAACCGGAGCCTCGTCATCCTCGACGAGATCGGCCGCGGGACGAGCACGTACGACGGCATCTCGCTGGCGTGGGCCGTCACGGAGCACCTCCACGACGCCGTCGACGCCCGCACGCTGTTCGCCACGCACTACCACGAGCTGACCGAGCTGACGAGCACGCTCGCCCGGGCCGGCAACTGGAACGTGGCCGTTCGCGAGACGGGGGACGGCATCGCCTTCCTGCACCGCATCGTGGAGGGGTCGGCCGACAAGAGCTACGGCATCCACGTCGCCCGCCTCGCCGGCGTCCCCACCCCGGTCGTCGAACGGGCGAAGGCCGTCCTCACCTCGCTGGAGGCCGAGCACGTCGACGACGTCGGCAAGCCGAAGGTCCCCGACCGCCCGGCCCGCACGAAGAACGAGACACAGCTCTCGCTGTTCGCCGAACAACACCCGCTGCTCGACGAACTCCGAGCCCTCGACCTCGACGACATGACGCCCCTCGAGGCACTGCGAGAACTGCACAGCCTGCGGGAACGGCTCGCTTCGAGCTAGCCGGGCTGCTTCTCCGTTCTGACCGTTGCGACCCGTCCTCGTTCTTGCCACGAGCGTTGACTCGCGGCAGCGTCGCGGATTTCCCGCAAGCTACGTTTCCCCAACGCATCCTGTCTGCACACACCGCACGCCCTCCGGGCGGCGAACGAGGGGGAACTCGACATGTTCACACTGTTCGACAAGCTCTGGAACGACGAGGCCGGCTTCATCGTGTCGGCCGAGCTCGTGCTCATCGGCTCCATCTGCGTGCTCACGATGGTCGTCGGCCTCGCCGAGGTCAGCTACTCGGTCAACTCCGAGCTCGGCGACGTCGCCGCCGCCTTCGACGCCGTCAACCAGAGCTACGAGTACCAGGACGGCCAGAACCACTGGCAGTACCAGGAGGACGACGGCCAGGCGAACGGCAGCCGCGTCTACCTCGCGGGCAGCATCGACGAGTAGCCCCGGCTACTCGTCCGCCGCGTACTTCTCGGCGTACTCGAGCACCCACAGGTCGACCATCTCGCGGAAGGAGTCGACGTCGGCCTCCTCGAGTCGCTGGTAGTGCGCGCGGTCGAAGACCTCCTTGTTGCGGATGGTCCCCTTCACCACGACCTCGGCGATGCGGGCCTCGCCGAGCGGCGAGACGAGCAGTTCCAGCCGGCTGTACAGGCTGCGGCTCTGCCCGCTGGTGAAGTCGACGTCGTCCCGGCTGAGCTTCGCCCCCCACCCGGCGGAACCGACGACCGTCTCGAAGCGGAAGCCGGGGAAGTGGTCGGCCAGCTTCCGCAGGCACTCCTCGACGTGCTCGGAGATCTCGATCCGGAGCGACGAGTGCAGGTTGCGGAACTCCTCCTCGGAGAGCCGGCGTGCGTCCTGCTCGCGTCCCGTTGCGTCCTTGGTCCGCTCGCCGCGTTGAATGGCCCGTTCCAGCCGTTTCTCGAAGTCCATCGTCCGGTCCGCCCTCGGGTGTGTCCGCGTGAACGGGCATTCTAGGCGCCGGCCGTCCGAGTGTCGCGGGTGAACCGTGAGGTCCGCGGCGGGAACGTCGAATGGTCGAATCGCCAATCGTTCGGCTGCGAACGACTCGCGACCGGACGCGTGACGGTTCGACGGCGAGTGCCGGACGCGTCTCCGGCAGCCCACGTGCGGTCGATCGAACCACAACTCGACATGGATCGGCAGGATCCGCCGGTCGGCGGGTCGGTTCGTCGACGGTTTCTCGACACTCCGGGCGTCGAGGTGCGCATCCTCGGCCGACCGGCACGCGGTTCGCGACATCTCCTGTTGCCGCGACGTTGCGGTGAGCCGATAATGCCGCTGGACCGGAGACCGAGACCGCCGAGCACCCGTGACCCCTCTGCTTGCCGACGCGAACGACGCACTGGAGATGATGCAGGCGTCCGCCCTGTCCTGGGTGGCCCTTGCGGTCGTTCTGGTCGTGCTGGCCGGGGTCTCCCTTTGGATGCGAACACGGTTTCGGGATGATTCGGATCCTGCGGCGGCGAGCGCCGAAATGTTGCTCGTGGCGAGGGATTCGCGCCGTCGGGGTGACATCTCGGACGAGGAATACCGATCCATCAAGGGCCGGTTGCTCGAGCAGAGAGTCCACGAGGAAAGCGCGAATGCCGGGGCGTCCGCCGGACGGGACGCCCCAGCCAAGGATTGAATCGCGCTGCCTCCGGGCAGCGGCACACCGCGGGTTTGCAGGGACGCGAACGGAATGCGGCGAGGGATTTCGACACCCCGGTCCGAACGGCCCCTGCGAAAGAGAACTCCATGCCATCGAATAGAGACTTCACCTCCGGCAAGCGGTCCATCGGCAAGAAGAACGCGAACTGCTCGTTCTGCCGCAAGAGCTACCGGGAGGTCGGCCCGCTCGTCGAGGGGCCCGACGACGTCTACATCTGCGGGCAGTGCATCGAACTCTGCCAGTCGATCCTCGACCAGGAACGTCGCCGCCGCGGCGAGTCCCGCAAGCTGTTCACCGAGGTCCCCACGCCCCGTGAGATCGTCGCCCACCTCGACGAGTACGTGATCGACCAGGACGGGGCGAAGCGGACGCTCGCCGTCGCCGTCCACAACCACTACAAGCGACTGCTCCACCGCGAGGAGGCCGAGACCGAGGTCGAGATCGAGAAGAGCAACATCCTGCTCATCGGTCCGACCGGCAGCGGCAAGACGCTCCTCGCCCGTACGCTCGCCAAGATGCTGCAGGTGCCGTTCGCCATCGGCGACGCCACGACCCTCACCGAGGCCGGCTACGTCGGCGAGGACGTCGAGAACCTGCTGCTGAAGCTGCTGCACGCCGCCGACTTCGACATCGAGGCTGCCCAGCGGGGCATCCTGTTCATCGACGAGATCGACAAGATCGGGAAGACGTCCCAGAACGTCTCCATCACCCGCGACGTCTCCGGCGAGGGCGTTCAACAGGCCCTGCTGAAGATGCTCGAGGGAACGGTCGCCAACGTCCCGCCGCAGGGGGGCCGCAAGCACCCCGAGCAGCAGTACATCCAGATCGACACGACGAACATCCTCTTCGTCTGCGGCGGCACGTTCGTCGGACTGGAGGACATCGTCGCCAAGCGGACCGGCAACAAGTCGATCGGCCTTCAGCACGCCGGCGACCACCACGTGGAGGAACGCCGCGGCGACCTGCTCGCCCAGGCGACCGTCGACGACGTCCTGGAGTACGGGTTGATCCCGGAACTGCTCGGCCGGCTGCCGGTCGTCAGCACGCTCGCCCCGCTCGACGAGGACGCCCTCGTCAAGGTGCTCACCGAGCCGAAGAACTCGCTCGTCAAGCAGTACGAGACCCTGTTCGGCATGGAGAACTCCGAGCTGGAGTTCACCCCCGAGGCCCTGCACGAGGTGGCCCGCATCGCCCGCGAGCGGGAGACCGGGGCCCGCGGACTTCGCAGCGTGATCGAACAGGCGATGTTCGACATCCTGTTCGAGCTGCCGGACCAGGAGCAGGGCAAGAAGTACGTCATCACGCCGGAGGTCGTTCGCGGGGAGGCCAAGATGTTCCCGCAGGACGACTCCCAGGCCGCCTGACCCGGCCAGACTGCCCGACCCCGACATCCCGAGAACCCGCCGGTCGTCCCGCGACCGGCGGGTTCCTCGTTTTCAGGGCCTTCCAACCGACTCGACGTTTGAGATTCGCGGTCCGCCTCGGATACGATCGAGTGGCTCGATCCCGGAGGACGGAATGAAGGTACGTCTCGAGGTCGCGAAGTCGAAGGCGAACGTCAAACGCGTCGTGCTCACCCGCGACACGACGATCGGGCGTGCGCCGGAGTGCAACCTGCGGATCGCGTCCGGTCAGGTCAGCCGCAAGCACTGCGAGGTGCTCGTCGGCGACAACGGCGTGTTCGTCCGCGACCTCGGCAGTTCGAACGGCACCTTCGTCGGCGAGCAGAAGCTCGAACCGTACGAGGAGACGCCGGTCCCGCCGGGCAGCACACTCTCGGTCGGGGGCGTCCGGTTCCGCGTCCGCTACGAACTCGCCGACTCGCTGGCCGACGCCGGCGGCTCCACGGTGAACGTGCCCCGGCCCGACGCCGGCGCTGCGGCGAACGACACCGTTCGGGACGACGAGGAGAAGAAGCCTGCAGCGGTCGAGCCGCAGGAGGCCGACGCTCCGGAGGCAGAGGCGATCGACACGGTGGAGGCGGTCGTCCCGGACTTCGAGGCGACCGAGACGTTCGTCCCCGAGGAGGACGACGTGCCGGTCTTCGACGCCGAGTTCGACGACGGCTTCGCGGCCGTCGCCGACGACGAGGTGACGATCGACGAGAACGTCGAGTCGCTCGGGCTGGTCGACGTCGAAGAAGTCGTCGGCGAGGAGGTCGTGGGCGAGGAGTCCGAGCCGGAGCCGGAGAAGAAGTCGAAGGGCCTGTTCGGCTGGGGCAAGAAGAAGTCGAAGAAGTCCGAGAAGCCCGAGCCCGAGCCGGCCGCGGAGAAGCCGGCCGAGGAGACCGTCGCTCTCGCCGAGTCGTCCCCCGCCGAACTCGAGGAGACGGTGAAGATGGACGCTCTCCCCGAGGCCGAGGAGACCGTGAAGTTCGACTTCGGCGACGAGGAGGAGTCGGACGACGAGTCCGGCGACCTGGCGAACTTCCTCCAGAACCTCGACTGACCGGGTCGGCCCGTGTCGCCCGCACAGCAACCGGACGTGAGTGGACGGACCCGTTGGTTTCGTCGCATCGGCCCGGGGCTCGTCACGGCCTGCGTGGTGATCGGCCCCGGCAGCCTCCTGGCGAGTTCGAAGGTCGGCGCGGTCCACGGGACGACGATCGGCTGGCTTCCGCTGCTCGCGATCGCCTGCCTCGTCGTCTACACGACGCTCGCCGCCCGCCTCGGCGTCGTCGCGCACGGCTCGCCGGGCACGCTCGTGACCGCCCGGGCAGGACGGTGGCTGGCCGTGACGATTGGCCTCGCCGTCTTCTTCGTGGCGGCGACGTTCCAGTTCGCGAACAACCTCGGCGTCTCGGCAGCGCTGGAGATCTTCGGGATGTCTCCGCGGGCGCGGATCGTCTCGGTCGTCCTGTTCAACGTGCTGTCGCTCGTCTTCCTGTTCGGACTGAAGAACGTCTACGCGGTCTTCGAGCGGCTCATGACGGTGTTCGTCGGCGTGATGCTGCTCGCGTTCGCGGTGAACCTGCTGCGGATCGGGCCGGACCCGTTCGCGCTGCTGGCGGGCCTCGTGCCCACGCCGGGCCGCATCGCCGAGGTGCGTGACGCGTTCCGATCCGAGGTCGTGCCGGTGGAACTGCTCGCGCTGGTGGCGACGACGTTCTCGGCCGCGGCCGCGTACTACCAGGCCTACGCCGTCCGGCACCGCGGCTGGCAGCGGGACGACCTCCGCGACGGCCTGCTCGACGCGCGGGTCTCCGGCGTGGTCATGGGGGCGATCACGCTGATGCTCGTCTGGACGGCGGCGACGGTCCTGTACGGGAACGCGAGCCGCGACGAGGTCGAGTCGGCGAACGTCGTGGCGATCGCCTCGCAGCTGAAGCCCGCGTTCGGCGTGTTCGGGACGGTCGTCTTCGGCGTCGGCCTGCTCTCGGCGGCGTACTCCTCCTTCCTCGTCAACTCGATGATCGGCGGCTGCGTCCTCGCCGACGGCCTCGGGCTCGACGACCAGCCGTCGAGTCACGTCACGCGGGGGCTCACGGCACTCGTCATGCTGATCGGGCTGGGCGTGGCGGTCGTGATCGTGCGGCTCGAGATCAAGCCGGTCGGCGCGATCGTCGCGGCTCAGGCGGTCACGGTCCTCGTCTCCCCGCTGATGGCGGGCGTCCTCCTCTGGCTGACGAACCGTCGGGACGTGATGGGGGACGAACGGAACGGCACCGGGACCAACGTCGTCGCGGGTCTCGCGTTGGTCGTGCTCGTGCTGACGGCCGTGCTGGCCGCCGTGCACCGCGTCGCCCCGGCGTTCCACAACTGGTGGTTCGGCGGTGGCTGAGGTCAGCCGAGCAGCTTCGGCCCCCAGCGGACTCCCCAGACCACGAACAGGGCGAGGATGACCGCCCACGCGCAGTACCGCGGCCAGAGGCCGAAGGGGCGGTTCCGTCGGGTACGGAGCGCGGCGATCCGGTAGGGGATTTGGAAGGCCGCGAACCCGGCGATGATCCAGCCGAGGGGATGGACGGCGACGGACGCCCGCCAGTCTCCCTCGGCGAGTCGGACGAAGCTGCGTGTCAGGCCGCAACCGGGGCAGTCGATGCCGACCCACTGCCGGGCCCCGCAGGACTCGGGCAGCCGCCAGTCGGGCAGGAAGCGGAACGAGACACCTTCGTCTGGCCGGACCTCCAGCAGGAACGAGAGGACCAGGGCGACGACGCACAGGCCGATCGTCAGCTCGTGGTTCCAGGCGTCGAACGTCTCCTCGACGACCTCGACCGGGATCTCCGTGGCCTCGTCGACGTTGTCCGGGGGCCGGTGCTCGACGGCGGTCGACATGGGGGCTGTCCGAACGAGGGCGACGGTCGAGTCAGTTCTGGAGCACGGCCTGCATGGCACCCAGGATCAGGCCCAGGCCGAACTGCAGGACGATGGGGTAGACGATCATCTTGACGCCGCGGTCGGTGTCGCCGCTGAGACAGGCGATGATGCCGACGAGGCAGGCGATGTTCCCGCAGAGGACGATGAGCACCCAGTCGCCGCCGGAGAGTTCCCCACCGCCGCCGGAGGAGGTGGAGACGGACCGCGGCGGGGGGCTCTCGACGAACCGTTTTGGTTTCGGCTGCCGGGGCTTGGACTCCTTCGGCCTGCGGGGCGGCGGGGCCGAACCGTCCTCCATCCCCCAGTCTTCGAACCCGTCGTCGTCGAAGAGGTGGTCGTCTTCCTGCGGCACCCGCAGCTTCGCGGTGCACTCGGGGCACTTGACGCTGCGGCCGGCGTGCTTGTCCTGGACGCGGAGCGTCTTGCCGCACCTGTTGCACTGGAACTCGATGGCCACGAGGCAGCCCCGTCGAACGTGGAACCGAAGTCGCTGCCCCGTCCCGAACGGTCGGGGCGTGACTGGGATTCCACCGCATCGACGGCGTGAACACAAGTGCCCACGGCCGAGTTCGTCAGCGTTGGTCCATCGGGACGTACTCGCGGACGTCGTGGCCGACGTAGACCTGTCGCGGCCGGGCGATGCGTTGGTCGCCGTCGTCGAGCATTTCGCACCACTGGGCCAGCCAGCCGACCGTCCGCGGGATGGCGAACAGCACCGGGAACATCTGCGGCGGCAGGTTCATCGCCTGGTAGATCAGGCCGGAGTAGAAGTCGACGTTGGGGTACAGCTTCCGTTTGACGAAGTACTCGTCCTCGAGGGCGATCTTCTCGAGTTCGAGCGCGACGTCGAGGAGCGGGTTCCTGCCGGTGACTTCGAACACCTCCTGGGCGACGTCCTTGATGAGCTTCGCCCGGGGGTCGTAGTTCTTGTAGACGCGGTGGCCGAAGCCCATCAGCCGGCGTTCGCCCTTCTTGCAGCCCTCGACGTACTCGGGGATGTTCTTGACGTCGCCGATCTCGTGCAGCATCTCCAGCACGGCCTGGTTGGCCCCGCCGTGCAGCGGTCCGTAGAGGGCCGCGGCGGCACCGGCGACGGCGGAGTAGGGGTCGGCCATCGCCGAGCCGATGCCCCGCATGGTCGTGGTGCTGCAGTTCTGCTCGTGGTCGATGTGCAGGATGAACAGCATGTCGAGCGCCCGCTCGAGCGCCGGGTGAATCCGGTACTCCGGCTCCGTCATCTTGAACATCATGTGCAGGAAGTTGCCGGTGTAGCTCAGCTCGTTGTGCGGGTAGTTGTAGGGGAGCCCGCGGCTGTGCCGGTACGAGAAGGCGGCGATCGTGGGGACCTTCGCGATCAGCCGCTTGATGTTCGCGTCCCGCACCTCGGCGTCCTCGACGTCCTTGGCCGACGGGTAGAAGGTTGACAGGGCCGCGACGGTGCTGACGAACATGCCCATCGGGTGTGCGTCGTACCGGAACGAGGACATCAGCTCCTTGATGTTCTCGTGGACGATCGTGTGGTGCGTGATCCCCTCGTGCCACTCTTGGAGCTGGGCGGCGGTCGGCAGTTCGCCGTTGAGGACGAGGTAGGCCGTCTCGAGGAACGTCCCCTTCTCGGCGAGCTCCTCGATCGGGTAGCCGCGGTGGCGGAGGATCCCCTTCTCGCCGTCGATGTAGGTGATCGCACTCCGGCAGCTGGCGGTGTTCGTGTAGCCCGGGTCGTAGGCCATCATGCCGAAGTCGGTGTCGTTCACCTTGATCTGCCGGAGGTCCATCGCCCGGATCGTGTCGTCGGTGATCGGCAGCTCGTAGGTCCGTCCGGTCCGGTTGTCGGTGACGGTCAGGGTGTCCTGGGACATGGTGGCCTTCCGGAGGGTTCTCTTCGAGACGGAGCTCGGTGGCTTGTTGCTCGTACCTACTGCGGAAACGAACCGCGCCTGGTGGCGAAGTTCGTTCGTTCCCGGCCGGGAGACCGACCGGGCGTCCGTCGTGCGGGACGGATCGATTGTTCCGTTTCGACCGACCTTGACGACCCGCGTCCTGTCGGCGGGCCGGCCGCGACGACGAGCACTGGCCCCGGCGACCCGCACGAGGCCACTCTACCGGATCCTTGCCCGCTTCGAAGCGCCGGGGGATTGGTTGTGGGGGCCCGACCCCCACGCTTAGAATGAGCCGCGACACGACACGGCGACCCGACGGCTGCGAGCACGACCTCGCCTCCGGGTCTTCTGCTTTCCACGGCTCGACGAAGACGTCCCATGCGGACGACGAGCCTGCCTGCCCGACGATCGACGCGGAATGACCGGTTCGCTTCACGAGACGCCCCGCGGGACACGCGACTTCCCCCCGGCCGAGATGGCGGTCCGCAACCACGTCAAGGGCGTGTTGCGGCGGTCGTTCGAGTCGTTCGGCTTCCAGCAGGTCCGGACGCCGACGTTCGAGTCGTTCGAGTTGTTCGCCGCGCGGGCGGGCGAGGAAATCCTCGAGTCGATGTTCACGTTCGCCTCGGACGCCGGGCGGTACGCGTTGCGGCCGGAGCTGACGTCGCCGGTCGGCCGGATGGTCGCGGCCGGGCGGTTCGACGACCAGCCGAAGCCGTACCGGCTGTACTACTCGGGAGCCTGCTTCCGTTACTGCCGCCCCCAGGTGGGCCGCTGGCGTGAGTTCGAGCAGGTCGGCGTTGAGTTGATCGGGGCGGCCGACCCGCTCGCGGACGCCGAGTCGATCGCGCTCGCCGTCCGTTCGCTGGAGAACCTCGGGATTCCCGCCGGCGACCTGCGGCTCCGCGTGGGGAACGTCGGCATCTTCCGCAGCCTGCTCGCCGTGGAAGGAACGGAGGAACGCGTGCTGGCCGTCCAGGACGACGTGCTGCACGACATCGACCACGTCGTCCACCTGTCCGAGGTGAGCGACGAGGTCGCCTCGACCGGGACCGCCTCGGAGGCCCAGGCAGTCTTCCTGAACGCCCAGTGGCGACTGCTCAGGCAGATCCAGAAGCAGACCCGATTCGACGGAGAGCACGCGATCGACGCCGAAGCGTCCTCGCCCAGTCGCGACGACTGGCCGTCGCTCGCCGCTCGACTTCCGACGATCGCCGAGGCGACCTACCGGCACGCCTGGAAGATCGAACGGGACGTCCCGGACGACGTCATCGACCGGCTGCTGGGCGTCGCGCGGGTGCGGGGCCCGGTCGGCGAGGCGATGGCCACGGCCCGGACCTTCGTGGAGGGAACGCCGGCGGTCGCCGCATTCGAGCGGCTCGAGGCGGTCTGCGAAGGCCTCGAGCACTTCGGCGTGACGCGGTTCAACGTCGTGCTGGGCACGGTGCGAAACCTCGACTTCTACACCGGCACCGTCTTCGAGATCGACGCGCCGATGCTGGGCGAGCGGACGCAGATCTGTGGCGGCGGACGGTACGACGGGCTCGTCGAACGACTGGGCGGGCCCTCGCTGCCGGCGACCGGTTTCGCGTTCGGCTTCGACCGCCTCGTCGAGGTCGTCCGCAACTCGACCGACCAAACGGCCTGGGCGACGAGTTCGGTGGACGTCTTCGTCACGACGACCGACACTCGACTTCGAGGCGAAGTCGTCCGCGTCTCCGACGAGTTGCGAGCCGACGACCGGTCGTTGCGGGTCACGATCGACCTGGGCGATGGAGTGGAAGACCCCTTGGAGAACGCGAAGGCCGTCGGCGCCGGGCGAGTCGTCGTCGTCGGCGACGGCGGCCGAACCGTCCTTCGCAAGACCGACGGCGGCTACGTGGAGGAGCAGTCGTGATCCCCAGCATGGACTTCTTCGGAGCAGGGGGCCTCCGGTCCTCGACGGCACGTTGGTTCGTCGCCGTCGGCTACCTCGGGCTGCTGGGGTTCGTGGGACACGCGACCGGCTCGCCACGGATGCAGGGGGTCACCTCGTTGCTGGCCCTCGTGTCCGTCGGATACGGGATCGAGTGGGCGTATCGGTCCCGACTCGGCCTGCCGATGTGGACGGCCCACCACGACGCCGAATCGAACGAACCGAGGGCCATGGCGTGACGAACGACCCGAAGACCATTCGCTTCGCGTTGCCCAAGGGGCGGCTGCAGAAGAACACAGCCAAGTGCTTCGCCGAGGCGGGCATCGACCTCGAGGACTACGAGGAAGGGGGCAAGACGTACCGCGCCCACTTCGCGGGCTACGAGAACGTCTTCGTCAAGCTCTTCAAGCCGCAGGAGATTCCGACACTGGTCGCCCGCGGCGCCTACGACCTCGGTATCTCGGGCCTCGACTGGTACATGGAAACCCGCTGCGAGCGGAACGTCGAGCCGCTCGTCGACCTCAACTTCGGCCGGGTCGACATCGTGCTCGCCGTCCCCAACTCGTTCGAGGACGTGAACTCGGCCGAGGACCTGTTCACGAAGTACCGCGGGACCGGCACGAAGGACTCGCTCCGGATCTGGACCGAGTACCTCAACCTGACCGACCAACTGGTGCTGCGGTACGAGGGGATCGAGGCGTCGATCGTCAGTCCGATGCCGGTCGCCCGGGACCGCCACTCGTCGATCGCGATCTACCACTCGTTCGGCGCGACGGAGTCGAAGCCGCCGGAGGACGGCGAGGCGATCGTCGACAACACCGAGACCGGGAACACGCTGCGGGCCAACGACCTGAAGATCATCCACAAGCTGCTGCCGGGCGGCTCGACGGCCCACCTGATGGCGAACCGTCGGTCGCTGCTCGACACCTCGAAGCGTGACCGCATCGAGGACATGCGGGCCAAGCTGCAGGACTCGGTCGCGGGCGTCGTCGACCGGCGAAAGCCGTCCGTCGGTCACCTCGACTGGTAGCTCGGCATTCCGACCGGAATCCTGGCTGGATTCGGGATTGCCGACGAACGTTCGAGCGGTTGTCCGGGTTGAAAGAGCAGCGGGCTGTGCGCACAGGCGCTTGTGGTACGGCTTGAATGGCTGTCCATCACGATCGCCGGTCGCAATTTGACTTCGGGTGGGAAACCCGTATCCTCGGAGGTGCACCGTGTTTCGGGCCTCCGCGGATTCATCTCTCTCGACAGTTCGTCACGCAGGGAGCCGTACATGTCGACTGCTGTCCCATCGTCTGGTGAAGGTTCGTCGGTGATGACCCCCGACGACGTTCCCGGCAAGGAGGCTGCCGACGCCGCCGCAACTTCGGCAGGCGAGGCGGCTGCGAAGGAGGCGGCGCTGGCCGAGGCCAAACCAGCCGAGCCCGCGGCCCCTCAGGCGAAGTCGGACGACCAGCCTGCCGCGGCGCCGAAGGCGGAGTCCGCCGCGAACCCCGCCCCGAAGATGGTGCAGCGGAAGGCGAGTGGCGGGAAGGCGGCCTCCAAGGGGAAGACGGGAGACGCCGCCAAGCTGAAGAAGGCCGCCGCGGCCGGGGCGAAGAACGTCTCGAAGCGCGAACAGAAGAAGATCAAGAGCTACGCGAAGGGCGTTCGTCGTGAACTGACGCCCCGCGAAGCCCGCACGATGGCCGTCGTCTACACGGTCAGCATCATATTGCACATCGTCGTCCTCGGTGCACTCGGCTACTTCCAGCTGAAGAACGAGATCGACGAGGCGCTCAGCGCGATCACGTCGAAGATCGAGGAGCCGCCCGAGGAGACGGAGGAGCCGATCGAGGTCGTCGAGACCGACGAGCCGGTGGAGGAGCTTCTCGAGGAGGACACTCCGCCGGAGGAGGAGACCATCACGGAGATGCTCGAGCCGGACGAGTCTCCGATCGACCTGAACCCGGCCGAACCGGAGGAGATGGCCGCGCCGCCCGTCGAGGAGACTCCGGACGCGCCGGATCCAAGCCGTTTGATCGAGAAGCAGGGCGACCTCGCCGGACGAGCGTCGGCCAAGTCGCGTGAGGCGATGCGGGAGAAGTACGGCGGCAACGCCGAGACCGACGCCGCCGTGTTCACCGGGCTCAAGTGGCTGCAGAAGCAGCAGCAGTCCGACGGCAGCTGGCACTTCGACAAGGTGAAGGCCGGCGCCAAGGCCGGAACGCTCAAGCAGTGCGACACCGGAGCCACCGGGATGGTCCTGCTCTCCTACCTGGGGGCCGGGCAGACGCACCTCGCAGGTGACTACAAGCAGACCGTCTACAACGGCCTGCTGTACCTCATCAAGAAGGCCGGGGCGAAGTCCTCCGGGAACGTCGCCGACCTTCGCAGCGGCGACAAGTCTCACGCACAGATGTACGCCCACTGCATCGCCACGCTCGCTCTCTGTGAGGCCTACGCGCTCACCAAGGGGCAGCTCCGCGACGGCCTGCCAGACGATGCCGAGGGCAAGAAGGAACGGAAGACCTCCAAGGAGCGGGCCGAGGAACGCCGCAAGGTCGCGCTCCTCCGCAAGTTCGAGACCGAGCTTCGGTCGGCCGCGCAGCTCTCGGTCAACTTCCTCGTCGCTTCGCAGGGGAAGGGTGGCGGTTGGCGGTACAAGCCCCGCGACAACGGCGACACCTCCGTCACCGGGTGGGCCGTGATGGCCCTGCACAGTGCGTTCGTCGGCGGACTGCAGGTGCCGACGAACTCCATCCGCGGGGCGAACATCTTCCTCACGCGAGTGCAGTCCGACGGTGGGGCCCAGTTCGGGTACACCGCTCCCGCCCCCAACCGACCGGGCACCTCGGCGGTCGGGTTGCTCTGCCGCATCTACCTCAACCGTAGCCACCCGGGCATCCCCAAGGGGATTCAGTACCTCTCGAGTGTGGGGCCCAGCCTCAACAACATGTACTTCAACTACTACGCGACGCAGGTGCTGCACCACTGGGGCGGCGCGGAGTGGGAGAAGTGGAACCTGAAGAACCGCGGACAGCTGGTCCAAGCTCAACGCAAGGGCGGGCCGGGAACCGGCAGTTGGCCGGCGGCGGGCGGCCACGGGGCGCTCGGCGGCGACATGCTGCAGACCTGCTTCTGCATCATGACGCTCGAGGTCTACTACCGGCACCTGCCGATCTACCGACGGCAGAAGGAGCGGACGGACGTGTGAGTCGCGTCTTCCCGGTCGAGAATTCCGCAACGGGTCGCCCACGGCGGCCCGTTGTTCGTTGCGGGAGACGAAATTCCGGAGACCGTCCCCGCACCTCGTGACACGGCGGCCCCTGTTTTCGTAGAATGCCGCGCGCTCTCCGACCGACCATGGCCTCGAGGACGCCGCCGTGACCGCCCTTTCCGTGCTTCGCTACGACCCCTCCGCGGCCGTGCCGCACCTCTCGCCGGAACGTCTCGGCCTGGCCCGCGAGGCACTGCTCGGGGCCCGTGACGAGGTCCGGTCCGACGTGGAACTCTGGAACTCGGGCGACCCGGTCCCGACGGAGAAGCAACCGCTCGACGCGGGGTTCGTCGAGCTTCCCCGCCGGCTGCTGGACGAGGGCGACGACGGCTTGGTCGCCGGGATCGAGTCGGTCGCCGCCGACCTCCGGGCGGAACTCGACCGGTTCGTCGTGCTGGGGATCGGCGGCAGCTACATGGGAGCCCGGGCCTTGTTCGAGGCGCACCGGCACCGCTGGCACAACGAGCTCCCCCGTGCCGCCCGCGGCGGCGTCCCTCGAAGTAGAGT
>JANQQW010000026.1 GCA_028284885.1 Planctomycetaceae bacterium
CGATCTCGCCACGTCGCTCGGCAAGACGCTGTCGCTGCTGCTCATCGACCTCGACCACTTCAAGTCCGTGAACGACACCTACGGACACCGCGCCGGCGACGACGTGCTGCGAGTCACGGCGCGAATCCTCGAGCGCGGGGTGGCCCGTGTGCGAGCCGAGGACCGGGCTCTGATCGCCCGCTACGGCGGCGAGGAACTCGCCGTGCTCTTCCCCGGCATGAACTCGACCGGGGCTCAGAGGATCGCCGAGGAACTGCGCTCGACGATCGAACAGATCGAGATTCCGGCCGGCGAACACCAGATCCGGGTGACGGCCAGCTTCGGCGTCGCCGCCTGCCCCGCCAGTGCAAGCGACGTGGCCGGGCTCGTCGCCGCGGCGGACGCCGCCCTCTATCAAGCGAAGGAACTGGGGCGGAACCGCGTCGTCTGTGCGATGCCGCAGTTCGTCTGAGCGGCCGCGAGCCCGTGACAGACAGCTGGCACCAAGTCCTCGCATTCACCGCATTTTAACTGGAATGCGAGAGCGGCCGCGTGTACACCGGGGCAAATGTCTTCCCCGGAGAACCCCACCGTGAACGCTCCCCGACTGCTGACCTCGCTGACGACCCTCCTCCTCTTCGCCGCCCCGCTCGCCGCGGCCGACACGATCGCCTTCTGGGACTTCAACGACGTCGCCGAGGGAACGGAGAAGATCGCTCCGTCGGTGACCAACACCACGGCGGCCTCCGCGTCCCAGTTTGGCGGCAGCGTCGCCGAAAAGGGGCAGCGCGGCATTGCCTTCGAGCTGGACGGCAAGAAGGTGACCGGTGGACAGGCGGCGGCTTGGGGCGGCGGCGTGAACGACGAAGGCCCGAACGGCCTCTCGATCACCCTCGACACGACCGGCTACGACGGCCTCTCGCTCCGTTTCGACGTCCGCTCGACCAAGGCCGGGGCCCCCACGCTCGACGTGGAGTTCCGCGTCGGTGCGTCCGGTGAGTACACTTCCGTCGCCAAGGAAGTCGAACTCGCCGGTGACACCAGCTTCCACGAGACGACGATCGACCTGGCGAAGGCCGCTGCCGTCGCCGACGCGAAGGCTGTCGAGATTCGCATCGTCTTCGCCGAGGGACGCTCCAACGGCACCTCGCGGATCGACAACCTGCAGGTGCTCGGCACCAAGAAGTGAGTCGGCCCGCCTGCTCGGGCCCCCGAGGAGCCCGAGACGTTGAGCACGTATGCCGTCGTCCTCCCCGCCGCCGGTCGTAGCACCCGTTTCGGGGAGACCGACCGCAAGAAGCCGTTCGTCGATCTCGCCGGGCGGCCCGTCTGGTCTCGCGCGCTCGAACCGTTCCTCGCACGGCCCGACGTCGTCCAGACCGTTGTCTGCGTGTCGCCGTACGAGCTCGCGTGGTTCGCGGACGAGTACGGCGATCTCGTCGAACGGTTTCGCATCGACGTCGTGCCGGGTGGCGAGGAACGATTCGACACCGTCGCACTCGGGCTCGAACGAATTCGCGAGGAGATCGACTTCGTCGCCGTGCACGATGCCGCTCGACCGCTCGTCACACCCGAACTCGTTGACACGGTCTTCCGGGCCGCTGCTGAGACCGGGGCCGCCATTCCGGGCGTCCCGGCCACCTCGACGCTGAAACGCACGAACGGCGACCAGATCGTCGAGACGGTCGACCGCTCGGAGATCGTCCTCGCACAAACGCCCCAGGTCTTCGGTCGCGACCTCCTCCAACGGGCCTACGCGAATCGAGGCACCACGTCGGCAACCGACGACGCCCAACTCGTCGAGCGACTCGGCCATCCGGTGCGGGTCGTCCTCGGCAGCCCCTCGAACTTCAAGATCACCACCCGAGACGACCTCCGGATCGCCGAGTCCCTCCTGAAGCCCGCCGAGCCACCGGACGCGGTTTGACCCCCCTTTCGAGCTCGCGGTATGATTCGAGCGTCGAAACCCGTTTCGCCGACGGTGGACCGGTTGCCGTGGCTTCCCCTTCGCGGCGGGAGTCGTCGACGACCACACCTCCGTCGAGGAGAGCGACTGGTATGGACGAGTTGCGAATTCCCTGTCCGTCCTGCGGAAAGTCCCTAAAGGTGCGCGATCGCAACCTTCTCGGACGGAAGGTCAAGTGCCCCAAGTGCGGCGAGCGCTTCGTGCTGGAGGAGCCCGCTCCGGCCGAGGAGGAGCTGGTCGAGTTCGAGATGGTCTCGACTCCGCCGGCCCCGGCGCAGGGGACGTCGGCCCAGTGGGTTCCGGACGACGAAACGGCCGCTGCGGAAAGTGCTGCGGTCGGCACGCTGGAGCGACCCGCTCCGATGGTCGCCCCCGCGGAGACGGAGCCGTTCGTCGGGCAGGACGGCGGTGTCGCCCGAATGAAGGAGATGCGGCGACGGAACGCCAAGCGGCGGAACGTGACGATCATCGTCACGGTCCTCACGCTGATCGCGATCGGTGGCACCTGGGGCGCGATCGCCTCCTTCAGGAACGCCCAGGAAGCCGCTCGCCTCGCCGCCGAGGAGGCTCGACGGAAGGAACTCGCCCCCAGCGAGGACCGGCTGTACGCCAAGGGGCAGAAGGCGCTCGAGCACAACCTCAAGCTCGCGGACGCCGTCGATCCGACGCGGGGCGAGCCGATCGACCTCCGCTACCTGCCGGCCGGGGCCAGCATGGTCTTCCACCTCCGGCCCGCGGATATCATGAAGCTCGACGCCGGCCAGAAGGTGCTCGCCGCCACCAACTCGTTGCGACCGTGGTTCGACGAGAAGCTGGCGAACAACGTCGGCAACTTCCCGCTCGACAAGGTCGAGGAGCTGACGCTCTGCCTGTACGTCTTCTCCAAGACCGAGCCGCCCGACGTCGCCGCCGTCGTCCGGTTCGCAGGGCCCGTCAAGAAGTCCGACCTCGTGGCCACCGTCTTCGAGAACCAGATCTCCGAGGTTCCCGAGATTTGGACCGGCGGTGACAAGGCCTACATGCTGCAGGAGGACAACACGGCCCTCGCCGTCTGCCCCAACAACCCGGACTACATCCAGGACATGAAGGACGCGACCGGCACGGGCGGACTCAGCCCGGGCAAGCCGATCGAGGACGTCATGCCGCACACCGACCGCATGCGGCACTTCACCGCCGTGCTCCGGCCGAGCGAACTGCTCACCTACCGCGAGGTACTGCTGGATCCCGCCGCCCTCCCGGTCGCGACGGGACTCGTCGAGTGGATGGGCGGGCAGGACGTCGACGGGGCCGCGTGGAGCTTCCACCTCGACCGGCGGTTCTACTCGGACCTCAAGCTCGCCCCCATCACCACGGCGGGCGGAGCCTTCACCAAGCCGTCCGTCCTGCACGAGGACATCCGCGAGAACTACGACCAGCTGCCCCACGACATGCTGACGATGATCCGCGACTACATGCAGCCGAAGACGGTCGGACACCAGCGGATCATCGGCCGCTTCCCCGCCATGATGAAGGCGTACTCCGTCGCGACGCTCGGCGGCGTGAACGACGAGTACGTCCAGATGACGACCGTCATCGACAACCAGTACGCCGCCCCCAACCTCGCCACCGGCGCCATGCTGACCTGGTTCGAGGCCCAGAACACGGACTTCAGCAAGACGGTCGATCCGCGTCCGACCCGGCAGGAGCCGCAGACGGTCGCGGCGCGTCTGAAGGCGACCAAGCTCGACGCCGACTTCGACAACACGCCGCTCTACGAGGTGCTCGACTTCGTCGCGGCCGAGGCGAAGGTCAACATCGTCATCGACGGCGACGCCCTCAAGGACGCCGGCTTCACCAAGAACATGCGGCAGAAGTTCGCGCTCGGCGAGGCGACCGGCTACGCCGTCGTCAAGCAGATCGTGGACTCCTACCAGGAGCAGAACTCCGCGATGTGCATCGTGGTCGACGAGGCGAGCCGGACCGCCACGTTGACGACGAAGAAGTTCGCGGCACAGAAGGGCCAGAAACCGTTCCCGCTGTGAGCCGTTCCGCCCCGTGAAGACCGTCACCCTGATCTGCCCGGCGTGTCGCACGCGGCTTCGCCTCCGCGACCCGGCGATGCTGCGGCAGCCCGTCGAGTGCCCGGAGTGCGGAGAGTCGATCCCGCCGGTCGAGGCCCCGCCCGAGCCCGACGCGACAACCGAGACGGCGAGCGAGACCGAGACCTCGGTCCAGCCGCCGACGAACCGGCTCGACCAACTCGACGCCACGCCGAAACCGGCCGAGACCGGTCACCCGACGTCAGACGTTGCGAAGCCCAGACGCCTCGATCGGATGACCTCGCC
>JANQQW010000165.1 GCA_028284885.1 Planctomycetaceae bacterium
ACTTTTGAAAGCTAGCGCAACTACCCAGGAACTGAATTTAGAGGTGCAGATCTTTTCTCTGGGTTAAGCAAACCCAGGGCAACTGCCTCGACTCGCCGAACGACTGCACGCCGCCGAGCCGACCGCGAAGCGGCCGAAGAGCTGCATTCTGCTCTGGCTCGACGGCGGACCCAGCCAGTGTCACACGTTCTCCGTCCCGGAGGAGAACGCCGACTACGACACGATCGAGACGTCCGTCCCCGGCATCCGCGTCAGCGAGCACCTGCCGATGCTCGCCCGGTCCATGGAGCACCTCGCCGTGCTGCGGACCATGTCGACCGGCATCAACGAACACCGTGGCGGCCAGTACCTGATGCACACCGGCCATCGGGCCAGCGTCGCCGTCGACTACCCGACCGTCGGGTCGATCGTCGCGAGCGAGAACGGCCGGACCGACAACGGCCTGCCCAGCTTCGTCAGCATCGGGCAGTCCCGCGTGCCGCCGAAGTTCCTGCGTTCCGGCTCCCTCGGCCCGGAGTACGCCCCGATGATGGTCTCCGGCAGTTCCATCTCGAACCTCCGGTCGCCGTCGCAGACCCGAACCGACGAACGGATCGCCCTGCTGCAGTCCGTGCAGGCCGACGAGGCCGCCCGCTTCCGGGCCGAGTCCGTCCGTGCCCACCAGACGAGCTACCGCAAGGCGGTCGAGCTGATGCGGACGCCGGCGACGAAGGCGTTCGACGACGACGAGGAACCGAAGGAGATCCGCGAACGGTACGGCGACCGCGGCTTCGGCGAACAGTGTCTGCTCGCCCGGCGACTCGTCGAGGCGGGCGTCGCCTTTGTCGAGGTCGGCTGGGGCGGCTGGGACCACCACGGCGGCGCGGCCGGACCAGTGAAGCAGAGAAGCCCGGATCTCGACCGCGGCTTCTCGGCGTTGGTCGAGGACCTCGACGACCGGGGCCTGCTCGACACGACGCTCGTCGTCTGGATGGGCGAGTTCGGCCGCGGACCCAAGCCGGGGCTCGGCGGCGGCAACAACGGGAAGAGCGGCTCCGGCCACTTCGCCAAGTGCTGGACGACCGTGCTCGCCGGGGCCGGCGTGAAGGGGGGACAGGTGGTCGGCAAGACGACGCCCGACCGCGTCGACGTCGCCGACCGACCGATCTCCGCCGGGGACTTCTTCGCCACCGTCTGCCACGCCCTCGACATCGACTACACCGGCACCTACGAGGCGGCCGGCCGGCCCGTCCCATTCACCGACACGGGCAGCGAGCCGCTTGCCGAGCTCTTCTGAGAAGCCGCCGATGATCCAACGACTGCTCGCCGCCCTGCTGGTCCTCTCCACGACCGCGACACTCGCCGACGCCGGCGACCGCGACGCCCTCGTCGGCACGTGGAAGATCACGGTTTTCCAAGACGACGGTCGCGACCGGCTGGAACGGCTCGGAGCCGGCTCCGCCAAGAAGAAGGGGGCCGAGCCGCGGGTCGCCCACCTCGTGTTCGACGCGACGGGCTGCTGGGTCCTCCGCGGTGACGGCAAACGCGAGGTCCGGGCCGGTCTCGCCAACGCCGCGTGGAAGTCCGTCACACTCGACGAGTCGACGCAACCCAAGTCGGTCGACGTCACCGGCTTCGCCGGCAAGGACGGGACGAAGGAGAAGGTCTACGTCGGCGTCTACTCCCTCGACGGCAACACGCTGAAGATCGCCTGGGCCGAGTCGGGCAGCAAGCGGCCGACCGAGCTCGTCTCCGACGGCGCGAACAACCTGTTCGTGGCCGAGAAGGTCTCCGACGAACTGCGGAAGCCGGCCGAGTAGACCCGATCCGAGCTGTGTGTAGCGACTCGAACGACGTTCGGTCGTGAAATCCTCGATCAACGACCGCCACACGTTCGTGAGATGCACTCTGGTCAGTCGGACGACTCGGCCTCCTCGCGTTCGGCCACCTCGACCTTCCGTTGTTCGTCGACCGCCTTGACGTGCTGCCAGTTCCCCTCGGAGCCGGTCGGGCGAACGTCGAGGCTGCGGATGACGTCCTGCCGGCCGTACATCAGCAGCGTGTCGCCGGCGTGCACCTCGAACTCGCCCCGCGGCGTCCCGGCGTAGGTGCCGTCGGTCCGTTCGATGCCCAGCACCAGCACGCCCTCGTCCTTCAGCCGCAGGTCCGCGAGCGGTCGCCCGGCCACCCAGTCCCCCTCGGCCACGTTCATCTCGGCAACGACGTAGTCCCCCGTCAGGTGCAGCAGCCCTGCGTAGTCGCGAACCTCCAGCGACGTCCACCGCTTGAGCGCCCAGCCGATCCACCGCGACAGCCGGTCGTCGAGCCACTCGCTCGTGGTCAGCAGCCACAAGGCCGCGAGTCCGCCGACCAGGATGGCGAGCCGCGCGAGGCCGGACAGACCGAACAGGGTCTCGCCCTCCTCGCCCGCGAAGGAGAGCATCAACGACGAGGCCGCCGTGACGAGTCCGGCGTTGCCGAGCAGCATCAGCAGCATGATGATCCGCCGCCGCACCGGGTGCTGCACGACGTTCTCGGACTCGGTCGTGGTGAACCCGGCCCCCGTGAACGCGGACCGCGCCTGGAACCGCGCGAGCGGCTTCGAGATGCCGGTCAGCACGAGGGCGACCGTCGCCACGCGGACGACGACCATCGAGATCACGACCACGACCAGCAGCGAGACGACGGGAACCAAAGAGACACTCCACGGCACGAGGGCGACGCGGTGGAAGTGTTGTGCCTCGTGCCGCGACGGTCAACGAAGCCCGGTTCGCGTCAGGCGACGACCTCGCTCATCTCGCCGGTGCTGTCGACGAACGACTCCCGCTCGACGCCGAGCCTCTGGAGGATCGTGACGTACAGGTTGGAGAGCGGGGTCTTCTCCTCGAACCGGCGGAACTGGCCGTGCTTCAGGCCGAGGCCACGGCCGCCGGCGAGGACGAGCGGGTAGTTCCGGTTCTGGTGCGTGCGGCTGTTGCTGCTGCCGTAAAGGAGGACCGTGCGGTCGAGCAGCGTGCCGTCCCCCTCCTCCGTGGCGGCGAGCCGGCCGACGAAGTACGCGAAGTGCTTGGCAAGGAACTGGTCGAATCGGCCGAGGTTCTCGTAGCCGTTCTTCTTCCCCTGCCCGTGGGCGAGGCCGTGCCAGTTGCCGGAGAGGCCGATGCAGGCGGGGAACGCGTTGGCGATGGTGGTCGCCCCGGCAACCTGGCCGATCATGTAGGTGGCAAGGCGAGTCGTGTCGGTCTGGAAGGCGAGGAACATCAGGTCGTACATGGCCCGCAGGTAGTCCTCGGGGGCCTTGGGCGTCGCCTCCAGCGGCAGCGAGGCGGGATCGACCTCGGGCTTGGCGACGTCGAGCCATCGCTGGGACCGCTCGACCCGCTGCTCGACGTCCCGGACGGACGCGAGGTACTCGTCCAGCTTCGCACGGTCCCGCTTGCCGAGTCGTCGTTCGAGCGACCGCGAGTGTTCGAGCACGCGGTCGAGCATGCTGCCGGTCGCGCGGAGCCGACGACGCTGGGCCTCGGTCGACTCGTCGCCGTCGCCGAACAGCCGGTCGAAGATCTGCTTCGGGTCGGCGAGGGCCGGCACCGGGCGGCCGGTCGCGGAGAAGGAGAGCGTGGTCGAACGGGTCGGCTCGCCGACGCCGCCGTCGCTGGAGAGGACGAGCGACGGGAACCGCGTCGCCCGGCCGATCTCGCGGGCCGCCAGTTGGTCGAGCGAGACGGCGTTCCGGTAGTCCGAGCCCTCGAGCTGGACGGCCGTGAGGAACGTGTCGCCCGTGTCGTGCCCTCCCATGCGGCGGCCGTTCGGGTGGGACAGCCCGCCCAGGACCGTCACGTCCTGGCGGTACTCGGCCAACGGCTGCAGGACCTTCGTGAACTCGAAGTCGGCCCCGTCGCCCTTGGGGAACCAGCCCCAGTCGCGGTGCTCGTGGTCGTCCGGGGCCATGCTGACGCCGAACGGGAAGTAGACCGCCGCGAACCGCCGGGGCAGCTCCGCCTGCGTGCCGGGGGACGCGAGCGACATCGACTCCAGCCACGGCAGCGCGAGGGCCGCCCCGGTGCCGCGGAGGAACGTGCGACGATCGAGATGCCAGGATTTCGACATGGTTGAGAGTTGAGAGTTGAGGGTTGAGAGGGGGCCGCTACTTGGTGCGGAACGGCTCGCTTCGCGTGATCGCCACGACGAGTTCGCCGAGGCGGAGGTCGTTCTTCTCGAACTCGGCGACGAGCGCGTCGACGGCCGGTTCGTCGGTTCGTTCCAGCGAGCGGCCGACGGCGTACGCCAGCATCTTGCGAGCAACGGCCCGGGCGAAGCGGGGACGGTCGGTCGTCAGCAGGTGCTGCTTCAGCCCCGCCATGCCGTCGACGGCGTGGCCGCCGGGCAGCTCGGCCGCGACGTCGACGGGCGACTTCTCGACCGGGCCCTTTCGGCCGCGGGGGCGGTGCTCGTACTCGGTCCGCCACCGGCCGACGGCGTCGAAGTTCTCGAACGCGACGCCCCACGGGTCGATCCCGCGGTGGCAGGAGTTGCAGGCCGGCTTCGTGCGGTGCTGCTCCAACTGCTCCTTCAGCGACAGCTTCGCGAGCTTGGGGTCGTCCTCGTCGAGCTCCGGCACGTCCGGCGGCGGCGGGGCGGGCGGGTCGTCGAGCAGCCGCGTCCGCAGCCAGACGGCCCGCTTGATCGGGTGCGACTGTTCGCCGTTCGAGTTCGCCAGCAGCACGCTCGCCTGTGTCAGCAGTCCGCCGCGGCGGTCGTCCGCGTCGAGGGCGACCCGCTCGAAGCCGCTGCCGGCCGGGGCGGGCAGACCGTAGTGCTCGGCAAGTCGGCGGTTGACGATCGCGAAGTCCGCATCGACCAACGTCGTCGCCGGCAGGTTCTGCCGCAGCACCTCGCGGAAGAAGAGCCGCGTCTCCTCCTGCATGTCGGCCTTCAGCGTGTCGTCGAAGTTCGGGAAGTACTCGGGGTTCACGGCGACGCGGTCGACGCCGGACAGGTCGAGCCACTGCTCGGTGAAGCGGGCGACGAACTCGTCCGCCCGCGGATCGGCCAGCATCGACCGGACCTTCTTCTCGAACGACGCCGCGTCCTGCAGCCGTCCGTCGCGTGCGAGTTCCAGCAGTTCGTCGTCGGGCATCGTGCTCCACAGGAAGTACGACAGCCGCGACGCCAGTTCGAAGTCGTCGAGTTCCCGGTCCTCCTCGTCCTCGGCCGTCGGCTCCACGAGGTACAGGAAGTCGGGCGAGACGAGCACCATGGCGAGCGTCTCCCGCACCGCCTGTTCGAGCGACGGCATGTCGGGCCGGACTTCCTCGAAGAAGCCGACGTACTCGTCGATCTCGCCGTCCCGTACCGGCCGCCGGAAGGCCCGCTCGGCGAACCGCGTGATCACTCGCCGGGCGTACGCCGTCTCGTCGGACGCGCGTGTCGGGTCGTCGAACAGGATGCGGGTGTGGCTCGTCGGCGGCCACGCGTCGAACAGCGGCCCGGTGAACTCGACGGACTCGACGACGATCACCGGCAGAGCGGGCGGCGGCTCGGTCTCCCGGGGCTCGTCCTTCTTGCCCTTCTTCGGCTTCGCCGGCTTCGGGGCGTTCGGCGACTCCAGCGTGACCAGCAGGCCGGGGAACTTCGGGTTGTGGCCCGGCTGCGGGAACTCCTCCATGCGGCCGACGAACTCGAAGACCTGCGACTCGTCCGAGGCCGGCACCTCGATCTCGGCGAGCGTCCGCTTCGGAGCCTGCACGTCGGCACGCACGCCGACCGAGACGTTCAGCCGGGGCGTCGGCGTCCCGTCGGGCACCTCAGACCGGGCCTTCACGCGAACGCGGAACGTCCCTTCACGCGGGAACTCGTCGAGCTTCAGCAGGAACCGCGTGTCGTGCTCCAGCCGGTTGGAGACCTTGCTCTTCTTCCGTCGCGTCGATTCGGAGGCCTCGGCTCTCGCCTCGATCAGCTTCGGCCGTTCCCCCTCGACGATCGCCCGGCCCAGCCCCTCACGGGCCGCCTTCAGGTACAGCTCGATCTGCAGCGGCGAGAGGCCGAGCGTGCTGCCGTTGTTCTGGAAGCCGTCCGGTGAGATCGACTCGGGCGGCAGGTCGCGAGCGAAGTCGACGTCGATTCCCAGCAGGTCCCGCATGGTGTTGCGGTACTCGTACCGGGTCAGCCGTCGCAGCACCACTTGCCCGCCCGTGCTCCGCTTCTCGGCAGCCAGCCGGGCGAACTCGGCGGTCAGCCAGTCGACCAGAACGGCCCGCTCGGCGTCGGTCGGCTGCGGCTCGTCCTCCGGCGGCATCTCGCCCTTGTTCAGCTTGCCGAGCACGTCGTGCCACGTCTCGGTGCCGTTCCCGTTCACGACGTCCGGGTCGAGCGTGTCCAGCCGGACGTCGGCCAGCTGCTTCTGCGGCCCGTGACACCGCACGCAGTGCTTTGCAAGCAACGGCTTCACGCGCTCGTCGAACTCGGCCGCCGAAACGGCCGTCGCAACGATCGAGAGCAGACAGGCGAGGAAGGACCGAGACATAGCGGGATCCGTAGGCGTGCCGCCCTATCTTGATCGAACGCCCGCCCGAGTTACAGGGCAACCCATCCAAGTTCGCCATCCCGACCAAAGCCCGCCCCGTGCAACCGGTTCACTCGACGGCGAAGTCGGGTGCGACTACTGGAAAGTGTCAGGCTTCGGAATGTAGCCCTGAGCGCAAGCGAACTGGTCGCCGGGCCTACGACCGCGGCTTGAGCGTGATCGACACCCCGTCGCCGAGGTCAACGGTCATCTCCTCGCCTTCGTAGACGAAGGTCTTGCTCTTCTCGGTCTCCCCCTGCCTCACGTCGAACGTGTACTCGTCGCCGGCGTCCGTCGTGCCGTCGTACTTCAGGGAGCAGTTCACGCCCTCGCCACTCGACTGGTGGCCGTGGAAGATGCAGCCGTCGACGTCCTCGTACCAGATCGAGTGTCTCGAACTCCCGCTCGGATCGCGGACCTCGACCCGGACGTCGGGGTGCTTGGGGTGAGCGAGACCGCTCTCGGACGACTTCTCCTCCTCGGCAGAACCGCACCCCACGACGACGGCACAAAGCAGGAACACCAGGGTGACACGTCCAGCACTCTTCACGGGATCTCTCCTCGACTTACGGGTGGACTCGGCAGGACCGGCGAGTGGAGTTCAGAGCAACGTCCGACTCGACACGCCCACCGGAACGCATCGGGCATCCCCTCGGATCACAGCGAGTGCGAGATTCCTCGTTTCTAGACCACCAGCGACGCCGCGGCACTTCGCGAACACACGCAGAGCCTCACAACCCCGTCAAAGAGAACACCCGCCAGCGCCGAGTCGACGCTGACGGGTGGCGAAGGGAAGCGGGCCAACACGCCCCTCCGTTCTCAACACCACGCCGACTCAGCCGACGTGGGGATCCTCGACGTGACCGACCGAGGTCCACGGCAGGAACAGGGTTCGCTCGGGAAACTGAACGACCATCCCGACCTCGTCGACGCGGGTCAGAAGGGCCGAGTGCAGCGAATCGTCGCCGTGGAGCTGGTAGGAAATTGCCACACCGCTCGGGGACTTGCTCAGCAGAGCCGCCAGTTCCTTCAGCATCAGACCGTCTCCCGGAACACGAGGTTGAGGAGGTACAGCGGCCTGGCTAGTCCGCACGAGCACGGATCGAATTGGCTGTGGCCCGTTCCGAGTCGTTCAGCACACGACTCACCATCATCACAATGCATTTGCAATGGGATTGCAAGACGACCACCGATCCACTGAACGGTCGGACGGAGGACTCGTGCCATTCGTACAGCAAGCGAAGATCGCGTAGAGTCTGCAGCAGAGGAGACTCCAGCACTCGACGGAGCGACGTGTGATGGAAGACATCGACCACCGACGACGAAGCGGCCTTGCCGACGCGCTCCTTCTTCTGCTGGCGGTCGCACCGACGGTCGCAGCAGCCGACGAGAGTTGGCCTCCGACGAAGGAGGCCAGTACGACGGCTTCACGAGCGGGCTGGCAGGGCCTCTTCCAACCGCGACCACGAATCGGCACGGTCGATCCGGCAGCCTGGCACGGAGACTGGGAGCGGGTGCCACCGATCCTGCTGCCGCGCGGTCCGTTCGACAACGCATTCGACCGAGCCGTCCGGTCGGCGATGGGGCGGGAGAAGGCGTTCAACCAAGCTGCTCAGCCGCGGGTGATCGACGCGAACGGCTTCCCACGACGACGGTTCGACGAACAGCAGGAACTAAGGCAGCGCGTCCGTCTACTCCCCTGGCCGGACGTCAGTCCGCTTCGGCGGATCGACGTTCCGCTCTCGAAGTCGTCGCCGCAACGGACGCTCTGCTGGCTGGTGGCCTCCACGCCGGAGTCGCTGGTCGTGCTGAGGGACGAGCTCACCCTGTGGACGGTCCCACGGTCGTTCGACTGGAAGGTGCACGTCGTCGACTACGAAGCCGAGGCCCGCGAACGGGTGCGGTGGATCGAGGCGAAGCGGAAGGGGCACGAGAAGCAACACCGGCCCGGGCCGCCCTTCTCCGCCGAGAGGTCGCCCGTGACCTCAGGCGAGACTGCATTCGTGCACGCGCTCTACTGCCAGTCCCGCGGGCTCGACGAGCCGTCCGACGTGCTGGTCCGGCATGCGTTCCGCGGGGGGAACTCGCCCTTGGAGCAGCTCGAACGACGCGAGGCCCGCCGACTCTACACATCCGGTTTCGCGGCCTTTGTCTTCCGAGGCGACAAGCAGACGGCCCACGAGTACTGGACGCGGCTGCTCGCACGTCACCCCGACTCCTACGATGCCGAGGCCGCCCGGCACAGCCTCGAGCGGCTGGAACGGACACTGAACACCACCCTGCCCGCCCCGCCGAGTGACTTGAAGGCCCGCCCGGTCGCCGAGCAGATCGCCTTCTGGGTCCCGCGACTCGAACAGGTCGCCGCCCGCCAGTGGACGAGTCCCGGCGAGTGCCACGTCGTGCATCACCGCGAACGCAGTGCCGCCCACGAACTCCGCGAGATCGGCAAGCCGGCCATACCGGCGTTGATCGCGCTGCTCGACGACGACCGACTCACACGGTCGAACGGCACGCGACACGGCCCGTACGGCTACATCCTTCAGTTCCGGGACGCAGCGGTTCAGATCCTGGAGACGATCGCGAACGAGTCGTTCTACCAGCGAACCTCGACGATGGGGTATCTCTCGAACGAGACCCCCGAGCTCCAGGCACAGGTGCTCGCCAAGGTGAAGGCGTGGTGGGCACGGAACCAAGACCGGACCGAGGCCGAATGGCTCCGCGAGAGCCTCGCCCGCGACGGCATTCGCAACTACGGGTGGCGAATCAAGGCGGCTCGACGACTGATCGCACTCGAAGGTCCAAGGTCGCTGGACTTCTTTCGCCGTCGCCTCGAAGCGGAGCCGGACCAGCCGTTCGTGCTGGAACTTCTCTGGGAAGCCGGCGGCAAGCAGGCGCTCGACGACGTGCGCGCGTGCGTCGAGTCGGAGGACGACTCGATGCGGATCACCGCGTACGACATCTTTCTGAAGGTCGAACATCCCGGCATCGTCGAGACGATTCTCGCGGAGTACCGCGAGCGGACGAAGTCGCGGTTCGCGAAGGACCGGGCCTCGTCCGC
This sequence comes from Planctomycetaceae bacterium, assembly GCA_028284885.1. Lineage (GTDB taxonomy): Bacteria > Planctomycetota > Planctomycetia > Planctomycetales > Planctomycetaceae > JANQQW01. Next base: position 9,603 of record JANQQW010000165.1, read on the forward strand.
GCTCCCCTCGCTCCTGCTGCGGTCCGGCAGCATCGAGGCCCGCGAGGCGGTCTGCCGTGTGCTCCGGGACGGGGACGCCCCCGACGCGTCCAATGCTCTCCGCGCCCTTCAGTACGCCGGAGGAGACTGGGCCGCTCCGCACATCGCCGGACGGCTCGACGATGCGAGGAACGGTTCGCGAGGGAACCTGCGGTGGCGACTGTGCGACGAAGCGGCTCGCTGGCTCGCCTCCAAGTACGACTTGAAGATCCCGATCGCCGGCACCGACTCGATCGCGAAGCGAGACGCGCAGGTCGCTCGCGTTCGACGATGGTGGGAGGAGAACCGCGCGGACGTCTTGGGCGACTGATCAACCGGGGAGGCCATCGGGCGGTCCCGGTTCGATCCGCTCGCGGTCTGGCGACTTCACCGCCTCCTCGATCCGCTCCTGCTTCGACGGCACCAGGCTCGCGAGGGCCTTCGCGTCGATGACCTTCTTGTCGAGCAGTTCGTCGCGGAGCATCTCCAGCAGGCTGCGGTGTTCGGCGAGGACGTTCGCGCAGCGGCGGCGTTCGGTCTCGACGATGTCGTGGATCGCCTCGTCGATCGCCTCGAGCTGCGGGTTGGAGAGGGCGAGGTGCCGGCCGGGGCGGCCGTCGTCGCGGTGGAAGCGGAGCGTGCCGACCTTCTCTCCACCCATACCGAAGTCCTCGACCATCGAACGGGCGATGTCGGTCGCCATCGAGACGTCGTGGGCCGAGCCGACCGAGAGGTCGTCGAGCAGAAGCAGCTCCGCCTCGCGGCCCCCCATCAGGATGCAGACACGGTCGAGGCACTCCCCCCGCGTGAGCACGTACTGGTGCGGCGACGGTTCGTGCCGGACGAACCCGAGTGCCCCGGCGGAGTCTCCCTGAATCGAGATGCGGGCGATCGGCGTGGCGTGCTCGCAGAACAGCGAGACGACGGCGTGCCCCGCCTCGTGCGTCGCGACCACGCGTTCCTCCTTCGCCGTCAGCTTCGGCCGGTCGATCCACTCCGAGAGCGCCCGCTCCACGTGCTCCGGCTCGGTCGGACCGGTCAGGTTCTCCCGCAGCCGAATCCGGGCGAGTGCACGGCAGAGGGCGTTCAGGTGGTCGCCGCTGAACAGCGTGCCGGCCGCCTGCCCCTCGACCGGCAGCGACGTCCGCTTCACCGTGTAGTCCAGCGTGTCCTCCGTCATCCCCAGGCCCATCTTCTCGTTGTAGATGGCGAGGATCGCCCGGCGGTCGTCAGCCGCGGGATACGGGACGTGCAGGTGGAACTCGAACCGCCCGGGCCGCAGGAGGGCCGGGTCGAGCACCTCGACGAAGTTCGTGGTTCCGACGACGAACACCAGCTCCTCGCTGTGAAACCCGTCCATCTCGGTCAGCAGCTGGTTCACCATCGAGTGCTCGACGCCGCTGCCGGTGTAGGTGCCGCGGGCGGCGGCGAAGGAGTCGAGCTCGTCGAACACGATGATCGACGGGGCGGACTGCCGGGCGCGGTGGAAGATCTGGCGGAGATTCTCCTCGCTCTCGCCGACCCACCGGCTCTTCAACTCCGGCCCGCTGACGATGGTGATGGCCGCCCCGATCGCGGTCGCCATCGCCTTGGCGAACAACGTCTTCCCGGTACCGGGGGGACCCCAGAAGATCATGCCGCGGGGAATGAGTTCCTCCAGCCGGGCGATCTCAGCGGGGTCGGACTGCTCGTCCTTCCGCTGGAGCACGTCGAGGATTTCGCTGCGGAGCCGCTGCTTGACCTTGGTGTAGCCGCCGACCTGCGTCTCGAGATCGACGTTGGGGACCTCGAGCTGGCCGCCGCTCGTGGCGGCCCGAATCTGGGCGTACGCGGGGGCCGGGTCGGCCGGGTAGTCCTCCCCCTCCACGGTCTCCAGCAGCCGCCGCAGACGGGCGGCGTTCATGCCGGAGACGTACTTGTACAGGGCCCACGGGTTGAAGTCCTGGCCGAACTTGCGGGCCTCGTGGCGGGTGACGAGCCGCGGCAGCCGGTCCCGCGGAATGCCCAGCAGCGAGTACCGGTGCGGGAACAGGTTCTCGATGACGGCCGGCAGCGGGAACGACGGATCCTTGAAGCCGAGCCAGACGAGTTCCGGGTTCTCGTAGAGAAGCGGGATCACCTCGCGGGCCTCGGCCGTCAGCCCGCCGCTGCTGGTGACGAGCAGGTCGAGGTGCGGCAGCACGACGACCTTCTGCTCGATGGAGCCACGCACGGCGTTCCGCAGCTGGGCCAGCATGGTACCCATGAAGCCCGGGTTCATCGGGTTCTCCTCCCCCTCGCGGGGCCGGCCGTCGAGGAACAGGCACTGCAGTTCCCGCTGCCGCAGCCGCGACCGGACCGACATGAACACGAACGGCACGAGGTCCTTGTCGCACTCGACGAGCACCGGCAACGACCGCCCGAGATCGGCCGCCATCGCCTCCAAGTCGGTCGAGTACGCCGCCTCCACGACCTCCGGCGTCGAGAGGTCCTCGGGGAGGTCGGATTCGGGAACGAGTAGGGACATGGGGTGACAGGAATCAGGAATCAGGGGTCAGGAATCAGCGGTCAGCTCGAAGGTAGCGAGTTGATGCAAGCCGCGGAGCGGCGGCGGCAAAGGCATCTTCGACTTATCGACAGCGATACCGGAAGTGGTACTCCAGCTTGAATGCGGGGTCTTGGACGACCTCGTCGAGGCAAAATGGCCGATCTCTTCGATGCTGCGTTCGAAGTGACCGGACGAACCGGACGACCTGCTCGCAGTCGTTGCAGAATCGATCGGACGGCGACGTCATGTCAGTGGCGTCCAACTCCACCCAACGCCGTCCGCACGCGCGATTCGAGTCTGAGCCGCGCTGACAATTCAACACGGGGACGCGCGAGACCGCGAGCCGCCAAGACCAGTCGACGGACTGCGCTAGTACCGCCAGGGTATTGCGCAGTCTTGCATCGCGCCTGGAGTCGTCCGTTCGCATTAGCCCAACCTCCGAACGCAACCATTCCGCCCGTTCGTCGCCGTGCTCCTCCAGCCAGTCCGCGTAAGCGAGCCGGAGCCCGTCGTCGTCCGGGTTCGCGAGGACGGCGTCGAGGAGCGAACGTTCGTCGGTCGGGATCTCGTTCAAGCCACACTTCCTGAATCAGCAAAGGGATCACAGACGGGTCTTCCGGCGACCACACCGGCTCGTGCGTTCGACGTTGGCGCGGATCGCCCCCCCTGGGAACCGTTCTGCCAACCGGGCCACATGTCCGCCTGTTCGCGCATCCATCTCTAGGAACTGGCCTTTAGGTCCCGGACCGCATCCGCGAGCGCGAGGTTCGCGGGGAAGCCGACGAGCAGGTGCACGTGATCCGCGACGCCGCCGACCGCGAGGGCCGTTCCACCGAGGTTTCGCACGATGCCGCCGAGGTACGCGTGCAAGGTGCCGGGGTCGTGAGTCGCCGGTCGTCGGTCCTTCGTGCTGAGGACGACGTGGTACCGCAGTTGCGTGAACGTCGACATGGTCCGCTGGCTCCGGGACGGGGCCCCTTCGTGTTCGATGGTACCGCAATCGTTGCCGACGGAGCGCTCGTGTCGCCCCTCCGGGGCTTCGGCCTTCGGACGGACTGCCCCCGAGGCTGACGCCTCGGGCGACCGTCTCCCGTCGCTTCACGGCTCCGGTTCGGTCCGACCAGCCCGGCCCGTCACTCCCCTCGTGGATGGACGATCCTCGGCACCACTTGAATGCTCCCAACACGGTGCCGGTCCCGCGGCGTCATGTCCCCCTCGTACCGTTCGGCGGAGGCGTCGATCGCCACACAGTCCCCGATGCTCCCGAATCGCCGTGCCTCCTCCAGCGACTGGCAGTAGAAGACGTCTCGCCCGCACGCGCCGCAGTGACGGACTCCGGCCTCTTCCGTCGGTTCGAGTTCCTGCCACGACCGATGGCAGACGAAGTCGTAAGCGAGAACGAACCCTTCCTTGCAGTTCTCGATTCGCAGCCTCGCGACGTTCGACACCCAGTCGTCACCAACGACGTCTCTCGCCTTCGCAAGCCGGTCGTAGGCGGACTGAAGATCGTCGTCGCGGGTCACGTCGACGCGGTGAAACGCGATCTCGGCGCGAAGATACTCCGCCCGTTCGTCGCCACGTTCCTCCAGCCAGTCGGCGTAGGCGAGACGTAGGGCGTCGTCGTCGGGATCCGCGAGGACGGCTTCGAGCAGCGGGCGTTCGTCGGCGTCGAGTGGCTTCACGCTCGGCTCCTCAGTGGTGTCACAGGTACGGGATCGTCCGCCGCGCGCGTCTAGTCGCCACTCTCCGGACGCGCGTCGGACCACCCGGCCTCCGCGGCTCGCATACGAACGGCGATTCGGCGTGTTCTCTTGAAGTGTTCGACGGCCTCGCGAATCGACGACGCGGCGTGGACGTTCTCGCGGCAAACGTTGCAGTAGCGGACTCGCGCGTCGTCCGTCGGATCGCACTCCTCCCACCAGGCGGGACACTCCGCGCCGACTTCCACCTCGCCCAGGAGGACGTCGCAGTGGGCGATCGGCGAGCGGCTCACCGAGGCGACCCAGTGCACGTCGAGCCCCTCCCGCGCGGCCACGAGCTCCCGCGACAGCCGGTCCCTGCGTGCGTGGTCTCGGCGGTCACACTCGGCCCAGGCGACCTCGGCCCGCAGGTAGCGGGCCCGGCCGTCCCCCTGCTCCTCCAACCAGTCCGCGTACGCCCTCCGCAGCCCGTCGTCCGTCGGACTCGCGAGGACCGCGTCGAGAAACGGACGTTCTTCGAGAGGCACCTCGGTCACACCACGCGTCCTCACTCGGCACGGGGATGACGAACGTACGAGAGAGGGTGCACCGGCTTGTGCGACCGGTCTCGTCGTGGATCCGGGAACAGCCGCTGGCGGTACCTCGGGTTCAGCTCGTCGAAGACGTTGGACATGGTTCGCAGGTTCGTCGGATCGACGGCCACGACCTGCCCGGCGTCCCGCAGCACGCGGGCCTTCTCGACCGTCGTGCAGAACAGGACTTGTCGCTCACACGCCTCGCACACGCGGACGTCGGCGTCGCCGCGGAGCCCCATCCGCTCCCACCGCCGCGGGCAGTCGAAGTCGTACCCGGTCTCCGGGTCGTCGTTGGGGCAGTTCTCGACGAGGATCCGCGTCACCCGGGCCACCCAGTCGTCGTCGAGCCCGCGTCGCGTGTCGCAGAGCTCTCGCCACGCCAACCGCAGGGCCTCCTCGTCGTCGGGATCGACACGGAGGAACGCGATCTCCGCCCACAGGTAGTCGGCCCGCTCGTCACCCCGTTCCTCCAGCCAGTCGGCGTAGACGAGCCGCAGAGCGTCGTCGTCCGGTGCTGCGAGGACGGCGTCGAGGAGCGGTTGCTCTTCGGGAGAGAGATCGTGCAGACCGTTCACTCCCGCATGCTAGCGAATTCCCGCGCGCGAACGAGTCGTGCGGCTTCGCGTCAAGCTGGGTGGACTTTGCCGACCACGTTCGCGATTCCGGCTCGCCGGCCGCTTTCGCCCGAACGGGCCGCTCAAGTCGGGGTTCGGGTCGTGCGGATAACTCCGACGGACCGCGCTCACCTCCAACGTCGGGAGTCCACGGATGGACGCTCTCAGAATCTCGAAGAAGGCCTGCAAACGGGTGCTCCCGTTCGGCCTCGGGCTCTACTTCGCCCCGTGGGCCGTGCTCGCCGCGGTCGGCGTCGGGCTGCTGGACTTCCGCCGCAACACGCAGCGGACGCTCGGCTCGCTCGACCGCTACTTCGCCGGCAACGGCGTCTTCACCTGGCTGCTCTCGCCGTTCAACCTGTTGATGGACCTCCTCTGCCTCCCCTACCGCAACGAGGGGATCTACACGCTGGACGACCTGCCGACCGGCTACCGCGAGGAGATCGAGTCGCTCGTCACGTCCGCCGCGGACAGCCAACTCGTCGCGAAGCTCGAGGACAAGCTCGGCGACGCCGAACGGGCGATGATCTTCTTCAAGTGGTACGGCAAGAACGTCGAGACGACCGTCGACGTGCCGGACTTCCACGGCGACTTCCGCTACGTCCGCACCGTCGGCGTATCCGTCTTCAACTCCCGCCAGTCGACCGGCAAACACTTCGGCCCGCTGCGGGTCACGCTGCGGGTGCTGATCAACGTGAACGACGTCCAGAGCAAGGACGCCTTCATCCAGGTCGGCAGCCACACGCACCGGTGGGCGGAGAACAAGATCTTCGTCTTCGACGACACGCTTCTGCACCAGTCGGTCAACCACACCGACGAGCCGCGGTACTGCATGTTCGTGGACGTCCTCCGCCCCAGCTGCTGCCCGTGGCTGCTGAGTGCGATCCTCACCGGCGTCCGCCTCGTCGCAGCCCGCTTCAACGCCTGCTTCTACAAGCACTGGACCATGGTGAGGTAGCGGGCGACCGACTCACTACTGGACATCCGGAGAGATTATCGGCACACTCGCTCGGAGACACGATCGCGATCGAATGTCGGAGACCAAAGCGTGACCGAGACTCGGGAGTTCGACAAACGCCGACTCGACGACGGCGTCCTCTGGATCGACGGAACCCAGGTCTACGTCCTCACGTCGAACGCGTTCGCCACGACCGGCCTCGGCACGAACCTCGATGCCGAGGACCTCGTCCGCAAGCTGAACGACTCGGGCGACATGTCGCCGCTCGGCATGGTTCGCAAGGAGGCCAAGCTCGACGACCTCTCGCGGCTCGCCATCCTCAAGGAGCCCTCGGCCCTCGTGTTCGGCAAGCGGCAGTGGTACAAGGAGGGGATCAGCCTGCTGGTGCCTTTCGAGATCGCGAAGGAGATCTACCAAGGGGTCCGGCAGCACCTGGGGGACCGGTGCGAGGAGGTGACCGGCAAGGCCAGCGTCTTCGACGTCCCGCTCCACCCCGGTGTGCTGGGTGCCGTCGCCCTCGCCCTCCTCGCTTTCGTCTGCATGCTGGGCGGGGCCTACGAGCCGAACGCCCAAGGCCGCATGCCGGCGATCGCGTGGCTCTTCTTCTTCGTCGGCTGGCTCGTTGGCCCTTGGATCTCCATCGGCCTCGGCGTCCTCGTCCTCGCGGGAGCCGTCTTCGCCCTCGTCAGATCTCTCTCAAACCTGCCGAAGAAACGCGAACTTCGCGTTCGCGAAGCAGCGATGGGTGGTGGCTGACCGCTGAACTCGCGGCGGTCGCTGCGAGACGTCTCGGTGGCGCTCGAACAGGCGGAGCACACGCCTCGGCACGACGTCAGAACGCCCAGCGACGTCGCTTGCCCCGCTGCGGCTTCAGTTCCACCCAGTCGAGCTCGACCGGCTGCTCCCCGGCGGGAACGTAGACCCGCAGGATCCGCACCGGGCCTTTCGCCGGCAGCTCGACAGTCACGTCCCGCCAGCCGCCGGCCGCGTGTTCGTAGAAGACCGAGTGCGGTCGGCCGTCGGCGTCGATCCACTCGACACGCCCCGCGCCACCCTTCTCCGACCGGATGCGGAACGCCACACGCACCGGTCCGCTAACCCCCGCCCCCACGCCGAGGAACGGCGAGGCCCCGGTGCCCGTCACGCGGACGACTCCCTGCTCCACCGTGGCCGTGCAGTTCCGAGCCTTCCAACTCTTGAGTGGGTCGGCCGCGGGGCGACCGCCCGGCTTGCGGAGCCGACCGACGCCGACGAGCTCGGGACGGTACCTCTCCGGGTCGAACGCCGGGTTCGGCACCGGGAGCACGGCCTTCGTCTCGGCCAGGAAGCCGTCCAACTCGCGACTCAACGCCGTGACCCGCCCCGGCATCTCGGCGGCGAGATCACGCTTCTCGCCGACGTCCGTCGCGAGGTCGTACAGCCGGTGCTGATGGGCCCCCTCCTCCCCCTCGTGGAACACGCGGATCAGCTTCCACCGACCACGATGCACGGCGGCCGACGGCGGCAGCCAGTCCGGCACCGGCGGGTCGTGTGGGAAGTACGTGAACAGCGACCGCTCCGTTGTCCCGTCCACCCGCTCGAAAGGCACCTCCCGCGTCGGCGTCTCGCCAACGAGCACGGGCAGCACGCTCGCCCCGTCGAACGCCTGACCGGCCGCCGGGGCGACGTCGAGCGCGTCGAGCAGCGTCGGCAGGAAGTCCTCGCTCTGCACGAACGCGTCGCTCGTCGTGCCTGGCTGCACGCGACCCGGCCACGCGACCACGCACGGCACGCGAACGCCCCCCTCGAACATCGTCGCCTTCCCGCCACGCAGCGGGGCGTTGCTCGTCGGCATGGTGCCGTCGATCGGGCTGTACGTGTTCCCGCCGTTGTCCGACGTGAAGACGACGATCGTGTCGTCCGTCAGTTCGAGCCGGTCGAGCGCGTCGAGCAGCGTACCGACGGCGTCGTCCATGCTCTCGACCATCGCCGCGTACGTCGGGCTTCGCTGTGCCGCCCGGGGGTCGATCCGCTTCCGGTACCGGGCGATCAGTTCCTGCTTCGCGTCGAACGGGGCGTGCACGCTGAACATCCAGTAGTTCAACAGGAACGGCTCGTCACGGTGCTGCTCCATCCACGCGACCGCCTCGGCCGCCATCCGGTCCTCGATGTGCTCGTTCGGCACGTCCGGGTCGAAGTCCGGGAACTTCCACGGGGCGACGTAGCTGCCGGCCGGCCCCGGCCCCGGCCAGTGTGGCACGTCGACGTCGAAGCCGTGCTGCAGCGGCGAGTACGGCTCCCGCCCCAGATGCCACTTGCCGAAGTGCCCCGTCGCGTAGCCGGCCTTCTTCAGCAACTTCGGAAGCGTCGGCAGGTCAGTCCGCAACCGCGTCGCCGACTTCGGCAGAACGGCCTTCTTCGTCGGGGGACTCGCCGTGCCGGCGGACGCCTCCAGCGCGACCTGCGGCAGATGACACTGCGGCGCCGTGATGCCGACGCGGGCCGGGCTGAGGCCGGTCAGCAGTGCCGCCCGCGTGGGCGAACAGAGCGGGCTCGCCGAGTACGCCCGCGTGAACGTCATCCCCCGCTTCGCCAGCCGTTCGACGTTCGGCGTCCGGTACAGCTGCGTCTTCCCGTACAACGTCGTGTCGGCCCAGCCGAGGTCGTCCGCCACGATGAACACGACGTTCGGCCGCCGCTCCGCCCCGCTCGTGGGGACGGCCACGGCCAGGAGAAGTAGCGGCGGCAACAGCAGTCGGTGCGAAGTCATGGACACTCGGGAGTCGGCGTGAAGGCGGAATATCACATCTTCGCACGAACGCCGACCGACCGCACGCGAGGAAGCCTTCGGCGGGCTCAGTCCCGCTACTCCTCCTCGCCGTCACCGTCGGCCAGCCACTCCTCGTACGCCGCCTCGATCTCGGACCGCCTGCAACGCACCGTCGTGCTCCGGGTCGTCCCTCCGGTCCAGACCTGGCCGTCCCGGCGTCCCCACCAGTGTGAGTCAACGGGCCCCGAAGCACTGGCGGAGCCAGTGGCGCCACGCTACCGAACGACTTGGATCTCGAATGTGTGGAAGACCTCCGTGCCGCCTGCGTCACGTACGGTGAGAATGACGTTCTCCAGACCGGAAGGTGCCTCTGGCGGGACGTCCCACTCGATCTTCCCCTTGGGCGTGATGGTCATGCCCTCAGGACCGGTGGCGATGCCGAACGCGAGTGGCTGCTTCTTCGCCTTGGCGGTGATCTGGTACTCGAACCTCGATCCAGCCGTGATCCGTCGGGGTGGCTGAGAGGTCACGATCAGGTAGTCGACGCCGGACTCGTCGAGCGCCGCGTCGACGTCCAGCTTGCGGAGGACGATTCGGTCGTTCGTGGCGGGCAACGTGGCGATCAGATTGGCCTGGGGCACGAAGTAGACACGTTTCCACATACCCATCTCCTCACGGTCCCAACCGTTGAAGCTCAGGTTGTGGGGTACGAGATCCGGGCGGCCGAGCGGATGCCGAGTGCCAACGAGGTAGATCGTGAACGCCCCCGGCTTTCCCTCTTGGGCGGTCCGCATCGAGAGGAAGTACGAGCCACGCACGGCGGGGAGGCAGTATCCGTAGTCCTTGTCCTGCGGGTGGGCGTACTTCATCGTGGCGGAGGTCAGGCCGGCTCCCGTGAAGAGGAACTGTCCGGACGGTCCGGGGACGGTGTGGCCGTACCTCTCCGGGTGGTGCCAGACCAGTTGACGCTTCACGACGTTGCCCTCCACCACGTAGATGGACGACGTCGCGGGTGACTGATTCGTCTTCCAAGCGGCGAAGACCGTACCGTCGCCGGAGGGGTGCAGTTTGGCGTCCGCGGACCAGACTCGCTCCTCGTCCTTCTCGTTGCGAATCGGCAAGGGAACGAGATTCGTGCTCAGGAAGCGGCCGTTCAGGACGACCGGTCCCTGCGAGGCGTACCCCATGACGAGGGTCTCGATCCGCTCGTTGACCGGCGAGTACACCACGGTCTCGCGTTCCAGCGTCAGCAGGTTCCACCGCTGCAGCACGCCCTTTCGAGGGAGACCGACGATCAGCTTGTCTAGGCCCGCGGCGAACTCGACTTCGTCCTCGTCCAAGGGGACGTAGCCCGCGAACGAGGCCGTGCTGAAGTCGAAGACCGCCAGACGCCGAACCTTCGGCAGATGGAGGATCAGAAATCGCCCGCCGCCACCCAGGCACACGTCCGAGAACGGGGCCGGCAAACGGCGTTCCACCGCCCCGTCCGGCAGCGGGGGCGGCGCGATCTCGACCGTCGATGCGATCGTCGACGGATCCACGACCCGGGTGGTCACTTTCTCCCGGATCCACATGCTGGTCTCGACTCGTCCCACCTCGTCGCCGTCGACGGTGGCGACGACCGTGGCCCTCACGACCGTCGTGTCGCCCGGCGCCTCGATCTCGACCCGCTTCGCACTGGCGAGTTCGATGGAAACCTCGTTGCCGGCGAGGTCCACCTTCGCCGTCCCCAGGTCACCGATCTCGCCACTCACCTTGGATCCGTCGGCCAGGGTCGCCGTCGCGGACTTACCGAGTTCGATGCTGCGGATGCGGCTCAGTCGGTAGACCTTGCCCGCGATCGTGACGGGGGAGTCCTCAGCGCGTCCCGTGAGGACGCCGCTCTTCATGCGAATGGTGAGCGTCACCTCGTTCGTCGCAACCTCCTTCCCGATCGGGGTTGCAGAGACCACGTAGGTTCCGTCGCGGCGTTCCATCGGAAACTCACGTCGCTCCGTCCCAGCACTCTCCAGGACCAGTCGCAACTTGGGAGGTTTGGCGGTCGGCACCACGGCCGTGGCCCGCGCCTCGAACTCCATCTTCCTCCCGAGCCGGTCCTTCGTGAGTTCCGGTGGCGTGAACTCGAGCGTCGGCGTCTCGAGGAACTTCGAGAGCCGACTCACGGGGATGGCCATGTTCAAACCCCGTTCGCCGCGAATGCCCGACACGATCACTCCCACGACCTTCCCGTCGGAATCGAGAACGGGGCCGCCCGAGTTGCCTCGTGTCACGCTGACGTCGAGCTGAATGCGATCGACACCGTCGTCGCCACGCCGAATCGCCGCGACGTCTCCGGCTCCGACCGTGATCGCCGGGTACGACTTGCCGTCCCGAGTGAGGGCAGTGCCGAGCGGGTAACCGAATGCGAAGACGGAGGCGAGCGGGGCAACGTTCTGCATCGTCCCCAGTTCGAGGGTCGGCAGCTTCGCGGTCGACTCGACCTTGAGGATGGCGAGGTCGAGTTTCGGGTCGGTTCTCACGACTTTGGCAACGAACTTGCGTTGCGAGCCAAGCGTCGGGTCGAGAACGAGATCGACCTTCTCCTGCCCGTGACGGCGGACGACGTGCTCGTTCGTGACGAAGTAGCCGGACGGATGCACACAGAATCCGGAACCACTGGCGCGACCGACCTGAATGAAGGCCGTCGCCGCGGTGCCACGCTTCGCGATCTCGGCGCGTGGCAACTCCGCTCGGGCAGTCGCGGCGAGCAGAAGTGTCAACGCAATCGTTGCGAACAGGGAACGTCGTGATGAGGAGGGCATGCGAATGGTCGTTCGGAGTACGTCGGTCCAGAGTCTGCAGCGAGGCTAGCAGCGAGCTGGGTTCTCGACAACGACTTCTCACATCGTGAGCGCCGAGATCAGGGTGGCTGGGTGCCAGGGATCCGACAACGGCGTCCCTCAGCCGTGGCACGGCCTGTGAGCGTCCCTTCGGCCCAGACCCCGCCACCCCGAGATCGAACGCCGTTCCGCTTTGCGTGGCAACGCGGCTACTGGGGCGGGGTGACATGGTCTCGCGTCGAGCCGGGTGACCATGTCGAGCGTTGAACTCGCTCTCGCATACTCGCTTCGCGTAAGAGCATGACACCCAGCGGCAGCGGCAACAGACGGTCAAGCACCGCGTCTTCTCTCCAGTCCAGACCCGGCCACCCCGCCGACGACGGGGAGCGACATTCGTTGGCGGGAAGAGGTCACCCGACCTCACCGGGGCGATCGTTGGCCCCGTGCCATCGAACGAACGGGGACCGAGTGAACGCTCCACAAGACTTCGCCTTGTCTTCGCGCGACACTCACACTCCGCGGGCGGTCTGATGATAAAACGATGAAGCGCTTCGTATCTGCAGTCCATCTCTCATCCGTATCCTGACACCACACGAGAAGCCCAGAACCTTGAATTGCAACAGACCCGCACATCGCACACGCTTCGGTTCCACGATCACCACCACGAACCGCTCGGCATTCACCCTCATCGAGTTGCTCGTGGTCATCGCCATCATCGCCATCCTGATCGCCCTGCTGCTGCCAGCGGTGCAGCAGGCCCGGGAGGCGGCGAGGCGTTCCACCTGCAAGAACAACCTCAAGCAGATAGGCGTCGCCCTGCACAATCACCACGACGCCTTCGGACGAATGCCGGTCGGACTCGCGGGGAATCCGGGAGGGGGTCCCGACGGGTACGGCTGGGCTTGGGGAGCCTACGTCCTTCCGTACGTCGAGCAGGCCAATCTCTACGAGACGGTGGCCGACAGGGTCTACAGTGACTCCGGCGGGTCCGGGACTGCTGAGATTGCTGCCGTGATGATCGCCGAGATTCCGGTCTTCGAGTGCCCCTCGGCGGCGAACGAGAAGATCGGTGGCGGGAATCGCATGCAGAACTACGCCGGCAACCTCGGCAACAACGACGTTCCGGACACGATGGTCGGCGTCTCCGACACCAACGGGGTCCTGTACTACGGTGACCCCCGGCCCGGTTCCGCGACCGGCCTCAGCTTCCGGGACATCACCGACGGGACGACGAACACGCTCCTCGTCGCGGAGAAGGCGGGCAACAACACCGGGACCGTGGGCTCTGCCCCCTGTGCCAACTGCAGTTGCCACGTCCTCTTCATGGCGGAAATGGACGGCAATCCCGCAACCAACGAGGCCACCGAGGCCATCGGCACGACCTTCCACAGCTTCAACGCGAACGAGGAACGGGCCTTCCACAGCTACCACACGGGTGGCATTCAAGGCCTCTTCTGCGATGGATCCGTGACGTTCATGTCCGAGAACACCTCCCCCGAAGTCCGTTTGGCCATCGGCTCACGCGACGGCGGCGAGGTCGAGTCGGTGAACTGAACCGCGGGAAAGTCGTGCTGCATCGACTGGTCGATGTCAGGCAGGCCCACGGATGTCACATTCGAGCACGGATGTTCTCCCCGCAGAATCCTTGTCAATCCGTGACATCCGTGGTTCCCTCTTTCCCGACGTTTCGCAGCAGATGAAACGGAAGGGCGAGCTGTACCCACCACATCGCGAGTGGAGTGGGACCGCGCGACGGGTGGCTGCGGTCCGACAGCGGAGGCCCCACGGCGCGGTGCGCCTGTGGGCAACCCACAGGCGCCGACCACAGCCATCCCTTGACTGGGCGTCGAGCCGCTCCGCGTCGCAACGCAACTGCTCCGGGGTGATCCAGACCGTCAGTTTCGTCGGACCGACGGTGACCGGCTTCTCGTCGGGCGGCGGGGTGTCGCCGGCGTCAACGCGGGAGTTCGTCGCCCACGTTCGCCAAGGCGACGTCGACGAGACGCTGGAGGTCGCGATCGTCAAGCTCGAGACGGGCAACGTCGTGATGGTCTGGAACGGAAACCCGATCCCTAACGGCGGCCGCCCCTACTTGTGGGGCTACGAGAAACAAACCGAGTCGGTATCCGGCATCGTCCTGCTGAGCACGTCCGCCGTCATCGAGGCCACCCGCGAGGAACTCGCCGAACTCGAATGGCTCTCACGAGCCCCATACACGGCTTGGCCAAGGCGACAGTGGCAACATGCGGTCACGCATCGGGTCTTCCCTCCGGCCCAGACCCGGCCACCCCGCCGTCCGCTCACTCCTCCTCCCCCGAGTCGTTCCCCAACCACTCAGCGTGCGCGGCCTCGATGTCGGCCCGGTTCCCCAGCACGCGGCGGAAGGTCGAAGACGACGCCTCGGCCAGCCGATCGATCTCGGCCCACGTCGGCGGCCGTTCGAGTTCCCCGCACAGCCGGTCGTACTCCAGCAGCAGCAACTCCTCGGTCCACGTCACGGTTCCCCGCTTCGCCTCCTGCAGCCCCGCCTCCTCCCGCAGCTCGGCCCAACCCCCACCGAAGTGCCGCGTGATCGTCGCGTCGGAGCACTTGGCCAGCTTGCAGAAGCGGTGCACCGAAACCGGCCCGTCCACCTTCCGCCCCACCTCCTCGGCCGCCGCGATCAACGTCCGACGCGTCCACCCCCTCCGCCCGTCCACGTACCCCCGATGCCCGGCCCCCGGAACCGGGGGCATGTTCGCCACGTACTCGTCCATCATCTCCCGCGGGGACGGCATCCCCTCCCCGCGCTGAATCGACAACTGCAACGCCCGAAACGCCGCCATGTCCCCGTGACTCGCCCGCTCCAGCAGATCGTAATCCATCCCGCCACCCCACCACTCGGGTCACTTCGCCCTTCACCCAAGGGAGGCGGTTGCGCGACACGCGGCCACGGGCGTGCCACTGGCTCCGCCAGTGCCGAGCAGTCGTCACTCCAAGGCACTGGCAAAGCCAGCGGCACCCGGCGAAGGTCGACGAGAGGCACAGGCAAAGCCAATGGCAACGGCGGAGACACCCCAACATCACTCATCGAGGGAGATTTGCAAGCATCTCCTGGACCCATGGTGTCGCCATGTTCGCCATTACTCGGGCCGGAATCGATGCCATCTGATCGACGACACGCTTGTAGACGGTTGGTGACTCGTTGCGAATCGTCTCGAACTCTGCCTCCATCTCGGCCGCGTTGTCATCTGAATACTCGCTCTCAGCGAGGTCAGCGATCCGCGCGAGGCTGTCAGCGATCGCGCGCGACACATCTCCATGTGCAATTGTGGCCTGTAGAACTGACAACAACGTTCCGGCTTGACCAAGCCCTTGGGTTACAAGTCCCGTGAGAGTGTCAACCTGCGACTCAAGTGACTGAATGCGCTGACCATACTGCTCCTTGCCCTCAAGAAATGCCTCTTGGCGGAGTTTGAGCTCGAGTCTTGTGACTTCGAGGCGGGTCTTCAGGTCCCGGATGAGTTCTTGATCTCCTGTGAACTGTGCTACTGGGAGCTGGCCGTTTACGACCATACCGTACTCGTCTAGCGTTCGATCGATGTCCTCGACCTCGCCGTCGGGCGTTTCCACGCGGAGAGTGACCTTGTTGCCTTCCTGTAGGATGCTGACTCGCACGTCATCCTCTGGGTACTTGCTGTCTACAACCCTCGAGAAGTAACTGAGTATCGAGACCCCAGCCTGCTTGTACTCAGGAGGAAACTCGATCGAGCGCTCTATGACTCTCGCATACGACTTTACAGTCTGCTTTCTCTGCAAACTGCCAATGACCTTCCGAGGGTCGGTCTCCAAGTCGAGATACTTCGTCTCGGGCTGTTTGAGGATTTTTGCGAGCAGAACTCGTTCTTGCGTTGAAACGTCGCGCGAGATGCACCGCTCAATGTTCCCACACCAATGGGTCTTGAGATAGATTCCGGGCGGCTTCTCCATACTTGCACGGTAGTCAACTTCGTCCTGCGAATACCCCATGGCACGTCGATCCGCAGACACAACCAATCCTAGTAGTTCCATACCTGCTCCCAGCCACGCAAGCAAGTTCGTGCAGCAGCGACACTGCGCCTGACCCATGCTCTGGTACATCCGGCTTGGTCAGGATCGCACACCGAGAGAGTTGGGTCCACTCGATTGATTGCCATGTAGGGCAACAGGTGGCTTCTATGAGAGGCCCGTTGGGGTCAAGGGTTGGTTTCCGGGGTGGTGACTGCGTCCAGTCTTCCATGCGAGCGCGGCGGTTGCCGGCCCAGTGGGGTGGTCCGAGCGGGGTGAGGGCTGCCCATT
>JANQQW010000166.1 GCA_028284885.1 Planctomycetaceae bacterium
AGTCGCCGGGGGCACAGTGGCCTGCGAACGCGGACCACGACTGGGGGCTCGGCGACGGACACGTCTCCAAGTTGAAGCCCTATCCCGCCCCCTGCCCGCCCGGCACCCGGACGCCGTTCGACCTGCACCGCTACGCGGGCCGCGGCAAGTCGTCCTGGGGCTCGCCCGAACTCCCCATGTCCTGGGAGGAGTGGGTCGAACACTGCTCCACGCAGAAGCCGCAGCTGATGGCCGACTGCAAGGCGTACATGGACGGCCGCTTCGACTTCCACGGCCGGGGGATGAAGGACGTGACGATGTCCGGCGGCCGCAAGCCGGTCCCGGTCGGCCCGGTCGCCAGGCTGCCCGAGGGGATCGAGTCGTTCGAGGCCCTCGCCGAGCTCTCGCCCGACGAGATCCGCGAACGGAACCTGTTCCCGTACGAGCCGCTGTCGCACCCGCTGCAGAGCACGGCCCACATGGTCTTCCCGCAGGCGTGGACCAATGCCCACCCGGAACACCAGCGGTTCGACGTCGACTTCGACGTCCCCGACGCCTACCTGCCCGAGTTCCCACCGCCGATGTTCCTGACCACGCACAAGGAACTGGGCGACGTGACGAACGGCCGCGAGGTCACCTTCGGGAACTACTACGAGATTTTCGACGGCCTGCTGACGCCCGAGCAGATGGAGGGGCTGAAGGAACTGCTGCGGCCGTCGCCGACCACGTGGTTCAACCACACCACGCACCGCGTCACGTTGGAGCCGTCGGCCGGCGTCGCCTGCTTCTCGTGCCACGTCAACGGCCACACGAACGGGGCGATCGAGCTCGCTCCGGACTCGCGGCCACACGAGGCCCGGCTCCGCGTCGACACGCCCAGCATGCGGGGCAACTACAACCTGATGCAGCTCTCCTCGAAGCGCTCCATCCGCAGCATGGACCACTTCGCCGAGGTCGAGGAGTACTTCGACGGCGACCCCGGACTGATGCAGGCGATCGGGCCTCGCGGCGCGCAGCGGCAGATCACCAACCGCATGGGGGACTTCAACGCCATCCTCGACTACCCGCCCGCCCCCAAGCTCACGCCGCTGATGACGCTGAACCCGCGGCTCGCCACCGAGAGCGAACTCCGCGGCGAGGCGCTGTTCCACGGCAAGGCCCAGTGCGCCAAGTGCCACAGCGGCCCGGCCTTCGTCGACGACTACATGCACGACCTGCAGGTCGAGCGGTTCTACGTCGGCCGCCCGGAGGGGCCGATCAAGACGTTCCCGCTCCGCGGCATCAAGGACTCGCCCCCCTACCTGCACGACGGCCGCTGCCCGACGCTGCACGACACCGTCGAGTTCTTCAACCTCGTGCTGGAACTGCGTCTCACGAAGCAGGAGAAGGAGGACCTCGTCGCGTACATGCTGTGCCTGTGACGCGGAACGTGGTTCAATGACCGGGCGCGGCTCGCGCGAGCGGAGCTCGTGAGCCGTGCCGTGTCCGGCCGCCACGAAGACGGCGGGACGCGAGCTCGGGGAACCAAGAACCTGCGAGGGCCGCCGTGAGTCACCAAGCAACCGCCGTCTGCGTTGTCCTCTTCTGCGGCGTCGTCTCGGCGGAGGACTTCGCGGTCACCGAGACCGACGAGCGGATCACGATCGAGACGCCCGACCTCGCGGCGGCCGTGCGGAAGACCGGGTACGTCACGGGCGTCGAACGGCAGTCGCTGCTCGACAAGAAGACCGGCTTCCGCGACGCCGGCTTCGGGCTCGACGTCGTCGACTGGATCATGGAGCCCGGCAGCGACGAGGCGTACCGCGACCAACTCCCCGACGAGATGGTCTACCGCTTCGGCAACGCCTACCACGGCAACCGGGCGAAGCGGTCGATCGAGGGGCCGCAGATCTGCACGCAGGCGAAGGTCCTCGAACCACGCGTGACGCGCGGCAAGGACTTCGTCGCGGTCGAGCAGGCTTTCCGGTACAAGACCGCCGCCCCTGGCAAGAAGACCGGCTCGAAGTGGACGCAGCGGATCGTCTTCCCGAAGGGCAAGCGGTACTTCGTCTCGATGGACCAGATCGACGCGGTCAACTCCAGCGACGCGATGTTCCTCCGCATCGACATGCCGGGCCACATCAGACACGACAAGGGGGACACGTTCAGCGAGATCTACCTCAGCTACCGCGGCCGTATCCCGTCGAAGGCGTTCGCCGAGAACTTCGCCCCGGACGCGAAGTTCGACTTCCTGCGGACCCGCGACAAGTCGCCCGAGCGGATGATCCGGGCCTACCGGCTGCGGGACCCGAAGACCGGGAGGAACGGCCCGTGGCTCGCCGGGATGACGCTCGACCCGACCGTCGTCTCCGAGGCGTGGTGCCACCAGCGGGGCTACGTCTGCATGATCCAGGAGTTCGGCGGCCGGCCGGTCCAGGCGGGCGAGAGCTTCAGCGCCGCGTTCGTCGTCGGCTACTTCGACTCCGTCGACGAGATGCACCGCGTCTACGACGAACTCAAAGGACACACCCGGCTGGAGTTCGACGAGCAGGGCTGGAAGCTGCGGAAGTGACGACGGCTCACTTGCTGTCGAACACCAGCACGCCGTTCCAGTCGGCCGGGGCCGTGTAGTCGTAGCGGGCCATGTGCGCCATCAACAGCTGGCTCGTCCGGTCCGAGGCCGGCAGCGACTCGAACAGGGTGAACGCGTCGTTCCAGTCGCCCGCGATGAACGCGTCGACGGCCATCCGGTGGTCGGCGAGACTCCGGTCCGAGTAGGCGGTACCCAGCATGCTCGCCGGGACCAGTTCGTGCACCTCGACGGCGGACTCCATCCCGGCGGGCCGGACGATGCCCAGCCGGCGGGTGAACCCCTCGCTCGGCTTCAGTTCGTCCTGCACGGCGGCGGCCGTCGCCTGGTCGAGCAGCACCTTCACACCGAACTTCTTCGTCAGCCCCTCCAGCCGCGCGCCCAGGTTGACGACGTGGCCGAGCACGGTGATCTGCGACTGCTCCGGCGTGCCGATCTTGCCGGCCACGGCGCGGCCGTACGTCACGCCGACGCCGACTCGGAACCCCTCCAGCGGCCCGCCCGACGTGGCGGACGCCATCGCGAAGTCCCGTAGAATCTGCAGCGCACACCGGCACGCCCGGACCGGGTCCCCCGGCTCGGCGATCGGCCAGCCCCAGAACCCGAGAGCCGCGTCCCCCTGGAAGTCCGCGATCGCCCCGTCGTTCTGGTGGATCGCCCGGGTCATCAACGTCAGCGCGCAGCTGATGCGGTGCAGCAGGTCCTTCAGGTCGTGTCGATTCTGTTCGGAGAGCCGCGAGAACCCGCGGACGTCGCAGAACAGAATGCCGACGTCCCCCTCCCGCGGCTCGAGCGCTTCGTCCGAGTCGAGACTCTTCACGAGCGACGGCGAGAAGAACTGCGAGAGCTGCGTCGTCTTCGTCTGCAGGGCCCGGACCTGTCGGATCGACCCGAGGAGCTGGGCCATCAGCTCGGCGAAGCGAAGGTCGCCGCCGATCGCCGCCTCGGAGCTGTCGCCCGAACCGGCAACGTACAGACACCACCCCGCGCTCGACTCCCCGTGGATCGGAACGCAGAACGCCCAGTTGAGGTTCTCGCTGAGCGTGAAGTTCGCGTTGCTCTCGTCGCCGCCCCAGATGTGGACGACGGTCTCACGGCGAAGCAGGGCCGAGAGCGCGAGCCTCCGACTGGGTCGGAAGCGAGCGGTGTAGTCCTCGCGGGTCGCCACCCGCATCATCCTCGGCCGGTCGAGCCACAGCGTCGATCCCTCGAGCGAGCCGCCCGACTCGAGCGAGTTGGCCAGCGTGGAGAGGTCCGCCTCGACGTCGTGCCCGTTCCCGCCGCCGCTCGTGCCGTTCGCCGTCGGCAGGTCGTACTGGGTGACGGCGACCGCCTCGGCGTCCGGGATCGCCTCGATCAGCAGCTCGACGAGACGGGCCGCCACGTCCTCGTCCGTCTGGCAGGAGTCGAGGATTCCGGGAAGCTGGCCGAGCAGCTGCATTTGCTGGGTCGCGTCGCGGAAGGCGTACTTCTCGAGGTCGTCGTGCTTGTAGGCCCGCTCGGCCAACACGTTCGACTCGCCCTGCGGGACCTGGTCGACGACGAGTTCGAACTTCGTCCTGCCGATGCGGAACCGCTCGCCCGCCCGGAACCGGGCCTTCCGCAACTGCCGGCCGCCGAACACGATCGGATTGCGGGCGTTCTCCAGACAGGTCACCTCGAGCGCGCCGTCGGTCCAGACGAGGTCCGCGTGCTCGCGGGAGATCCGTTGGTCCCACGGAACGGCCCACCCCTCCGCCGGCGCGCGGCCGAGGCGGACGGTCGCGTTCTCGGCGAGTTCGCGGTGGAACCCCTGGTCGGATTCCGAGCCGGAGACGAAGAGTTCCGCCATCGGTCGTCCGTGACACGACTGGGGAGGGGCGGCAGGATCGGCGCGGGAGTGTGCCCGATCCGCCACGACGACGCAAGACGAGGATCTCGCCCGGCCGCTCCTCGACAGCCGCGTCCGAACCTCAGACCTCGTCGAGGATGGCGAGCGTCTCGAAGGTCTTGCCCTCCAGCATCTCGAGGCTCGCTCCGCCGCCCGTGCTGACGTGCGTCACCTGGTCGGCCAGGCCGAACTCCTCGATCGCCGCCGCGCTGTCGCCGCCGCCGATGATGCTCGTCGCGTCGCTCGCCGCGATCGCGTCGGCGACGGCCCGTGTGCCGGCGTCGAACGGGGGCTTCTCGAACACGCCCATCGGGCCGTTCCAGACGACCGTCTTCGCGTTCGTGACGATCTCGGCGTACTGCTTCGCCGTCTCCGGGCCGACGTCGAGCCCCTCGAACCCGTCGGGGATCTCGCCGGCGGCGACGACCTGCTTCTCCATCGCGGCCGCCTCCTCGGGCGTGCCTGGGAAGCCGGTGCCGCAGTGCGTGTCGACCGGCAGCACGAGCTTGTCCCCGGCCTTCGCGATCAGTTCCTTGGCGAGCTCGACCTTCTCCGGCTCGACGAGGCTGTCCCCGACTTTGCCCCCCTGCGCGAGCGAGAACGTGTAGGCCATCGCGCCACCGATGAGGACCTTGTCGCAGACGCCGAGCAGGTTCTCGATGACGTTGATCTTGTCCGAGACCTTCGCCCCGCCGAGGATCGCGACGAACGGCCGGGCCGGGCTCTCCAGCACGTCGGCGAGGTACTGGATCTCCTTCTCGACGAGGAACCCGGCGACCTTCGGCTTGTCGCCCATCGCCTTGGGGACGGCGTACATGCTGGCGTGGGTGCGGTGGCAGGTGCCGAAGGCGTCGTTGCAGTACACGTCGCCGAACGCGGCGAGGGCGGCGGCGAACTCCTCGCCCCCCTTCTCCTCGGCCGGGTCGAACCGCAGGTTCTCCAGCACGAGCACGCCGCCGTCGCCGAGGGCGGCCACCTTCGCCTTCGCGTCGTCGCCGACGGTGTCCGTCGCGAACTCGACCGGCTTGCCGAGCAGTTCGGCCAGCTTCTCGGCCGCCGGCTTCAGGCTGTACTTCGGGTTCGCCTCCCCCTTCGGCCGGCCGAGGTGGCTCATCAGCACGAGCTTCCCGCCGCCGTCGAGCACCTTCTGGATGCTGGGGAGCGCCATCCGGACCCGACGGTCGTCGGTGACGGTCGAGCCGTCGAGCGGCACGTTGAAGTCGACCCGCATCAGCACGGTCTTGCCGTTCACGTCGACGTCGGCGATGGACTTGCGGGGCA
The DNA here is from genome assembly GCA_028284885.1 of Planctomycetaceae bacterium. Lineage (GTDB taxonomy): Bacteria > Planctomycetota > Planctomycetia > Planctomycetales > Planctomycetaceae > JANQQW01. The sequence goes on from JANQQW010000166.1 coordinate 5,700, forward strand.
TGGCGGAAGACTCTCTCGGGGTCTCGGTGGGACGAACTCGGCGAGCGAGCGCGTATCGTAGAACCCGCGAGCACAAACGCAACCGGGGGACGCCTCGTTCGAGACGCCCCCCGGCATTGTTCACGGCGAACTCGTCGACGACGAGATCACTGGAAGCTGTTGTTCGCAGCCGAGCCGTCGGCCCGGCGGCTGAGGTTCTGGATCAGCTGCTGGTTCACGTTCTCGCTGATGAAGTGGACGGCTCCGTCCGCGGCGACGACCTGGGCACCACCGGTGTGGAAGCTGCCGAAGGTGTCGTTGTTGCCGGCGGCGGCCGTGTCATCGACGTTCGGACCGTTGTTGCCGTCGTTGAGAATCCGGTTCCGCTCGTCGACCGGCGTGCCGGCACCGGGATCGTACTCGGCGTCCCAGTGGTCGGCCGCGGCGCTCTCGGCCACCAGGATGACGTTGCTCGTGCCGTCGGTGATGTCACGGAAGCGGGTGTACTCGCCGCCGGTCTGCCACGCCGAGTCGACCGCGAACATCACGCCGTCCGTGCCGTTGTCGCTGTCCCCTTCCATGCCACGGTAGGTGCAGTTCAGCTCGTCGTCGGTGACGTTGACGTTCGACGGGCAGATGTAGGCGGCCAAGCGGGTGCGGTTGTTGGTCGGCGTGGTGTCACGCGGGTCGATGTTCTCGTACAGGGCCGACTGCTCCATGAAGGAGAGGATCATGCCCTGCCAGGTGCCGTCGTTGGTGATGCCGGGCGGGAGCGAGCCGTAGACATCGTGGTTGTTGTGGAGGGCGATGCCGAGCTGCTTCAGCTTGCTCTTGCAGTCGCTGCGGCGGGCGGCCTCGCGGGCCTGCTGCACGGCCGGCAGCAGCAACGCGATCAGGATCGCGATGATGGCGATCACGACCAGAAGCTCGATGAGCGTGAAACCTCGACGACGGGAACGGGACGACAGCATCAGGACAACCTTCGTTCAACGGGGACGGAGAGGTGGGATCGACGGAGAGTGTGGCTCGCCGCGTCGGTCGGGGGCGCGCCGAGCGAAGCACGCCGCATGGACAAGGGCACTCGATTCTCAGACAGCGGACGTGACGAGCACCGGGTCCGCAGCACGGCGCTTCTGGTAAGCACGACACGTGCCAGTGCCGAGTTTCGTCGAGAACTCGAGTGCCGCCGCGGCCACGGGGCCACGCTCGACACCGGACCGGACGAATCAGCGACTGCCGAGGCGAATGGACGGAGATGCGAGATCTCCCTGCGATGTGGCCTGTTCCAAGTTGGCGAAAGTGAGCCGAGCGAACAGAATTCGCGACTGCGGCCCGGTCGCGCACTTTTTCGAGATTTTCGAGGTGGCTCGTGGATCCGCTCGCCCAGCTCCGACTCGTCGCCAACCGACTGCTCAACGACCGCACGGATCTCAGGCACACGGTGCTCGACGTTTCAGCCGACTTCCTCGCAACGTCCGACCAGCTCCCCGGCCTCCCAGCCGTGCTGTCGGCAGAGTTGCGGGATCTCCGGGCCGAGGTCGCCGGCGTGCAGCCCCGGTTCCCCAGCCATCGAAAGACGTCGGTTCTGTTCGACGAGGCGGGGCTGGGCCAACCGGGAAGGGAGCGAGCAAATCGAATCGCGGACCGAGTCGTGGCGCTCGTCCGGCAACTCGACGAGACGTGAGCCGGCCGCCCGTCAGGGCGACTTCGGTGTGAGCCGGACCGACGCGCCACGGCGTTCGAAGTCGAGCTTCAGCGGCTCGCACATGGCCCGCAGCAACTCGTCGATGGTCGCGTCCTCGACCGCGAACGTGATCTTGGTGTCCAGGTCGATCCCCGCCTTCCGCAGCGCACCGGCGTCCGCGGTGAACGTCAGGCCCGTCTGTTCCAGCCGCTTGACCAGTGCGGAAGCCGGGACGTCCTGAATGCGGAGCGTGAACCGTTGCCGGTCGAGCGGCGACGGCTCCCGGGGGTTCTCGCCTTCGTCATCGACGCCGACCCGGATCGCGTCATGCGTCTCCAACAGCGCGAACACCCGCACCCTCCGGCCCGCCACCTCCACGCGTGCTTCGGGGAACCGCTTCTGCAAGGCCGCGGCGAACTCCGCCGGAGTCCCCCCCTTCGCCGCGTGGAGCGACTCCAAGCCGACCGACTTCGGGACCGGCACGACTCGGACGGCCCGGCCTCCCTCCCCCGTCCACTCGAACGTCAGATCGAACTGGATCAGCACCAACGAGGCCGCCTCGACGAACGTCACGTCCGGCAGTTCGGCCCCCGCCCAGAGATCGTGCGGCACGGCGTCGAGTCCGTCGATCGTCCGACCGAAGGTCTCGCCCAAGCGGGTCAGCACGTCGCGGGGCGTGCTGAAGTCGTCCCACCCGAACGTCCGGCGGTTCGGCTCGTCCTTGCGCGGAACTCGTTTGCGGAGTTCTTCACTCCGCAGCCGAATCAGCGTCCGCAGCGGCGCGCTCTTCGGGGGGCCGACGTAGGTCGTCTTGCCGACGAAGCGGGCGACGCCTCCGGACTCCTTGGCGAGAGCCTCGAGGACGCCGCGGTTCGTCGTGTTCGCGAGCTCCAGATCGACGCTGGCACTCGGGTCGATCCGGCGGTCGAGCAGGAGGCCGCGATCGAGTCCGGCGTTCGCCCGCTCGAAGGCCTGCCGCCGGGCGACTCCCGACCACCGCACGAGGGGAACGGCGTCGTCCAGTTCGGCCGCCCCGCCGGTCGCCGGATGCAGGCCCGTCAGAATCGCTAGGACGAGTACGTGGGGAACTCGAGACACGCGGAGGTCGCTTTGACGTAACTAGTTCGGCGTCCGAGGCGATGTTAGCATGGGAGATCCCCCTTCTCCACGGGTGTTGCGGACCGTCCGCGACGAGTCGAGGGCGGCCCGACCGGCCGTCCGACGCTCGCCCTCGTCTCGAACCGGCTCGGAGCGAACATGCTCACCACGCATGCCGTCGGCATCGACCTCGGCACGACGTACTCCTGCATCGCCTACCTCAACGAGCACGGCGAGCCGGTCACGCTGCCCAACCAAGAGGGCGAGCTCTCCACGCCGTCGGTCGTCATGTTCGACGGCGAAGAGGTCGTCGTCGGCACCGAGGCCCTCCGCAACTCCATCATCCAGCCGGACAACGTCGTCCAGAACGCCAAGCGGTTCGTCGGCGACCCCAACAAGAAGTGGACGATCGGCGGCAAGCCGTACACGCCGCTGCACATCTCCACGTTCATCCTGAAGAAGCTGATCTCGGCCGCCCAGGAGCAGATCGGCACCATCGAGCAGGCCGTCATCACGGTCCCCGCCCAGTTCAGCGACGCCCAGCGGCAGCAGACCGTGGAGGCCGGGCTGCGGGCCGGGCTGCAGCAGGTCGACGTCATCAACGAGCCGGTCGCCGCCGCACTCTGCCACGTGCTCGGCAGCGAGGGGCTCTGGTTCACCGAGCTCGCCGACGAACAGCGGATCATGGTCTACGACCTCGGCGGCGGCACGTTCGACCTGTCGCTCGTCCGGTACCAGAAGAACGAGGTCAGCGTGATCGCCGGCAGCGGCGACCTGAACCTCGGCGGCATCGACTGGAACTCGGCCCTCGTGAAGGCCGCCTGCGACCGCTTCAGCAAGGACACCGGCGAGGACCCCCGCGTCGATCCCGAGAGCCTGCAGTTCGTCGCCCTCGAGGCCGAGCAGACCAAGCGGAGCCTCTCCGTCCGACCGAAGGCCGCGATGACCGTCCACCACGGCGGCCACCGCAAGACCTACCAGATCGAGCAGGAGCTCTTCGAACGGCTCACGAAGGGACTCGTCGACCGGACCGAGGAGATCACCAAGCGGATGCTGAAGGACCACAAGCTCGGCTGGGCCCACGTCGACGTCGTGCTCACCACCGGCGGGTCCTCGCGGATGCCCATGATCCGCAAGCGGCTGAAGAAGCTCTCCGGCCGCACGCTCAACACGTCGCTGTCGCCCGACCAGTCGATCGCCCACGGTGCGACCTACTACGCCGGCATGCTGCTGACGAACAACAAGTTCGCCCGCTCCATCCTCAACGACGAGGCGAGCGAGCGGCTCTCGAAGATCCGGCAGAAGAGCGTCAACGCCCGCGCCCTCGGGCTGCTCGTCCGAGACCCGAAGAAGAACGAGCGGGTCCCGCACTACATCCTCGAGTCGAACACGCCGCTGCCGACGTCGATCACGCAGAACTTCGGCACGGTGAAGCCGAACCAGCGTCGGGTCAACCTGCAGATCATCGAGAGCGGGGCCATGCCCGAGGACCCGCACGTGAAGATCGGGAACTGCGTGATCGACGAACTCCCGCCCGACCTGCCGGTCGACTCGGAGATCGCCGTCACCATCCGCTACGACGAGCAGGCCCGCATCCACGTCTCCGCGAAGGACGTCGCCAGCGGCAAGGAGGCGCACACCGAGATCATCCGGGCGGAGAACGTCGTCAACCAGTTGCAGAAGCCCGGCGACGAGGCGGACGCCAAGGTGATGGGCGACCCGAAGCAGTCCGCCCGCCGGAAGATGCCCGACATCAAGCCGAAGCAGCCGGCCCGGGCCGAGGCCCCGAGGCAACGGAAGGAGGCCTCCGGCGGACCGAAGGTGCGGGCCGTCCCGTCCCCCGTCGATCCGATGGACGACGCCGACGAGCCGATCCCGCTCTGCGAGAAGTGCGGCGAGGCCCTGACCCGGAACGGCGAGTGTCTCGCGTGCGGACACGGCAGCGACGCGACGACCCGCAAACGGACCAGGAAGAAGAAACGACGCAAGGCCCCGCGCGAGGCGACGCGCACGCAGGACGGATCCGCCCGCGCGAACGGCGGCCCGACGAAGAAGCGACCCTCGCTGCCCGACCTCGACGAGAGCCAGGTGCTCGAACTGGACGCGCCGCCGCCGAAGGCCCGGAAGCGACGGAAGTCGTCCGGAGAGGACGAATTCTGGGAATACTCGGACCGCTCCACCGATTAGCTGGTACATCGTCACCGGACTTGCGTCTACCGAGTAGCCGCGACGCGAGTCCAAGCAGGCACGGCAGTTCCGTCGATCCGCCAGTCTCCCCGGAATTCTCCGGGAATATTCTCCATCCGGGAGGGCTCCCCCAAGTGAGCAATCCGGCCGAGAGCGCCTCACGGCACGGCTTGCTGCGCCACATGGTCGAGGAGCACTACCGCCGGGTCTACGCCTTCGCGTACCGGCTCTCGGGCTCCGCGGCCGACGCGGACGACGTCACCCAGCAAACCTTCCTGCAGGCCCAACGGCGAATCGACCAGCTCCGCGACCCCGAGTCGGCTCGCAGCTGGTTGTTCACCATTGCCCGAAACGTGTTTCTGAAGACGAGGGGCAAGCCGGACAGTCGAAACGGAGTCTCGCTCGAGGCCGTCGCCGAACCGACGGCCGACACGCTGGACACCGACTTCGACGGCGAGGCACTGCAGAACGCACTGAACGAACTGACCGACGAGTACAGGATCGTCCTCGTCTCCTACTACTTTCGCGACCAGAGCTACAAGGAGATCGCCGAGGCTCTGGGGATTCCGATCGGGACCGTGATGAGTCGGCTCTCGCGAGCGAAGACCGCCCTTCGCCGTTCGCTCGGGTCGATGGACCTTGTCGGATCGCCCTCCGCCTCGCTACGGTCCCCGCAGCAGCCCACGAACTCGGCCAAGGAGGACGTTTCGTGAACCGCAACCCGCACTTGGACGCGTTGGACGTCGTCCACCCCGCCGATCTCGACCGCGCGGCCGCCGAGGACGCCGGTCTCGCCGCGGCCTTGGAGGCCGTTCGCGGGGACGACGACCTGTCCACCCTCTTCGCCGAGCGAACCCGCTTCGACGAACACGTCAGCCGGCTGGCGACCGACGTGCCGGCCCCGCCCGCGGATCTTCGCGACCGCATCCTCTCCGCCCTCGAGGCCGAGCCTCCGGTGAAGCGGGCTGCTCCGCCGGCCGTGCGAGAGGTCACCCGCCGCGGTCTGCTCCGTGGACTCGCCGCGACCGTCGGACTCGGCGCTGCGGCTGCACTCGGCATCTGGGCCTCGCAGCGTCCGCAGACCGGCCGGCCGACGCTGCTCGACCTGCGAACCGCGGCGACCGCTCGCTTCGACGAACTGAACACGCTCCCGCCGTTCGAGGGAGACCGCCGACCGCCGCTGCCGCACGGCTGGCGGGGCGGGATGATCCGCGTCGCCCGAACGACGCGCGGCCTCGCCCTCGAGGCGGGCGGACCGCAGGTCGCCTCGGTTCACGGGTTCCGCGTCGTCCACCGCGGTCGCACCGTCCGGGGCGTGCTGCTGGCCCTGCCGACGGAGTCGCTCGCCGACCCGCCGAGCCAGCGCTTCTTCGACCCCGGCAGCGCCGACTACACCGGCCCGTTCGACTCCGTCGCCTGGACCGAGGGGAACACGACGTACGTCTGCCTCGTCCACGACGGCGACCTGAACGCCGTCGAAGCCGCGCTGAACGACGTCGTGCCGGTGTGAGCGGTCAGCGATCAGCCGTCAGCGTACAGCCTCAGAGCCTGAATGCTGAGTGCTGAGAGCTGACAGCCTGCCACACACACCGCTACTTCTCCGCGACGAGATACACCGCGTCCTTCGTCCGCACGACGAGGCCGGCGTCGACGACCGCGGGGGTCGCCATGCAGCCGTTGGCGAGTTCGTTCACGGCGACCAGTTCGTACTCGTCGCCCGGCTTCACCACGTAGCCCTTGCCGCCTTCGTCGAAGAAGTAGAGGTGGCCGTCCGCGTAGACGGGCGAGCTGGAGAACGCCCCGCCGAGGCGGTCCTGCCAGTCGGCCTCGCCGGTCGCCGGGTCGAGCCGGCTGATCGCGCCCCCCTTGTCGCTGACGTTGTAGATCTTCCCGTCGACGACGATCGGCGTGGGCCGCGTGCCGATGCCCCGCTTCGTCTTCCACGCGACGTGCGTCTTCGTCACGTCCCCCTTGCCCGTCGGATCGACGGCCAGCAGCCCGAACCCGCCGGCCGCCGTGTTGAGCACCAGCTTCCCGTCCACCTCGACCGGTCGGGCCGCGGCGTTCATGCCGCCGTGGTTCACCCGCCAGAACTCCTCGCCGGTCTTCGGGTCGTACGCGATGGTCGCCCCGGCCGAGGGGGCGACGAGTTGCATTCGGCCGTCGACCTCGAAGACCCCCGCCGTGCCGTAGCCCTTCTTGCGGTCGCCGTTGTCGGTGCCGTAGTCGATGTTGCGGTCCTTCTTCCAGACCGTCTTGCCAGTCTCCTTGTCGAGGGCGATCACGAACTGGCGGTCGTAGCCGTCGAACGGGATCACGACGAGCCCGTCGACGAGGACGGGGGACGAGGCGGGGCCGCGGTAGTGGTCGACGACGACGTCCCGCCGCTCCCACAGCGTGTCGCCCGTCTTCGCGTCCAGGCAGGCGTTGCCGTACCGCCCGAAGGAGACGTAGACCCGCCCCGTCTCGACCGCCGGCGACGGGCTCGCGTAGCTGTTCATCGGGTTGTTCAGCGAGTTCGGCTTCTCGTTCTCGAAGAGCACCCGGTCGACGAGCACCTTGCCGGTCGCGAGTTCGAGCGCGACGACCGACATCTTCTTCCCGTCCTCGGTCGCGGTCGTCAGCCAGACGCGGCCGTCCATCACGGCCGGCGACGACCAACCCCGGCCGTGGACCGGCGTCTTCCAGACGATGTTCTCCGTCTCGGACCACTTCGTCGGCAGCCCCGTCGCGTCCGAGTGCCCCGTGCCGTTCGGCCCGCGGAACTCCGTCCAGTGGTCGGCCCCGGACGCCGTGGCAGCGGTGAGGGCGACGAGAGCAACGAGCAGAAGCATCCGGGTCATCGGGCGAGCTCCGAGGGCGGGACGGTCGTAGGATCAACGCCCGATCATACGGCCTCGAGGCCCGTTCCGAAACGACTTGGCCGAACACTCGCGCGCTCCGCGCGCACACGTTTCCAGCCGTGGCCCCAGCTGACGGCGGTGAGGTTGCAGCCAACCTGCCCGAAGTCGGCGACGTTTACCGCGCTTCCACGAATTATTCCGTTGACCTGTCCCTCCTACTCGATCAGTCTGCACACGCACCTCAGTGTTTCCCCCACACACTTTGAGTCCGATCATGCGAGCCAGACGACCGAACCCCGCCCGTATCCGAAGTCGAACAACCCGACCAACCAGTTGGAGGACCGCGGCCCAAGTCGAACGGCTCGAGGACCGGCTGATGCTCTCGGCCGTCTCGATCGACCTCGACTCGACCGACACCGGCAGCCCGACGCCGACCGGGTTCACCACCTCCTTCACCGAGGACCAGGCGACCCCCGTCAACGTGACCAGCGGGAACGTCGAGATCGACGCCGGTGCCGTCGCCGTCCCGACCGACGTCGTCGACGACGACTTCACCTCGGGCATCGACCCCGGCACCTGGTCGACCTCCGGCGTCGTCTTCGCCACGAACGACCCCCAGGACCCCGCCAACCACACGGCTCCGGAAGCCGTGCGGCTCAACCCGGCCGGCAACCTCGTCTCGAACCCGATCGACCTCACCGGCGCGACCGACGTCTCGGTCTCCTACGCGTTCCGAAACGCCACCGGCATCTTCGGGTTCTCCGGAAACCTCGTCGTCGAGTACCGCAACAGCGGCGGGGGCTGGACGCTGATCGACCAGCACAGCCCGATCAGCACCGCCGTCTACACGGTCAACACCGCCAACCTCGCCGACGCCGACCACGCCAACTTCCAGCTCAGCTTCCGCAGCGACGCCTTCGGCAGCCCCAGCAAGGCCTGGTTCGTCGACGACGTGACGGTCACCGCGACGATCGGCAGCGGCAGCGGGAACGTCGACGGGGCCACCGTCACGCTCGACGCCTACGACGCCGGCACCGAGACCGTCAGCTTCGCCGTCCCGACCGGCTCGAACATCACGCTCGCCAGCCAGCAGGTCGTCGGCGGCGACCTCGTCCTCACCTTCACCGGTGCCGACACGCCCGACGCCTACGAGGACCTGTTCGAGTCCTTCACCTACGCCACCACCGAGCAGGACCCGGCCGTCGTCGGGCCGCGGGAGTTCACCTTCGTCGTGAACCCCGGCACCACCGACGAGGCATCCGCCGTCTCCACCGTGAACCTCGTCCCCGTCAACGACGCGCCGACCAACGTCGGCTTCACGCTCGACTCGACGTCGATCGACGAGAACGGCAGCGTCCTGCTCACCGGCAGCTTCGACGACCTCGAGTCCGGCGACACGCACACCGTCACGGTCGACTGGGGCGACGGCTCGACCGACGACGTCCTCGTCCTTCCGACCGGCGACCGCACGTTCCAGATCGCCCACCAGTACCTCGACGACTCCGGCAACGGCACCTTCGCCGTCGACGTCGAGGTGAACGACGGCACGGCGACCGTCGCCGCGGCCACGCAGTTCGTCACCGTCGAGAACCTCGCCCCCGTGATCGACGAGGGGACCGTCGTCACGACCCCGGCCGGCTTCGGCGACCTGCTGCCCGGCGACTCGTTCTCGATCTCCGGCGACTTCACCGACGTCGGCACGCTCGACGACCACCTCGTCACGTTCGACTGGGGCGACGGCAGCAGCGACACGACGCTCGTCACGGGCAACACGTTCTCCGGGACGCACGTCTTCACCAACGCCGGCATCTTCGACGTGCTCGTCACCGTCGACGACCAGGACGGCGGCGTGGACACGTTCACCACCCGCGTCCTCGTGCAGGGCGTCGACCTCAACGGCGGGGCGCTCCAGATCGTCGGCGACGACACCCGCAACCAGGTTCTCGTCCTCCGCAAGAACGGCGAGTACCGCGTCCACAGCGACCTCGACGGCGTCCGCACCTTCGACGAGACGCTCGTCACGCACATCGAGATCACGACCGGTGGCGAGCGAGACCACATCGTCGTCAGCCGACACGTCGAGATCCCCGTCGTCGCCAACGCGGGCGACGGGAACGACGTCGTCATCGGCGGGTCGGGGAACGACGTGCTCACCGGGGGGGCCGGCAACGACCACCTCTTCGGCCGCGGCGGCGAGGACGTCCTCGTCGGCGGCGACGGCAACGACAAGCTCTTCGGCGGACGCGGGACCGACCTGCTCGTCGGCGGCGAGGACAGCGACCTCGTCTTCGGCCAGCACGGCGAGGATCTCCTGATCGGCGGCTCCACCGTCTTCGACGACGACGCCGCCCTCGTCCAGCCGCCCGAGGAGATCGAACTCGCCACCATCCTCGACACCTGGGTCCACGGCACCGCGGCCCAGCAGCAGGAACTCGCCGACGACGGGATCGTCCTCGACGAGAACACCGTGCTGGACGACGCCGACTTCGACCTGCTGTTCGGCGGGTCGGGCGACGACACCGCCTGGCTGTTCGCCGGGGACTTCTTCATCGGCGGCAGCGGTTCCGACACGACCGCCTGACGCACGGCCCCCGTCAGCGAGAACTCGCGAGGGCGACGGTTCCGGCCGTCGCCCTCGTTTCGTTCGAGAGTCACGTCACGGCGGCGACGGCGAATGGACACGAGCGGGTCGGACGCGTAGCTTCGTCGTCGAAGGCTCCTCCACCACTTCGAGAACCACGCCATGCGTCTGCTCACCGCGTTGCTGCTGCTGTTCACGACTCCGCTGTTCGCGGAGGACGGGTTCTTCGTCGCGATCGGCGGCGTGAACGAGAAGGCGGCGGACGGCCACGTGCTCGAGGGCCGCTACGGCGTGATCCACACCTCGCCCGACGGCGAGACCTGGACCAAGGTGTTCGAGGGGGGCCCCGTCACCGAGGGGTTCAACCACGCCAACAACAACATGCTCCGCTGCCTGACGTACGGCCACGGCCGGTTCGTCGCCACCGGCAACCCCAAGGCGGTCGTCGTCTCGAAGGACGGGAAGACCTGGAAGGTCGTCGAGGCACCCAACGGCTCGATGAGCGTCGAGTTCGGGAACGGCCTCTTCCTCGCCCCGAACGCGTCGCACTTCACGACGTCCGAGGACGGCCTCGAGTGGACCCGCGTCCGGCAGCCGGGCGACTTCAAGGTCTGGGGTCCGGAGGGTGCCGGCCACGTTCGGAAGACGGTCTTCGGCAACGGCGTCTTCGTCTGCATGGGCGAGCAACGCCGGGGCGTCACGAAGGACGGCCGCACCTGGCTGCACCACGAGGTGCTCGCCCCCGACGAGCGGCCCGGCCGGTTCAACCTCGTGTTCGGCAACGGCCGTTTCGTGCTGCTGACCGAGAAGCTCGGCGCTTGGAGCAGCGCCGACGGCATCGCGTGGACGGCGATCGCCTTCCCCGGATCAGCCGACCGGGAAAAGCACGGCACGTCGGTCGTCTTCGACGGCGAACGCTTCACCGCCGCCCCGAGTGCGGACCGCGACGACCGCACGCTCTACGTCTCGACCGACGGCGTCGACTGGAAGCCGAGCGTCGCGGAGGCGGGCAGCACCCGGTTCAGCACGGTCGGCAACGGCCGCCTGCTCGACAACCAAGGCTGGTCGAAGTCGTTCGCCTACTCGAAGGACGACGGCCGCACGTGGAAGCCGGTGAAGGCCGACGTCCCCAGCCGCAAGGTCTACTTCTTCGACGGCAAGCGGATCGTCGGCCAGAGCGGCGGGTGACTCACCTCCGTAGGTCGGGCACCTGCCCGACTGCGGAGGGTCGATTCCCGAACGCATCGAACGGGAGCCCGACCTACGGCAACTCCCGATTCGCTAGGTGTCGTAGACTGGTTGGGTCTTCCGCGACCGATCCCATCGGACTACGACTGATCGCCACCCGTCCTTGCGGCTAAGTTGGTGCCAGAATTGCGCACCATCAGCCCCATCCACAAACTCCCCATCGAACGCTGGCACGCCCCAGTATGTGACCCGCTGAAGCTCTGGCGACTCATGCTCAAACCGGTTCGCCACGCACGGTGGAACGATGACAACGGCGTCGAAGCTCCACGGATTGGGAAAGGTGGCTGTCGCGACCCGAATCGTAGCTGACGACAGCGCGGGCAACGTCAAGCCTGCAACTTTGTCGAGAAGGAACTCGGCAAGTCGGCCATCAAAGCTATCGCGAGAGGTCAGTTCCACCAGCCGGCTGTCGGGGAGCTCCATGACAAGCGACTCGAAGACATGGGCTGGAGTGGACGTGCCGAAACGAAATACCCGATGCCGGCCGACTTTGACGTCCGTCCCTTCGGGCTGGACCTCATGTAGAGCCGCACTGAGATCGGGCGTTCGATTCTCCCGCGAATTTCGCTTGCCGCGTCGCAGGCGTAGGTTACTCCGCGCCACGAATCGAAGCGACGATCTCGCGCCGCCTCCGTTCGTACTCGGCCCGTCGTCGTTCGTAGAGGCCGGCCTTCTTGAACGTGCTCACGCCCTTGCCGAGGATCCCGAGGACGATCATGGCGCCGATGATCAGCATGGCCGCCGACGCCCCACCGGGGGCGCGGCCGGCGATGCGGATCGCGAAGCGCATCCAGAAGAGGAAGAAGATGCCCGCCGCGACGACGGCGAAGACCGCCCCGCCCTTCGTGGGGATGTTCGCCTCACCCCGTCGGCTGCGGACCAGATACTGCTGCATCTCCTCCTGCCACTCGGCGTCGAGCCGCTCGAGGGCGTCGTTGGCCTTGAGCCGGGCGACGTCCTGTTCGAGTTGGCTCGTCCGCTCCGAGAGTTCCTGGACCTCGGTGTAGGCCGCCCCACCCTCGCGGACGACGTGCAGCTGCGTGCCGCAGAATTCGCAGGTGACGTAGTTCGTCGACTTCGGTACGACGAGCGGCGCCCCGCACTCGTTGCAGCTGAGATTGACGACACGCATGTTGGGGCCCTTATGTCGAAACGTGCTCCCCGGCCAAGCGATGATTGATCTCGTGTGTCACACCTCGCCGCGGATCGCCTCGATGATCTTGCGGCGTTCGCGTTCGTACTGGGCCTTGCGAAGCTCGTAGGCCTCGGCCTTCTGGTACGCCATGACGCCGGTGCCGATCGCCGCGACGATGAACACCAGGCCGAACAGCGGGAAGACGGCGGCGAAGCCGAACGGGGAACCGGCGACGAGGCCGCCGGCGAAGATCATCCAGACCACGCCGAACGCAGCGGCGACGCCCGCTCCGAACACCGCGCCCTGCTTCGAAGGGATGCTCGCCTCGCCGTTCTTCTGGCGGACCTCGTACTTCTTCATCTCCTGCTGCCAGTCGGCGTCGAGGCGGTTGAGGGCTTCGCTCGCCTTCAACCGGGCCATGTCGTCCTCGAGGCGTTCGGTCCGCTCGGCGAGCTCGTGGATCTCGGTGTAGGCCACGCCCCCCTCGCGGACGACGTGCAGCTGCGCACCGCAGAACTCGCAGGTGACGTAGTTCGCCGACTTCGGAACGACGAGCGGGGCCCCGCACTCGTTGCAGGCGAGATTGACGACACGCACAGCGGGTACTCCAAGCGAACTTCGACGGGACAACGGCCGAGCCGACCGTGCGGATCACGGTTCCTCAGTCGGTCGGTTCGTCGCCGGGGCGGCCGGGCGGGTTGAGGTACAGCCACAGCAACCGGCCGACGATGATCGCGATCGCGATGCTGATCAGGATCCAGAGGAAGCTGGGGATGTTGAGCGCGAGCGTGGCCAGCGCGACCGGCAGCAGCAGCCACAACAGCGCTTGCAGACGCTCGGACTGACGTTCCAGCCGGATCATCCGGTGCTGCAGTTCCCGGATTTCTTCGAGGAGTTCGGGGTCGCGGGACACGGCGGTTCGGAACGAGAACGAGTGGGCGAGGGCCGAGCGGTCTCACCGGTTTCGCCGACCGCGGCGGCCGTGTCAAACCATCGGCTCGGACCGGCGACAGAGTTGAATCGCGAAGCCCCACGGATCCCGCAGCATGGCGACCGTGTCCCCCTCCGGCGTGTGGACGACGTCCCCCTCCGGCGTCGCCCCCGCGGCGATCAACCGGTCCCGGTCGCCCGGCACGTCCGCGGAGACGAACGCGAGGTGCAGCACGACCGGGTGCATCCACTTGTAGCTGGGGACCGCGGCGACGGTCTGGTTGTAGAGCTCGATCATCACCCGGCCGCTGCCGTCGGCGAGGAAGTGGCCGTACGGCGGCTCGGCCGAGGACCGCTTCACCGTGAAGCCGAGGTGCTCGACGTACCACGCGGCGACGGCGGGCGGATCCTCGACCTGGAAGGCAGCGTGTTCGATGTGCACGGGCGTCGGCTCGGTGGGGGTGTTCAGAAGGCGTGGAAGCGGGAGCGGGAGACCTTCAGGTGCCGAATCTGCTCGCCCTCCCGATCGACGACGACCAGTCCCGAGCTGCAGGAGATGACCGTGTTCCCGTTGGCGAGCCGTTGTGCCTGGGCGGGGTTCGAGAGTCCCTTCTTCTCCCAGACGAGTTTTCCGGCCAGGTTGTACTCGGCGGTCCGGCCGTTGGGGTCCATCTCGCAGACGAGCGTGTTGCCGTTCTCCAGCCGCTGGGCGGTGTGGGGGCGGCTGAGGCCGTCGAGCGTCCAGACGACCTTGCCCGTCGGGGCGACCTCGACGACGCGGCGGCCGAACTGCAGACAGACGAGCGTGTTCCCGTTCTCCAGTCGCTGGGCGGTCGTCGGTCGCCCCTCGAACTTCTGGCTCCAGACGGTCTTCTTGTCCGGGGAGAGTTCGACGACGACGCCCGGTTCGGCGAGGGCGACCAGCGTGTTGCCGCTGGGGAGTCGTTCGACGTTCGTCGGGCTGCCGGGCAGGTTCTCGACCATCCAGACCTTGTTGCCGTGGGCGTCGAACTCGACGACGTACTTGTTGCGGTAGTCGACGCCGAGGCGGTGGCCGTTCGGCAAGGCGTAGCAGCCCCAGGGGTAGGTGAAGCCGCCCGCCTCCCAGAGGACGGTGTCCTTCTCGTCGATCTCGCGGAGCGTCTTCTCCGCGTAGACGCCGACGAGGATGCGGCCCAGCTCCACCCGGCTGCGGCGGGCGACCGGCAGCCGGAGTTCGGCCTCGGCGTTCTGGTCGAGCCACTGGCCCCACCCAGCCACGGCGGCCGCCCGGCGGTCCGGTTCGTCGTACGCGGCGTAGCCGACCTGGTGCCCGGTGACGGACCGCATCGTGCGGGCCGCGCGGAGCCGGACCTGCAGATCCTCGCCGTCGAGCAGTTCGACGATCCGCGCCAGCGCGTCCCGGTGGCCCCGCTCGAGCAATGCCGTCGCCGCGGCGAGTTTCACCGACTCGTGCTCGTCGCGAACGAGCTGCCGGAGTTCCTCGTCGAAGTCCGCGTTCTCGACCTTGGCGAGCCCGGCGACGGCCGCCCGCCGCTGCGTGACGCTCCCCTCCGCGAAGGCCGACCGCAGGGCCGGTCGGTCCTCGTCACGGGCGCTCGCCGCGACGGCGACCACGAACAGCTCGGCGACGTACGGCTCCCCCTTCCACTCGGGTGCGACGTCCAACAGGATCGGCACGAGGTCGTCGACCGGGTGACGTTCGAGGTAACGCAGAATGGCGACGATCTGAGCGCGGTGGGTCGAGAAGTCGGCCAGCCGCAGCACGCGGAGCGCCCGCATGCGGACCTCGGTGTCGGCGGACTCGGTCAGCGCCTCGATCTCGTCGCGGGGGAGCCGCGGCGACCGCACGAGCAGCCGCGTCGCCTCCTCGCGAACGGTGTAGTCGGGGTCGTCGAGGTCGCCGATCGCCTCGTGGACGCGTCGTGTTCGCTCCTCCGAGGGACGAACCGAGTCGAGGAACTCGACCAGGCCCTCTCGCGTGGGGGTGATGCCGGCCGACCGCAGGTCGCGGACGAGCGGGTTCTCCTCCTCCGCACGAAGCGGGCCGAGGCACGACGACCACGCGGCGGCCCACACGACGACGACCAGCAATCGCCTCATCCGTCGTACTCCTCGTTCCACGGTCCCTCGGTCTCGGAGCGGAACGCTCGCGTCACTTCGCGGCCGGCTTCGGCTTCCGACGACCGGGACGCTTGCCACCGTCCGCCGGCGGCCTCGTGTGCTCGGCCGGCACCTCGTACAGCTTCTGCAGACGGGCGAGCTCGGTCTTCAGTTCGGCCACCGTCTCCGCGTAGGCCGGGTCGCCGTACACGCTCTTCTGCTGCAGCGGGTCCTTCTCCAGGTCGTACAACTCCCACTCGTCCACGTCGAAGTAGAAGTGCGTCATCGTGTAGCGGTCGGTCCGCAGCCCGTAGTGCCGCTTCACCGAGTGGGCGCCCGGGAACTCGTAGTAGTGGTAGTAGACGGAGTCCCGCCAGTCCTCGGGCGTCTTCCCCTGCAGCAGCGGCACGAGGCTGTGGCCCTGCATGTCGCCCGGGATCTCTGCATCGGCGACGTCGAGGAACGTCTGGGCGAAGTCGAGGTTCTGCACGAGGTCCGAGTTCTTCGAGCCCGGCTTCGTCACGCCCGGCCACCGCACCATCAGCGGCATCCGGAACGACTCCTCGTAGATGAAACGCTTGTCGAACCAGCCGTGCTCACCGAGGTAGAACCCCTGGTCCGACGTGTAGATCACGACCGTGTTCTCGGCGAGGCCGGTCTCGTCCAGGTAGTCCAGCACGCGGCCCACGTTGTCGTCCACGCCGGCGATGCACCGCAGGTAGTCCTTCACGTACCGCTGGTACTTCCAGCGGACGAGGTCCTTGCCGGTCAGATTCGCCTTCTCGAAGGCTTCGTTCTTCGGGCCGTACGCCGCGTCCCACTTCTTCCGCTGCTCGGGCGTCAGGTTGCCCGGGGCGCGGAACTTCAGGTCGTTGGCGTTCATCGTCTTCGCGATCGACATGTCCTGCTGCCGCGCGGCGAGCCCCATCCCCTCGTAGTCGTCGAACAGCGTCGGCGGCTCGGGCATCTCCATGTCGTCGTACAGCGTCAGGTGGTCCGGCCCCGGCTGCCAGTTCCGGTGCGGCGCCTTGTGCTGGCACATCAGCATGAAGGGCTTCGAGTCGTCCCGGCCGTTCTTCAGCCACTCCAGCGTCAGGTCGGCGATGATGTCCGTCGTGTAGCCGACGTGCTTCTCGACGGTCGCCGGCCCGCCGTCGACCGACTTCCGCATGGGCGGGTTGTAGTACGGCCCCTGCCCGATCAGCACCTCGCTGTAGTCGAAGCCCTGCGGCACCTGGTGCGTGCCGAGGTGCCACTTGCCGATGACGGCCGTCTGGTAGCCCACCTTCTGCAGCAGCTTCGGAAACGTCTGCTGGTTCCCGTCGAACTTGTTGCCGTTGCGGTAGAAGCCGTTCAGGTGGCTGTGCTTGCCGGTCTGGATGACGGCCCGGCTGGGGCCGCAGATGCTGTTCGTGCAGAAGCAGTTCTCGAACAGCATCCCCTCCTTCGCGATCCGGTCCAGGTTCGGCGTCTCGTTCCGGTTCGACCCGTAGCACGACAACGCCTGGGCGGCGTGGTCGTCCGAGAAGATGAACAGGATGTTGTGCCGCTTCTGCTCCGCGGCCACGGCGACCGGGGCGAACGAGCCGACGAACGTCAGCAGGGCGAGGGCGAACGGCAGGGTGCACCGAAGCGAGGACGTCATGATCGAGGGCGACTCCGAGAGGCTCGACGGAAGTGGTTCGTAGCCTGCATCTTGACGCCCGAACGCCGGATTTGGCAAGCAGCCGTCCGCGGCAAAGGGGGGTTCCGAAGGTTCGGGGTGACCGACAGCGCTCGTGGCACAACGCGATTGCCCCCTCTCCCCGCTGGTGGCTTCGTCCCGTTGAACGACGTGGTGGCGGGGAGAGGGCTGGGGAGAGGGGCCGACGGGACGCGTCACTCCGACCCTCTCCCCCGCGGCGACACACCACCGTAGTGGGACGCAACCAGCGGGGGAGAGGGGGACGAAGAGTTGCCGCCGAATTCCAGAGGTGCCCGACGCCACTCTCGTCAGCACCCAAGCCGTCGTCGGCTTCGCCTGATCTTGACCCGACCCGCGAACCGATCTAAAGCGACACGCCCCTCCGCCCCCAATCGGGAAGAACGGTATGTCCACGGACGGACCCCGCCCCGCCGAGTCGAGCGACTTCGCCTACGACGGCCAGGACCTCGAGGCCCTCGCCGACCTGCCCAACTACAACCGCTGGATTCTCGACCGCTTCGGCCCGGCCCTCCGCGGCCGCGTCGTCGAGGTCGGGGCCGGCATCGGCAACTTCGCCTCCTACTACCTCGACGAGGTCGACGAACTCGTCCTCGTCGAACCGGCCGCCAACCTGTTCCCCAAGCTGCAACGGCGGTTCGCCGACCGCCCCGAGGTCACGCCCGTGCAGGGGTACGTCGACGACTGGGCCGGGCCGCATGTGGCGGGAACCTTCGACGCCGTCGTGCTGGTCAACGTGCTGGAACACGTCGAACACGACGATT
The DNA here is from genome assembly GCA_028284885.1 of Planctomycetaceae bacterium. GTDB lineage: Bacteria > Planctomycetota > Planctomycetia > Planctomycetales > Planctomycetaceae > JANQQW01. The sequence continues at coordinate 23,954 of JANQQW010000166.1, forward strand.
CGATGCTCCGGACGCTGTACTCGCTGTTGAAGCCGGGCGGCTCGCTGCTGCTGTTCGTCCCGGCCCTCCAGTGGATCTACGGCACGCTCGACGCCCTCGTCGACCACTACCGCCGCTACTCCCACACCGGCCTGAAGCGGCAACTCGACGAAACCGGATTCGACGTCGACCGCCTCCACTTCTTCGACTCGGCCGGCGTCCTGCCGTGGTTCGTGATGGGCCGCGTGCTCAAACGCGACCGCTTCGACGCCGGAGCCGCCACCACCTACGACCGCTTCGCCGTGCCGCTCGTGTCGCGGGTCGAGAAGCTGCTGCCGCTGCCGTTCGGCAAGAACCTCCTCGCCGTCGCCCGGAAGCCGCTCGCGGTGCCGGTCGAGACACCCCGTGAAACCCGCCGCGCGGCTTGAGTCGCCTCGTCGTGAAGGAGGCCGAACGATGCGGTCCCACGGGACGTCGTGTGCCCTGGCCCTGCTGCTCGCCGTCGCGGCGGGCTGCCAGGGCGGTGTGTCGACTCTCGAGAACGACGAGGGGCGTTACGTCGTCGGACTCCGCGGGGGTCGCTGGGTCGAGTGGACCGACCACGAGCGGTTCGACCGAGCCGTCGCCGCGTACGAGCGCAGCATCCGCGACTACGAAACCCTCGAACGCCGCAACGCACGACGACTGGAGTACGACGCCGAGAAGCAGGAGTCGGACTGGGTCGGTTGGACCGAAGAGCAGCGTTCGACGAAACGGCGAGTCGAGCGGAACCGGCGGACCGACGCGTGGAACGTCCTCCACCTGATGGCGAGCGAGGACGAGGACCTCGTCCTGCGACTCCCCCCGATCCCCCACGGCCCCCGCTGAACACGCCGCTCCCCCCGCGCAAACCGCACGGCACCCTCTCCCCGGGGAGAGGGCCGGGGTGAGGGGACATCGGCTGGTTGCATCCCCCGATCAGAGTTCGCCGCGATGCATTGAACTCCGCGGTGGCATCCCATCCGCCCGACCACGATCATCCAAGAAGACACACTGCCCGGCGACCGCCCCCACCCGCGAGGACGCGTCATGTTCCTGAAGTTCCCGCTGCCCGGCCTCCCCGGCGAGGTTCTCGTCAACGTGGCCCACATCACGCGGATCGAGGTGCTCCCCTTCGACCCCGAGGCCGCCGGCGAGTGGACCGGCCTGTTCGGGCCGGCGGAGAACGGGGAAGACGCCGAGCGCTACTACCGAGTCCACGTCGTCGGCCTCGACGAACCGCTCCCTGTGAAAGCCGACGACTCCCCCGCCGCCACCCACCTCGCCAAGATCCACCGCGAAGCCGTCGGGTGAACGAACTGCGTCGATGTCTGCGATCGACGCGTGCGGGAGGCGTTGACGACCGGGCTCGGGTAGGCTGTGCTCGTTGAACCAACGCCACGACTCCGGAGCGCTCGCCCGTGCCTCTTCGACTATTCGTCGTTCCCGTTCTCGCTGCCGTTCTCGCGACCGGTGTTCTCGGCGAGGACGCTCCGCAGCCCGATCGACTCGCCGGAGCCGTCGACTGGCCGGAGTTGAAGCCCTCGGTCGGGACGGCGATGCGGTCCGACTCGGCCGTGCTGTTCCACGTGCCGAACGAGAAGGCCACTCTCTCGTTCCCGCGGCTCGACAACCCGATCGGCAAGGCGTACTGGAGCGGGCATCCGGAGAAGCCGCTCAAGTTCCGGCAGACGCCGACGACCTGGACCATTCAGGTCGTCCCGGTGCCGACGGGCGAGTCGCAGCCGATCGTGCTGGAGACCGTCGGCCGGCCGTACCTGCCGACGGAGCCGTGGGTCGAGAAGCCGGGCGAGAAGGGTGTCGTCCGGCTCCACGCCCATCACGCCGTCGTCCACGGGCAGAAGCTGCAGTACGAACCGTTGCCGCACAAGAACACGGTCGGCTTCTGGGTGAACGCCGACGACTGGGCCGAGTGGAAGTTCGACGCCCCCGCCGGGAAGTACGTCGTCCGCATCCTGCAGGGGTGTGGCAAGGGTCAGGGCGGCAGCGACGCTCGCCTCTCGGTCGGCGAACGGCAGCTCGACTTCGTCGTCGAGGAGACGGGCCACTTCCAGGAGTTCAAGTGGCGAACGCTCGGCACGCTCGACCTCCCGGCCGGCGAGCAGACACTGCAGCTTCGGGCCGTGAAGAAGGCGAAGGCGGCCGTCATGGACTGCCGGCGGATCGAGCTCGTTCCCGAGTCGATCGCCGCGGCGTACCTGAAGACCGCTCCGAAGGGAGAGCCGCGGCCGGGTCGTTGAGGGTCGTGCGGGCTGTGCGGGTCCGGTATCGCGGGAGTGGAATCGGGCGAGCGAGTCATCGGGGCGTGCCGATGCAACCGGAGAGGTCCCCCACCCC
>JANQQW010000108.1 GCA_028284885.1 Planctomycetaceae bacterium
TACTCGTCCGGTGGTTGCATCGGTCGAGTCCCGCACCCCGTGGCGCGGGCCTTCTCTGTTTCGGCCGTGCACAACCGGCTTCTTTGGAAAAACCGTTACGTTCGGAACACGATGCCCACTCGAAACCCTTCCGTCCCGATGCTTTGCGCCCGCACCACCGCACTGCTCGCGGTCGCCCTCGGCTCGTTCGCTCACGGAGGAGCCGCCCGCGCCGACGACGGCCCCGCCCCGGCCGACGGTGAGCGCGCGAAGCAGTCCCTGAGTCCGGAGGAGATCGTCTCCGAGGCGCGCAAACGACTGGCCGCGTACTCCACGATCCAAATGAAGATCACCCAGCGGACGCACTTCGGCGACCGTTCGTCTCGGGCCTACGGCCAGTACCTGCAGGGCACGAACCTCCGCAGCCGGCTGGAGTTCCACACGCAGGTCGGGCAGGTGAAGGGCGACATCCTGCAGGTCTGCGACGGCCAGGACCTGTGGACGCAGTACACGGTCGGCGACGAGGTGCGGCTGACTCTTCGCAAGGTCCGTCCCATCCTGCAGGTCGCCCGGACGCAGGGGGTCACCGGCGAACAGATGCTGAAGACGGAGCTCGGACTGGGCGGGCTGCCGGAGATGATCCGGGCCGTCGAGGAGGCGACCGAGTTCGACAAGGTCGAGAAACGCGAGAAGGACGGCCAGACGGAGTACGTAGTGGGCGGCCACTGGAGCGAGGACTTCCGCAAGTCGTTCGGCGAGGCCCGCATCGACCGCTACATTCCCGACCGGATCGACGTCCACCTCGACGCGAAGCTGTTTCCGCGGCGGATCGTCTACCTGAAGAACGCCGCCGACGGGGAGGGGGCGAACGAACTGCTCGTCTCTCTGGAGTTCGGCGAGCCGACGCTCGGCGAGCCGATCGACGCCTCGCTGTTCACGTTCAAGCCGCCCACGGGTGTGTTCCCACGGGACCTGACCGAGCAGTACATCCAGAAGTTGCAGCCGAGGATCGTCTCCCCGCCCGGGACGCCGCGCTGACCAACCCCTTCCGCCGCCGAAACGAGGCTCGACCGTGCCGACGGCCACCATCGAGAACGAACGCCCGCGGACCCTCGGTCCGGTCACCTGGATCGCCTCGTTGGTCGTCCACGCCCTGCTCGTCATCCTCGTCGCAACGAGCGCGGGACGGTGGCTGGGCCCGCCCAGCGAACTCCCCGGCGGGGGAGGCGGTGAGATGTTCCACAGCGTCGGCGTCGTGGTCGAGTCCTCGCCCACGGATCGGCCGGACAAGACGGCGGACGAGTCGGACAGATCCGACGACCGTCCGGCCGAGCGGGCCGCGGGCGGAAGCCGTCAGGCCGGGGCACCGGGCTCCGAGGTTCCAGCCGAGGCTCCGGCGGAACTCGAACTCCCCTCGCGCGACCCGAAGGGAATCGGGGCGGGCAGCCTGACACCCTCCCGCAGCGGCGTGCCGAACGACGTCTTCGACCCCGTTCGCGACGGTGGCATCCGCAACCCCGGCGCCCTGAGCGGGCTGGCCGCGGGGGAGACGCGGTTCTTCGGCATTCGCGACAAGGGGGCTCGCATCGTCTACGTCATCGACGTCTCCGGCAGCATGGTCGGCCCGAAGCTCAACTCGGCACGCACCCAGCTCCTGGCGAGTCTGCAAACGCTGCTTCCCAAGCAACGGTTCCAGGTACTGCTGTACGACCACCGCACGATGCCGATGACGCTCGACGACACGGCCGGGCCGTTCCCCGCCACCGACGTCAACAAGACCAAGACGCGACAGTACCTCGGCGGCCTGCAGCACCTCGACGGGGGGACCGACCGCGAGCAGGCGTTGATGAAGTCGCTCGCGTACTCGCCCGACGTCGTCTACTTCCTCACCGACGGCGACGCCGTGGAACTCGACCGCGCCCGACGAACCCGCATTCTCCGCCGCAACGACACGGCGGGGGCCCGCATCCACTGCATCGAGTTCGGCGAGGGACCGGCTCCGACCGTCCGCACCACGCTCGGCAAGCTCGCCAACGAGAACGGCGGCGTCTACCGCTACGTCCGCGTCGGACAACTCGGCTCCTGAAGCCTCCACTCGCCCACGGCCCCGGCATGCACACGAGACGAGCGACGAAGTCACCGAGGCGAGTGTCGCTCGCCGTGAGAACGCTGCTCTCCCTGCTCGCCTCCGCTGGTCTCGCCCACGCCGACGACGATGCGCGCGACGAGGTCGTGATCCGCTCGAAGTCCGGGGGTCGCTTCGTCCAGAAGGGGACGATCCTCGACTTCACGGGCCGCGAGCTGACCATCCGCGTCACCCGTGGCGGCCGTGAGACCACGTACCCTGCCGAGGACGTCGTCGCCGTCACCACGGGGCGTTCGGAACACCACGTTCGCGGCAGCAGCGCGCTGAAGGCGGGCGAGTTCGACGAGGCCGCCCGCGAGTTGGAGTTCGCCCTCGGTGCGGAACAGCGGCAGTGGGTGCGTCGCGAGATCCTCGCCCTGCTCGTCCGCACGGCACTCGCGACCGGCGACGGACGGTCGGCCCGCACCCGGTTCGCCCTGCTCCTCGAGAGCGACCCCGCGACGCGTTCGTTCCACCTGATCCCGTTGGCATGGTCGAACGAACCGCTCGACGCGGCGACCGTTCGAGAGGCCCGACTGCTGCTGGTTCACGAACTCGAGCCAATGCGACTGGTCGGCACGAGCCTGCTGTTGGCACACGCCGAGAGTCGCGACGAGGCGACGGCCGTGCTCCGACGGCTCACGACGTCGCGCGACGACCGCGTACGGTCGCTCGCCCTGGCACAGCAGTGGCGGACACGGCTGGCCCCCGGCCTGACCGAGCACGAGGTCTCCGGCTGGCAGCGGCGGTTCGACGAGCTGCCCGAGCGACTGCGGACCGGTCCGAACCTCGTCCTCGGACGGGGCTACGAACGGGCCGGGCAGCACGACCGGGCGGCAATGGCGCTGCTCTGGTCGCCGTTGGTCGACGACCACGACCCGTACCTCGCCGCCCGCTGCCTCGTCGAGGCGGCCGAGTCGCTCCGCCGCATCGGGCAGGACGACCGGGCATTCGTCTTGTACCGCGAAGTCGTTGCACGCTACGGTCACACGCCCTTCGCGGACGACGCCCGCTCCTCCGTCGCGGAGATGACGGCCCCGCGTGACGAAGCCACCCCAACGGACGGGGACACGGAATGACCGCACGCCGCTTCCCGGCCCCGAACTGGCTCGTGCCGCTCCTCGCGCTGCTGCTCGTCGGCTTCGTCTCCACCACCCTCGCCCAGCCGGTCGCCCCGCCCCAGCCCTCGGCCGAGGCGGCGGACACCGAGTCGGCGACCGAGAGCGAACCGACGATCGACTTCCAAGAGCTCGTCCGGGCCTCGGGCATCATCGGCGGCGTGATCCTCGCCCTCAGCGTGGCGATGCTCGCGTTGATCGTCGAGCACACCATGTCGATCCAGGGCTCGACGATTCTCCCGTCTGGCCTGCTCGAGGAGGTCCACGCCGACCTCAAGGGCGGCCGCATGGACGACGCGCGGAAGCGCGCTCGCGAGAGTCGCAGCTTCCTCGGCCGGCTGATCGACACGGGGCTCGGCGAGTCCGACCTGGGCTACGCCGCCGTCGAGAAGGCCGTGGAGGACACGGCCGTCGCCCAGACCTCGCGATTGTACCGGAAGATCGAGTACCTCTCGATCATCGGGACCATCGCCCCCATGCTGGGCCTGCTCGGCACCGTCTGGGGCATGATCGGCGCGTTCCTCGCGTTCGAGTCGAAGGCCAACCCGCAGGTGGCCGAGCTCGCCCCCGGCATCACGCGGGCCCTCGTCACCACCCTGCTCGGCCTCGGCGTCGCCGTTCCGGCCCTCGCCGGCTACGGCATCTTCCGCAACCGCATCGAAGGCCTCACCGACGAGGCCACCCAACTCGCCGACCACCTCTTCGCCGACCTGAAACGCACCGAGGCGAAGCGACGACCGACCAAGCGGCCCGGAACGCGTCGGGCGCCGGACGCGGAGAGGCAGCCTTGACGAGTTCGGAGCGGGTCGCGGTTGGAGACCACGAAATACACGAACCACACGAAAGCGTTCCGCGGGGGATCACCGGATTCTCGAGCATCAGCGATCGGCCGCCGCCGGAGACCGATTCAGAAGCGTTTCGCAGAGACCTCTTCGACGTCTGCGTGTCGGTGGGTGCCAACGTACTGGAGTCGTCGACCGCCGTACCAATTGGCAGGAGCTTCTTCGGATTCCTGATCGAGATCCGCGGTGGCAGGCTCCACGTGCTGCTGAACGGCACCCATTCCTACGTCGCCTTCGCCCGTTCGCTCGACCAGCCGCTGACCTTCGTCGATCACGCCGACCTGCACGCGGCTCTGTCGAGTCACGGCACCTACCGCGTGCTGACGAGACGCGAACTCGACCGACCACTCGCGAAGTCCATGACCAAGAAGCTTGCGGAGGCCGAGATTGAACAGCTCGAGTACTGGAAGCCGAAGACGCTCGGACAACTGATCTTCAACTGGTAGGACTGAGTCCAACCTCGGATCGACTTTCGTGTCGTTCGCGTATTTCGTGGTTCAACGAGAGCACCAGCCATGAGGCCTCCCTCGCGTACCCGGCCGCACGGGCTGCGGTTCAACATCACGCCGCTCATCGACGTCGTCTTCCTGCTGATCATCTTCTTCCTCGCCGCCAGCCACTTCGCCCGCACGGAGGACGTGGTCCCGGAGGAGATCGACCCGACCAGGCTCGCCGACGCCGAGGAGGACGACGAGGCCGGCAACCCGAAACGGATGACGGCCACGGTCACCGTCGACGGCCGCTTCTACGTCCGCGGCGAGGTCGTCCCGCGGGAACGCGTCGAGGCCCTCGTCCAGCAGGGAGCGATCGACTTCGGCGACGAGTTCGAGGTGCGGCTGCGGACCGACCGCCGGACTCCCTACGGCGTCGTCGAGCCGCTGCTGCTCGTCTGCGCCCGCGCGAACGTCGCCAACCTGAAGTTCACCGTCCGCGAGCCGAACGGCTGAGGACCTCCGGTGCGCACGCCCAGCCAACACCACCGCCGACAGGAACTGCAGGACGACCGGACGATGACGCCGATGATCGACGTCGTCTTCCTGTTGCTCGTCTTCTTCGTCTGCGCCTCGATCGGTCGTGACCCGGAGAAGCTCCTCTCGACTCCGCTGTCCGGCGGCGCGGTTGCCGCCGCCGAGATCGACCCCCAGGACCTTCCCTTGGGGGACGTGCGGATCCAGCTCGTCCGCGACGGCGACACGACGACGGCGACCGTCGCCGCGACCGTGCACCACGACCCGCGAACGCTCGAAGCCCAGCTCGTCGCCCTCGCCAACATCTCCGCCGACGTACCCGTCATCCTCTCCGTCGATCCCGACGTGCCGATGGAGGACGTGCTCCGCGTCTACCACACCGCCCGCCGCGCCGGCTTCCAGACGGTGCAGTTCGCCGCGAAGGGCTGAACAACTCGAAACCCGAAACCACCAACTCGAAACTCCCGACCATGATCCACGTCATCGCCCACATCGAAGTGAAGCCCGGCACTCGCGACGCCTTCCTCGCCGAGTTCCAGAAGATCGTCGAGCCGGTCCGCGCCGAGGCGGGCTGCATCGAGTACGGCCCCACGGTGCCCGCCGCCACCGACATCGGCGCACAGCACACCGACGAGAACCTCGTCACGATCGTCGAGAAGTGGGAGAGCGTGCCGCACCTCGAAGCCCACCTCGCGGCACCGCACATGGAGGAGTACCGCCCCAAGGTCGCCGACTACGTCGTGAACACGACGCTCCACGTCACCGACCCGGCCTGACTCAGCCGAGCACCTCGGCGAGGAGGTCCTCGAGTTCGTCCACCTGCTCGTCGGTCCGCACGCGGATGCGGGCCGTGTCGACGCCGTTCTTGCCGGGCGTGATCTCCCGGTCGATGCCATAGTCGGCAATGCGGCCTAGCGCGAGCGACCCCTTCTCGACGTGCAGTACGAGGTCGATTCCCTCACGACGTTTCGTGTGGATCGTGGCGACTCGCCTCGACCCCTTCTTCACGTTGACGAGCACCTTCGCGCCCCAGTCGAACTTCGCCTTCGGGACCTGTCGCTCGACGAGGTCGAACATCCGCTCCAGCGTCTCGGCCTCCCAGTACGTCTTCTTGCCGGACAGGAACCCCTTCCGCGAGACGTGCCACTTCCGGCCGAGCACCTTCCACGGCGTCAGCGACTCGGGGTCGAGCTTCTCCCGGTTGGCCTGGGCGAAGTACGCCTCGACCGCCTCGGCGAGGAAGTCGCGGAACTCCGGCGTGTCGATCTCGTGGAGCCAGTGGACGGTGAGCGTGACCTCCTGCCACGGCTGCTTCAGGTTCTTCGCCTTCACGCGGTCGCCGCGGTTGTAGACCTGGATCTCGTCGAGGTCGTTGACCGGCTTCAGCTCTAGACGACGGGCGAGCGACTTCTGGTCGAAGGTGCTCTTCTTCACGCGGAACTTGAGGGTCAGCAGCCACTCGTCGCCGGTGAGGGCGTGCAGGAACCAGCCTCCCTGCCTGCGCTCGTTCGTGACCTCGACGACGCCCCGCTCGCCCCAGTTGGTCCCGTGGAAGCCGCCTGCCTCCTGGATCGCGTCGACGACGAAGGCAAGCGCCTCCCCCTCCCACTTGGCGGGCTGGCCGTTGTGAGCGAGCCGGTCGGCCGTGTGCCACCGGCGGCCGTCCCGCTCCCACGGCATCTTGGCGTCCTTGCCGACCTGGGCGAGTTCGAGGTCCCCCTCCTGCTTGCGCGCGGCCGCCTTGGCGTCGAAGACCTCACGCTCGGCCCGCGTCCCGGACTCGAGCACGTCTGCGAGAATCTCGCCAGTGTACGACCGCAACTCACCCGCCTTCCTCTTTCCACCTTCCGCTTTCGAGAACGCCACCACGTCCTCCGGCGTCCCCTCGACGACGATCCGCCCGCCGTCGCTGCCGGCGTCCGGGCCGACGTCGACGATCCAGTCGGCCGTCTTGATGACGTCCAGGTTGTGCTCGACCACGACGACCGTGTTCCCGGCCTCGACGAGCGACTCCAGCACCTTCAGGAGCTTCGCCACGTCGTCGAAGTGCAGGCCGGTCGTCGGTTCGTCGAGGACGTACAGCGTCTGACCGGTACTCGGGCGGGCGAGTTCGCTCGCGAGCTTCACCCGCTGGGCCTCGCCGCCGGAGAGAGTCGGAGCCGGCTGCCCGAGCGTCAGGTAGTCGAGGCCGATCGCGCACAGCGTCGAGAGGTACGCGCGGATCTTGGGGATGTTCTGGAAGAGCTCGTTCGCCTCGCCGATCGGCATCTCCAGCACGTCGGCGATCGACTTGCCGCGGTAACGCACGGCGAGCGTCTCGCGGTTGTAACGCTTCCCCTTGCAGGTCTCGCACTCGACCCACACGTCGGGCAGGAAGTGCATCTCGATGCACCGCTGGCCGTTCCCCTCGCAGTCCTCGCAGCGGCCGCCCGGCCTGTTGAAGCTGAACCGCCCCGGCCGGTAGCCGCGAATCTTCGACTCCGGCATGCGGCAGAACAGCTCGCGGACGTGGTCGAAGACGCCCGTGTACGTGGCCGGGTTCGAGGCCGGCGTGCTGCCAAGCGGCTGCTGGTCGACCACGATGATCTTGTTGACGAGTTCGAGTCCGCGAACCTCGTCGTGCGGCCCCGGCTGGACCTGGGCTCGGTGCAGCGTCTTCGAGACGGCCCGCGCAAGCGTGTCCTCGATCAGCGAACTCTTCCCGGACCCGGAGACGCCCGTCACCACGGTGAACGTCCCGAGCGGGATGCGGAGATCGACGTCACGGAGGTTGTTCAGCCGGGCACCGAGGAGTTCGAGCCAGCCGCCGCCGGGCGGCAGTTGAGAGTTGAGGGTTGAGAGTTGAGAGGATCCGGCCGACGCCGAGGCGTCGGCTTGGGTCTTCTGGCTCTCGACTCTTGACCCTTGACTCTCGACCCTGTCCAGCGAGGCCATCCGCCGCGACTTGGGAATCGGAATCTCGGCCTTGTTCGACAGATACCGACCGGTCAACGAGGCCTTCCGCTTCGCCAGCTGCTTCGGCGTTCCCTCGGCGACGACCGTCCCGCCGAGCCGGCCGGCTCCGGGGCCGAAGTCGAACAGGCGGTCGCTCGCCTCGATCACCTCGCGGTCGTGTTCGACGAGGAGAACCGTGTTGCCGATGTCGCGAAGTCGTTCGATCGCGCGGATGAGCAGTCCGTTGTCGCGCGGGTGCAGGCCGATCGTCGGCTCGTCGAGGACGTACAGCACCCCGGTGAGCGCTCGGCCGATCTGGCCGGCGAGGCGAATCCGCTGCGTCTCGCCGCCGGAGAGCGTCGGCAGCGGACGCGACATCGTCAGGTAGTGCAACCCGACGTCGACGAGGAACGACAGCCGTCCGGTCGCCTCCTCCAGCAGTTCGCCGGCGATCCGCTGCTCGCGGTCGTCGAGGTTCGTCTCGCGAAGGAAGCCGAGCGCGTCGGACAACGGCATCTCGCAGAGCTGCTGAATCGTCTTGCCGCGGAGGCGGACGGCGGCGGCGTCCTCCCGGATCCGGCTGCCGCCGCACGTGGAACAGGGCACCTCGCCCTGCATGTTCTGCAGCTTCGCCCGGTAGGTGTACGAGACCCGCGACGCCTCCTCGACCGCCGGGAACAGCCCCTTGTACTGGAACCAGAACGAGGAAGACCCGGCCGGTGGGACGACCTCGAACCACCGCTCACCCGTGCCGTACAGCACCTTCCGCTGGTCGGCCGGAGACAACTGGTTGAACGGCACGTCGAGCGGCAGCCCCTCGACGCGGGCCATCTCGTCGAGCATCACGGCGAACAGCGAACTCGTCGACGGGTCCGGCCACGCGGCAACGGCGGCGTCGGCGAGACTGCGGTGCGGGTCGTCGAGCAGCACGGCGAGGTTCGTCCCCTGCTGCGTGCCCAGTCCCTCGCACGACTCGCACCAGCCGAGCGGGCTGTTGAACGAGAAGTGGTGCGGGGCGAGTCGCTCGAAACTCTTGCCGCAGGCGTGGCAGACGCGGTGCAGGCTGAACGGCTCGACTCGCCAGTCCGGTTCGTCCCGGTCCGCGTCGACGTGACCGACCCGCAGCATCCCCTTGCCGAGGTCGAAGGCCGACTCGACCGAGTCGGCGATGCGACCGCGGTTGTCGTCCTTCACGACGATCCGGTCGACGACGACCTCGATCTCGTGACGGGTCCGCTGGTCGAGTTCGGGGACGTCCTCCAGGCGGTGCGTCGTGCCGTCGATACGGACGCGGAGGAACCCCTGCCCCTGCAGTCGGTCCCAGACGGTCTCGAACTTCGTCCCGACCGCGACGTCGAGCGGCGCGAGCAGCACGAGCTTCGTCCCCTCGTCGAGGCTCATCAGCCGGTCGATCACCTGGTCGGTCGTCTGCGTCTCGACGGGGACCGCACACTCGGGGCAGTACGGGTCGCCCAGGCGGGCGTAGAGGACGCGAAGGTAGTCGTAGATCTCGGTGACCGTGCCGACCGTGCTGCGGGGGGTGTGGCCGGTCGACTTCTGTTCGATGGCGATCGCCGGGGAGAGGCCGTGCACGTGCTCGACCCGCGGCTTCGGCATCTGCCCGAGGAACTGCCGGGCGTACGCGGAGAGCGACTCGACGTACCGCCGTTGTCCCTCCGCGTAGAGGGTGTCCATCGCGAGCGACGTCTTGCCGCTGCCGCTGGGCCCGGAGAAGACGCTCATCCGGTTGCGGGGCACCTCGAGGTCGACGTGCTGCAGATTGTGCTGCTCCGCCCCGCGGACGACGATCGAGGCCGACTCGCCGTTGTGGATCTCGCGGGTGTAGGAGTCGGCGAGCTGCCAACGTGGGGTCGGGAGGTTGGGGGACGGGGAGGTGAGGGGCTTCTTCTTGCGACGCCCACCTTTGCGTTTCCCCCCGTCTCCCGATCGCCCGATCGCCCCGTCGCGAAACTCCGGTAGTTCCCGCAACGCGGCCCCGGTGTGCGACTCCTCGCACGCGGCCACGTCCTCCGGAGTGCCAACGGCGACGATCCGCCCGCCGCCCACGCCACCTTCCAGGCCGAGATCGACGATCCAGTCGGCCGTCTTGACGACGTCGAGGCTGTGCTCGACGACGAGCACCGTGTTGCCCGCCTCGACGAAGCCGTGCAGCACGTCGAGCAGCTTGTGGACGTCGGCGAAGTGGAGGCCCGTCGTCGGCTCGTCGAGCAGGTAGAAGGTCTGGCCCGTCGATCGCTTGCCGAGCTCGCGGGCGAGTTTGATCCGCTGAGCCTCGCCGCCGGAGAGCGTGGGCGAGGGCTGGCCGAGCTTGAGGTAGTCGAGCCCCACGTCGTGCAGCGTCTGGAGGAGCTTCCGGACCTTGGGGACGTTGCGGAAGTGCTCGAGCGCCTCCTGCACGTCCATGTCGAGAATCTCGGCGATGTTCCGCCCCTTGTAGCGGACTTCGAGCGTCTCGTGGTTGAAGCGGTCCCCGTTGCAGACCGGGCAGGTGACCCAGATGTCGGCGAGGAAGTCCATCTCCAGCTTGTTGGCCCCGTGCCCCTCGCACGCCTCGCAGCGGCCGCCGGCCACGTTGAAGCTGAACCGCCCCGGCTTGTAGCCCCGCATCTTCGACTCGGGCAGCTGCGTGAACAGCTTGCGGACCTCGTCGAGCAGCTTGACGTACGTGGCCGGGTTCGACCGCGGCGTGCGGCCGATGGGGGACTGGTCGATGTCGATCGCCTTGTCGACGTGCTCGAGCCCCGCGATCCCGTCGTGGTCGCCGGGGGTCCCCTTCCCTTTGTTGACGTCGCGGTTGAGGACCTGCCAGAGGACGTCGTTCACGAACGAGCTCTTGCCGCTGCCGCTGACGCCGGTCACACAGACGAACGCCCCGAGCGGGATCTCGACGTCGACGTTTCGCAAGTTGTTGTGACGCAGGCCGGTGAGCTTCAGCGAGTGCCCGTTGCCGGGCCGCCGCCCCTTCGGGACGGGAATGGTCGCCTTGCCGGAGAGGTACTGGCCGGTGACGCTCCGTTTGGTGTTCACGACGTCGTCGTACCCGCCGGCCACGACGATCTCGCCGCCGCGGACGCCCGGGCCGGGGCCGAAGTCGACGATGTGGTCGGCGGCCCGCATCGTCTCCTCGTCGTGCTCGACGACGATGACCGTGTTCCCCTGGTCGCGGAGGTCCTCCAGCGACGCGAGCAGCATCTTGTTGTCACGCGGGTGCAGGCCGATCGACGGTTCGTCGAGCACGTAGACGACCCCGACGAGGCCGCAGCCGATCTGCCCGGCGAGCCGGATTCGCTGGCTCTCGCCGCCGGAGAGCGTGGGAGCGGGGCGGTCGAGGGTGAGGTAGTCGAGCCCGCAGCGGAGCAGGAAGCCGAGCCGTCCGCGGATCTCCTTGAGTGCCTCCTCGGCGATCGTACTGGCCGTCTCGTCGAGTTCGAGTTCCTCGAAGAACGCGGCGGCGTCGGCGACGCTGAGGGCGCAGACCTGCGGGAGCGAGAGTCGCGTTGGTGACGCCGCTCCCTTCTTCGATCGCTTCTTGGACTTGCTGCGTGATGGGGAGGTTGGCGGCCGGGGCGGTGAGGTGGCTTTGCCGTTGCACGCGCAGCCGGGGGACCGGCAGTCTCCGCACGCGTCGAACGACTTCGACGTCAGGAAGACGTTTCGAGCCTGCTCGTTCAGCCGCTCCGTGCCGCAGGCGGGGCAGTCGACGAACTCCATGTACTTCTCGAGCTGCCGTCGCCGCATGGGGTTGCGGGTGTCGTGGTAGCTCTTGAGGAGGTCGGCGACGACGCCGTCCCAGGTGCCGCCGTGCTTCCACAACCCGCCGGAGTGCCGCCACGTGTAGGTGACGTGCTCGCTGCCGGTCCCGTACAGGAACAGCTTCCGCGGTTCTTCGTCGACGTCCTCCCACGGCGTCTCCAGCAGTTCCCCCTCGGCGAGGCCGAGCTTCTTCTCGATGTGGGCGATGCCGCCGAGGACGAGGTGACGACGCCAGCGGCCGATCTTGCGAACGCGGCCGAGCAGTTCGATCGCCCCCTTGGCGACGGACTTCGACGGGTCGGGGATCAGCCGGTCGAGGACGAAGTCGTACTTCGTGCCGAGGCCGTTGCACTCGAGACACATGCCGAGCGGGCTGTTGAAGCTGAACAGCTGCGGCGACGGCGGCTCGAACCCGATCCCGCAGGGCGTGCAGGCGTACTTGGTGGAGTAGAGGATTTCGGTTTGCGGATTGCGGGTTGCGGGTTCCTTGTTCGAGTCCGTCCCCTCCGGGGAATCCGCATTCCGCAATCCACGATCCGCAATCACGAGCACGCTTCCGCCGGACAGATCCCCCGCCTGCTCGACCGCTTCGGCGAGTCGCGCGCGGTTCACCTTCCCCACGACCAGTCGGTCGACGACGACCTCGATGTCGTGCTTGAAGTGCCGCTTGAGCTTCGGGGCGTTCGTCAGCTCGACGATCTCGCCGTCGACGCGGGCGCGGAGGTAGCCCTGCTTCAACAGGTCCTCGAACAGGTCGGCGAACTCGCCCTTCTGCTTCTGGACCACCGGGGCGAGGATCTGGAACTTCGTCCCCTCTGGAAGCAGCGCGATGGCGTCGACGATCCGCTCGGTCGACTGGGCCGTGATCTCCTGGCCGCACTCGGGGCAGTGGCCCGTGCCGACGCGGGCGTAGAGGACGCGGAGGTAGTCGTAGATCTCGGTGATCGTGCCGACCGTGCTCCGCGGGTTGCGGCTGCTCGTCTTCTGCTGGATGGAGATCGTCGGGGCGAGGCCGGAGATCGAGTCGACGTCCGGCTTGGGCATCTGCCCGAGGAACTGCCGGGCGTAGCTGCTGAGCGACTCGACGTACCGCCGTTGGCCCTCGGCGTAGAGCGTGTCGAAGGCGAGCGAGCTCTTGCCGCTGCCGCTGACTCCGGTCATCACGACCAGCTTGTTGCGGGGGATTTCGAGATCGACGTCGCGCAGGTTGTGCTCCCGCGCGCCGCGAACGACGATTTCGGAGTTCGCCATGGAGAGAGCCGGCTGAGCCGGTGGAGGGGGGCGAGCGAATGGGACTTCGGAAGTATAGAAGTGCCGTCGACGACCCGCCAACTCGGCGGGTTGCGGACGAACGTGCCCAGCCGTTGGCTCTCGTTCAGGTGGCCGACTGGGCGGTCTCCGGGGCAGCGCTGAGCGACCGGTGAAGATCGACGAGGATCGAACGCAGCAGTTCCAGCGACGTACGGGCCTGTTCCTCGGTCATCGTCATCGGCGGGCTGACGCGGAGGACGTTGCCGGCGAGGGGGCCGAGGAAGTGGATGCCGTCGCCGCCGTCTCGCCCGAGGTAGGCGGCCTCGACGACGTGGTTGGCGACTTCGTGCGAGGGGACGCCGTTCACGTCGGCACACTCGATGCCGAAGACCATTCCCTCGCCGCGGACCTTGGCGATCACGCCGGTCTCCTTCAGTCCGGCGAGGCCCTCGAAGAAGATCCGGGAGAGGACGAGCGTGTTGTCGAGCACGTCGGACTCCTCGAACTCGTCGAGCGTCGCGAGGACGGCGGCACACGAGACGGGTGAGGCGGACCAGGTGTCCGAGAGGGCGCCGTACTTCATGCGGCCCATCACGTGGCTGGGCCCCACCGCCGCCGAGACCGGGATGCCGTTCCCGAGTCCCTTGCCGAGGCAGACGAAATCCGGCTCCAGGCCGTACTTCTCGAAGGCCCACATCCGCCCCGTGCGGCCGAAGTTCGACTGCACCTCGTCGAGGACGAACAACATGTCGTGCTCGCGGCAGAACTCCTCGAGGAGTTGCAGGTACTCGGCGGGCGGGTGGTAGCTGCCGCCGCCGCCGAGGTACGGCTCGGTGATCAGACAACAGAGGCGGTCGCCCACTTCGTCGTACAGTTCGTCGAGTTCGTCGGCGAAGCGGGAGAGGTTGATCTCGCTGCCGTGCTTGGCCACGTCGTCGATCTCCTCCCGCGGGAAGGAGACGAATCGCACGCGGGGGTCACGGTCCGGGTCGCGTTCGTCGCCGGTGACGGCCCCGGCGAGTCCCTTCTTGCCGTGGAAGCCGTGCCGCGTGGCGACGATGACGTCCTTCCCCTGCGGCCGGCCCCACTCAAGGCAGCACCAGAGCGCCTTCTGGACGGCCTCGGATCCGGAGGCCGACCAGGCGACGCAGTCGAGCCGTTGGCCGAGCAGGCTGGCGGAGATGTTGTCGACGAGTCGGCCGGTCGCCGCGGCCTCGAGCGGCGTGATGGCGTTGTAGGCGGACGAGGCGACGGCGGCGAGGTAGTCCCCGTGCTCGGGCGAGTCCATCGCCTCCGGCGTCCAGCCCATGTAGTCCAGGAACCGCTTCGTCCAGGACTTCGGATTGTGTCCGAGGTTCGCGACGAGGACGCCGGAGCTGTAGTCGTAGAGGCGTCGGCCGTCGGCCGTCCAGTGGAAGCAGCCGGCCGACTTCTCGATCACCGCCTGCGACGGCGTGAAGGTCCGCAGCGCCTTCGGCTCGTGGCAGGCCACGATCTCGCGGGCCTCGTTCGAGCGGTCCTCGGCGGGAAACTGGACGAGGTTCATGAAGGGTGTCTCCGCAGTTCGGCGTCGGCGTCGATCTGCATTCTTCGCGATTGCCGTGCGGATTGGAACGGTCAGGGTGCCAGCCGCTCACTTGCAAGCGGTCCCGCGGGAATCGATCCTTGAGTCTCACCCGGAGACCCCACCACGGAGAGAGCCCGTGCCGCGACGCTTCGCCCTCGCCTGTCTGCTGATCCTCGTGCCCGCCCTCGCCGTCGCGCAGGGGAAGAAACAGGCGAAGCCCGGACCGCCCAACTGGATTTCGACGCCGCGAGAGGCGTCGCAGTCGCCGCGGGTCTTCTTCCGCAAGCCGGTCAACTCGAGCGGCGTGGCCTCGGCCCGTCTGTTCTTGGCCGCCGGCGACCGCGTGACGGTGTTCGTCGACGGCGAGCAGGTCCTCGTCCACGACGACCCGACGAAGCCCGCGTTCGTCGACCTCTCGAAGCCGCTCGACCTCGACGCCAAGCAGAAGCAGCACGTCCTCGCACTCGTCGTCGAGAACGAGTCCGGACCGGCCGGTCTCCTGGCGAAGCTCGAATTCGACTCCGGCTGGCGTGATTCGTGGACGATCGTGAGCGACGAGAGTTGGAAGACGGCGACGGCGGCCGACCGCGGTTGGAAGCAGGTCGGCTTCGACGACTCCAAGTGGTCCGACGCACGGGTCGTCGCGGCTCTGGGGGCCGGACCGTTCGCGAAGACGATCAACGAGGCGGCCCTCGCCGCGGCCGCCCCGCTCAAGCAGCCACAGGCGACTTCGCCGGAGTCGATGAAGGTCGCGAAGGGATTCGAGGTCGAGCTGCTGTACTCGGTGCCGAAGGACGAACAGGGGTCGTGGGTCAACATGTGCCCCGACCCGAAGGGCCGGCTGTACGTCTCCGACCAGTACGGCCGCCTGTACCGCGTCACGCCGCCCGGCATCCTGGGGGCGAAGGACTTGAAGGTGGAGCCCGTGCCGGCCGACATCGGCGAGGCGCAGGGGCTGCTGTGGGCCTTCGACAGTCTCTACGTCTGCGTGAACCGCACGAAGCAGTACCCCGGCGGGCTGTACCGGGTGACCGACTCCGACGGCGACGACCAGTTGGACACCGTGAAGTCGCTCCGCGTTCTCGGCGGTCGCGGCGAGCACGGGCCGCACGCCGTGCTGCTGCATCCGGACGGCGAGAACATCGTCGTCGTCTGCGGCAACCTGACGCCGCTGACCAAGATCGACACCTCCCGCGTCCCGCAGACGTGGGACGAGGACCGGCTGCTGCCACGGCCGCAGGGGCGGTTCATGCGGGGCACGCGGGCCCCGGGCGGGTTCATCTGCAAGACCGACCCGAACGGCGAGAAGTGGGAGTTGATCGCCAGCGGTTTCCGCAACCAGTTCGACGCGGCCTACAACACGGAGGGCGAGCTCTTCACCTACGACGCCGACATGGAGTGGGACCTGAACACGCCCTGGTACCGGCCGACGCGGATTTGCCACGTGGTCAGCGGGGCGGAGTTCGGCTGGCGGAGCGGCGGCGGCAAGTGGCCCGTTCACTTCGAGGACAGCGTCCCGCCCGTCGTCAACATCGGCCCCGGCTCGCCGACCGGCGTCTGCTTCGGCTACGGAGCGAAGTTCCCCACGAAGTACCAGCAGGCCCTGTTCGCCGCGGACTGGAGCTACGGGAAGCTGTACGCCGTGCACCTCGACGCGGACGGTGCGAGCTACACGGGCAAACCCGAGGAGTTCATCACGGGCATCCCGCTGCCGCTGACGGACGTGATCGTCAACCCGCAGGACGGGGCGATGTACTTCCTCATCGGCGGCCGCAAGGTGCAGTCCGGGCTCTACAGGGTGACGTTCCCCGGCGACCGCACGGATCTGCCCGTCGCAAACGCAGGAGCGGACGCTCGGAAGACTCGACGCGAACTGGAGACGCACCACCTCGGCGGCGACGAGACCACGGTCGCGAAGGCGTGGCCGCACCTCGGCAGTGAGGACCGCTTCGTCCGCTATGCCGCCCGGATCGCGATCGAGCACCGGCCCCGCGAGGAGTGGATGCAGAAGGCGTTCGACGAGAAGGACCCGCAGGCCGCGCTCACGGCCCTGATGGGCCTCGCCCGCACGTTCGAGCGGAAGGAGAAGGGGAAGGAACCGGACATCGACTCGCCCGCCCCGGACTGGGCAACGGTCGATCCGGACGCCGACCTCGAACGGGCCCGTGTCCGCCGTGAGATCCTCGCCTCGATCGACGAGCTCGACTGGAAGCAGCTCTCCACCCAGCAGAAGCACACGCTGCTTCGCGTGTTGACGCTGACCTTCGTCCGTGTCGCCCCGCCCGACGAGCAGGAACGCGAGGAGATGGTCCGCCGCGTCGAAGAGGCGTTCCACGCCCGCGATCCCGACGTGAACGTGGGACTCGCCCGGTTGATGGTCTACCTGCAGGCCCCGTACGCCGCGGAGAAGCTCGTCCCGGCCCTCGAGAACGCGGCGACGCAGGAACAGCAGATCGACTTGGCAGCGACGCTCCGGCATCTCCGCACCGGCTGGACGCCCGAGCTCCGGGAGCGGTACTTCAAGTGGTACACGCGGGCGCTCGGCTACGGCGGCGGGGCCAGCTTCAAGCTCTTCGTCGACAACCTGAAGAAGGACGCCGTCGCACTGCTCGACGCCGAGACGAAGAAGTCTCTGGAGCCGATCCTGAACGCGCAACCGCCGAAGGATCCGCTCGCGGTCTTCGCCGGGGAGAAGCGTGAGTTCGTCAAGAAGTGGACGATGGCCGAACTCGCGCCGCTGATGGAGACGAAGCTCGTGGCCCGGGACTTCGAGAACGGCCGCAAGATGTTCGCGGCGGCGGCGTGCTTCGGCTGTCACCGCTTCGACAACCGCGGTGGGGCCGTCGGTCCGGACCTCACGTCGCTGTCCGGCCGCTTCAGCCCGCGGGACGTCCTCGAGTCGGTCCTCGAGCCGTCGAAGGTCGTCAGCGACCAGTACGCGGCCGTGCAGATCGTCACGCTCGACGGCAAGGTGATCGTCGGCCGGATCGTGAACCTCGCCGGCGACTCGGTCCGCGTGCAGACCAACATGCTCGACCCCGGCTCGCTCGTCGGCGTCGACCGCAAGCAGATCGACGAGATGTCGCAGGCGAAGTCCTCGATGATGCCGACCGGCCTGCTCGACACGATGAACGAGGACGAGGTGCTCGACTTGATGGCGTACCTGCTCTCGCGGGGCGACCGGTCGAATGCGATGTTCGAGAAGAAGTAGACCCACCGGGTCACGGAGGCCTTCGTGCAGTACGACAAGATCCTCGCGGACGCGAAGAGCGAACGAGACTGGATCGTCGACGTCCGTCGTCGCATCCACCGTCGGCCGGAGATCGGCTTCGACCTCGTCGAGACGAACCGCCTCGTCACCAACGTGCTGGGCGAGCTACAGGTCGAGCACCGCTCGGGCATCGCCGAGACCGGCGTGGTCGCGACGATCGGGTCCGGCGACGGCCCGTGCGTGGCGTTGCGGGCCGACATGGACGCCCTCCCGATGCAGGAGGAGGCGGACGTCGACTTCCGCAGCGAGATCGACGGCCGCATGCACGCCTGCGGGCACGACTGCCACACGGCCATGCTGCTCGGCGCGGCGAAGTTGCTGAAGGGCCGCGAGGCGGACCTGCCCGGCACGGTGAAGCTGATCTTCCAGCCGGCCGAGGAGGGGGGCGCCGGCGGCGACCGGATGTGCCAAGAGGGAGCACTCGAGTCGCCGAAGGTCGATCGCATCTTCGGGCTGCACGTCTGGCCCTACCTGCCGACCGGTTCGGTCGCCGGCCGGAGCGGACCGCTCCTCGCCGCGGCCGGCGAGCTCGAGATCACGGTTCACGGCCGCGGGGGACACGCGGCCATGCCACACGCCTGCATCGACCCCGTCGTGACCTCGGCGAAGATCATCCTCGAGCTGCAGACGATCGTCTCCCGTGAGATCGACCCGCTCGAGTCGGGCGTCGTCAGCATCACCCAGACCCACGGCGGCAGCGCGTCGAACGTCATCCCGCCCAGCGTCCAGCTCCGCGGCACGGTCCGCTCGCTGACGATGGACGGTTTCCGCTTCCTGCAGAAGCGAGTCACGGAGATCGCGACCGCGGTCGCCGAGGTCAACGGCTGCACGGCCGAGGTCACGTTCCCCGGCCACGACTACCCGCCGGTCGTCAACGACGAGGGCCTCTGGGAGTTCGCGCGGGGCGTCGCCGGCGAGATCGTCGGCAGCGAGGCGGTCGAGGAGATGCCGCCGGTGATGGGGGGCGAGGACTTCGCCTTCTACACGCAGCAGGTGCCCGGCTGCTTCGCCGTCGTCGGCGTCGGCAACCCGGAGAAGGGAACCGGGCACGGGCTCCACCACCCGAAGTTCGTCGTGGACGAGGACGGCCTCCCGTACGGGACGGCCCTGCACGTCGCGTTCGCCCTCGGCTCGCTGGAGACCGCGGACTGACGCTACTCGTCGTTCCGCAGCCAGCCCCGACGGTGGAACAGGTACAGCATGCTGCCCGCCACGCCGAACATCGCCGTGAGCGCCAGCGGGTAGCCCCACGGCCACTTCAGCTCGGGCATCCACTCGAAGTTCATGCCGTAGAGCGCGGCGACGAAGTTCAGCGGGATGAACAGCGTCGCGGTGACGGTCAGGAACTTCATCACGTCGTTCGCCCGCTGCGACACCGTCGCCATGTGGAAGTCGCGGAGGTCGCTGCACATCTCGCGGAACGACTCGACGAAGTCGATCAGCTGCACGGTGTGGTCGTAGCAGTCCCGGAGATAGAAGCGGGTCTCGTCGTCGACGAGCGGCGTGTCGTCGCGGAGCAGGAAGTTCACCGCGTCGCGGGTCTTCCAGATCGTCTTCCGCAGCCCGTGGAGATCCCGCCGCAGCACGTGGATGCGGGCCAGCGTGCGGTGGGCGGTGTGCCGCGCCACGCGGTCCTCCATCTCGTCGATCAGTTCCGAGTAGCCCTCCATGCCGGGGTAGTAGGCGTCGACGATCGCGTCGATCAGGGCGTAGGCGAGGTAGTCCGGACCGCTGCGGCGGATGCGGCCGCTGTTCACGCGGAGTCGCTCGCGGACCGGTTCCAGGCACTCGCCGGGGTACTCGTGCATCGAGATGACGAAGTCGCGGCCGAGGAACAGGGCGAACTGCTGCGTCCGCAGCCGGCGGCCCTTCTCGCCGGAGTGCCCCGGCAGCGGCGTCGGCATGCGGAGCACGACGAACAGGACGTCCTCGTAGTCCTCGGTCTTCGGGCGCTGGTAGGTGTTCAGCGTGTCCTCGAGGGCGAGCGGGTGCAGCGAGAACTTCTTGCCGAGGGCCGAGACGAGGTCGACGTTCGCCAGCCCGTTCACGTTGACCCAGACGAACTCCCCGCCGGCCGTCTTGCTCGGACGGTTCGGGTCGGCGTCGTGCGGAACCGTCGCGGCGTCGTCGGACGTTGTCTCCTCGTAGAGGTCCGGTCCGATGCGGTGGACCGTCATCCGCGACGGATACGCCCCCTTGGGCGCCTGCAGCGAACCGGGGGCCGCACCGGGCACGGTCTCGGGAACGCGGATCCGGCTCCCGTTGCCGTTCTCACCGGCCGGCGGCGAGACCGGCTCGTCGGACGTCGCGGTCTCTGTCGTCACGAAGCGGGTCTCGCTCAAGCGGCGATCTCGAGGGCGGACCGTCCGGGTTGGTCGTCGGCCGAGTCCGACTCGTCGGCTCGTTCGGAGTCCGCCGCCCCCTCGGGGTCGATCACCCGGTACAGCACGGCGCACGTCAGGTAGACCACTCCCGCCGCCCACAGGACGTCGGTGACGAAGTGCGAACCCTGCAGAACCCGCGACGCGCTCATCATCGTCCCGTACGCGAGCCCGGCCGAGAACAGCAGGGCGAAGCGACGGCGGTTCCGGCGGTAGAACAGGAACGCCGGTGCGACGAGGTAGAAGCCGATCGACGCGTGCCCCGACGGGAAGGACTTGTGGATTCCCGGCTGCGTCCCCGGTGACCAGAACTCGCGGTACTCCGCTTCGGCACCGAACTCCGCCAGGTTGTTCGGGCGCGGCCGCCCCCAACTCCCTTTCCCGATCGCGTTCACGATCAGGAACGGCCCGACGATCGCGACGAGTGCCAGGAACAGCGCCGGCAGCCGGTGGTGTTCGAGGCGCGGCACCCAGAAGCCGAGTACGAACGTCGCGAGCGCCCCGACGCCGATGGCGATGCCGGCGTAGGGTCCGACGTGATCGACGAAGTCCAGGAAGTGGGTCCTCTCGAAATACCACGTTCCACTGTTCGCATCGAAGAGGCTTTGCGACAGACCGAGGTCGACACCGCAGACAGCGAGGAGGACGGTCGTCGTCACGAATGCCCCGAGAGGCCAGACGATCGGCGGACAGTCGGCTCTCGTTCGCTCCCCAGCGACTTCTCGTTCGGTCCCTGTCACGCCGCTTCTCCGTCCACTTCGCGTACCGGGCTCTCGAGATCGACGGTCGCCTCCTTCTCCGAGTCGGTCGGCACTGCTTCGAGCGAGTCGAAGAACCTCGCCAGCGGGCTCCGTTCGAGACAGAGGCTCGCCCAGGCCCAGCCCAGGGCCGCCCCGCAGAACACGTCGCTGACGTAGTGCGCCCCACACTCGACCCGCTGCAGACCGCAGGCGGCGGCCAGCACGACGAAGAACACGCGGCCCCGCGGGTAGACGGCGGCCAGTCCGATCGCCAGCCCGAACGCGCTCGTCGTGTGGGCCGACGGAAAGCTGCGGTCGCCGTGGCCGCTGGTCCACAACGGCAGCCAGCGGTCGAAGGTGGCGAGGGCGTCGGTCGTGCTCTCGAGGTCGAAGCGGTGCGGTCGCGTCCGGGCGATCGACATCTTCACCACGTTGGCCACGAGCCCGCCGATCCAAGAACAGGTCGCGAGCCGCGGCAGCAGCTTTCGGCGGTCCGGGTCGAGCACGGCAATCGCCGAGAGCACGAACAACACGCCCATCGCGTGCCCGAACGTCTCGCCGCTCTCGACGATCTGGCGAACCAGCCCCGGGGCGTTCCCGCCGTGGCAGTAGGCGGAGACCGGGAGGTCGATCGCGAGGGCACAGACGCCGAGCCCCAGCAACCCGAGCGGCACCCACCAACGGCGGTGCAACGGGCGGTCCACGGGTTGGTCGAGGGGGAGAACGTGGTCGTCCACGAGTGCAGCAGTCCCTTGCGGCAGTCGGTCGGTCCACCTCGGACGGTCCGCGCGCGAGGCGTCCGCCGTACTGAGGCGGGCGAAGCGTGACGCGATTCCGGATCAGCGTCAACCCGACTTGGCCGCACGACACCCATCTCGCCCAGCCCACCCAGCCGGACCCGGGCAGCCCACGTTGTCCGTTCGTGGACTCGCTGTTAGAGTCCCCCGCCGGTCGGGCCCCTCCTCGGCCGATGAAACTCCGACGGGACCGGGGACCGGTCCGCGGCCTCAGCGGGATTCACGATGCACGGACGCATGCTTCCCCGCCTCGTCGTCCTCGCGGCGCTCGGGGCGATGCTCTTCGGCAACCTCGGCGGCGCGCGGCTCTTCGACCGCGACGAGGCCCTCAACGCCTCCTGCGGACGGGAGATGTTCGAGAGCGGCAACTACGTCGTCCCCACGTTCAACGGGAACCTGCGGACGGCGAAGCCGGCCCTCGTCTACTGGCTGATGTCCGCGTCGTACGCGACGTTCGGCGTCACGGAGTTCGCCGCGCGGTTCTTCTCGGCCGTCGCCTCGCTCGGCACGCTGGTCTGCGTCTACTTCTGCGGTCGCCTGCTGTTCGGCGAACGCGTCGGCCTGTTCGCCCCGGTCGTCCTGATGACGGGACTGCTGTTCGCGGCCGTCGGCCGGGCCTGCACGCCGGACCCGTTCCTGCTGTTCTCCTTCACGCTCGCCATGACGTGCTTCGTCGCCGGAGTCGTCCAGAAGAACGGGCGGTTCGTCCTCGCGTCGCCCGACCCGCGCGACGGGCTTCCCGGCCTCGTCTGGTGGACGGCGGTGTCGGCCGCGATGGGTCTCGCCGTGCTGGCGAAAGGCCCCGTCGGAGTGATCTTGCCGACGGGCGTCATCGGGCTGTACTTGCTCTGGGCCACCGACGCCCGCCGTGAGATCGACCCGACGGCGAACGATCGACCCGCATGGCAACGATGGCTGCTCGACACCACCCGGCTGCTCTCCCCGGCCCGCATCTGGAGGTGTGGCTGGGCGATGCGGCCGCTGATGCTCTTCGGAATCGCGATCGCCATCGCGGCCCCCTGGTACCTGCTGGTCAGCATGCAGACGAACGGCGAGTGGGGCTCGACCTTCTTCTGGCACGACAACGTCCGTCGGTTCACGAGTTCGCTCGAGGGACACGACGGCCCCATCGTCTACTACGTGCCGGCCATCCTGATCGGGTTCTTCCCGTGGTCGCCGTTCCTCGCCCACGCGATCTCCGCGGCGTGGAGAACGGGTTGGGTCGCCCAGGCCGAACAAGAGCCCGAGGCGGACGCCCACCGCTTCCTGATCTGCTGGGCCGGCCTCGTCGTGCTGCTGTTCTCGTTGGCCGGGACGAAACTGCCGAACTACGTGCTGCCGGCCTACCCGGCGTTGGCCCTGCTCACGGCCCGGCAACTCGAACGCTGGGCCGCGTCCACGACGTGGGACCGCGGCCTCTGGCTCGGCGGCCTCAGCCTCGCCGTCTGTGGAGCGGGACTGACCGTCGCCGCCGGCGTGGCGGGACACTTCGTGTTGCTCGGCCACGAGTGGCTCGCGATCGTCGGACTGCCCTCGCTGGTCGCCGGTGTCTGCGTGTTCGTCTGGTCGCAGACCGGTTCGGGCGAACGACCGGTTCGGGCCCTGCTCGCCGGGGCCGTCGGCTGCGTCGTCGCCATCATGGGCGTGGCCGCACCGGCCGTCTCGACGCAACAGGACGGCGTGACGCTCGGCCGGGACGCCCGCCAACGCGAACCCGAGGGCGGCAGCACGGCCGTCTTCGCCTACTTCGCCCCGAATCTCGTCTTCTACTCGGGCGGGCAGGTCACGGAGACGGCGAGCCCGCAGGAGGCCGCCGCACACGTCGCCGGCGACGCCGACGCCCTCCTCGTGATCCCCGAGGACCAGTGGGACAACGTCCGTCCGCACCTGCCGGCGAGCGCGACGATCCTCTCCCGTCGCCGCGAGTTCCTGAAGGACCGCACGCTGCTCCTCGTCGGCCGGCCAGGCACGCTCGCCGCAGGCGACGCGAACGCCCCCCGCTGAACTACTTCTTCAGCGGGATCTCCAGCTGCGACGGGGGCTGCACGAGCTTCTCGCGGTGCTCGGCGACGAACTTCGCCGCCGCCTCGATCACCTCCGGGTGGTCCTTCGCCACGTCGTGCTTCTCGGACGGGTCGTGCTCGAGGTGGAACACCAGCGGCGTCTCGTGCTCCACGCGGTCGCGGCGGTAGCCGGACTCGGTCACGTAGTGCACCTTCCACGGCCCCATCCGCACGGCGAAGACCCGCGTGCCACGGTAGTAGAGGACCGACTTCCGTGGGCTGGGCCCCTTCCCCGTGAGGACCGGCCGTAGATCGACGCCGTCGACGATGCGGTCGGCCGGCACGTCGCCGCCGGCCAACTTCACGGAGGTCGTGTAGACGTCCATCGTGCTGCCGAGCTCGGTCGTCACGGACCCGGCGGGAATGGTGCCGGGCCACCAGGCGATCGTCGGCTCCCGCATGCCCCCTTCCCAAGTGCTCCCCTTCCCCTCGCGTAAGAGGCCGGCCGAGCCGCCGTGCGTGCCGAACGGCAGCCAAGGCCCGTTGTCACTGGTGAACCAGACGATCGTGTTCTCGGCGATGCCCTGTTCCTCGAGGGCCTCGAGAATCTGGCCGACGCCGTGGTCGATCTCCTGCACCACGTCGCCGTACAGACCGCGGGGGCTCGTGCCGAGGAACTCGTCCGAGGCGAACAACGGAATGTGCGGGAGGTTGTGAGCGAGGTACACGAAGAACGGCTTCTCGGCGTTCTCCTCGATGAACTCGACCGCCGCCTCGCTGTACCGCTTGGTGATCGTCGTCTGGTCGGCCGGCCGCTCAACGATCTTCGTGTCCCGCATCAGCGGCACGTTCCAGTACTCGGTCTTCGGCTCCCAGAAGACGGCTCGCCCCTTCGGACCCTTCCCCCCCACGCGGTCCATGTCGTTCGAGTACGGGATGCCGAAGTAGCTGTCGAAGCCGTTGTTCGTGGGGAGGAACCGGGGCAGGTGGCCGAGGTGCCACTTGCCGATCGCGGCAGTCGCGTAGCCCCGGGCCTTGAGCGCCTCGGCCAGCGTGACCTCGCGCTCCGGGATGCCGCCGCCGGAGTTGGGGAACAGCACCCGCCGCTTGTCGCTGCACATGCCCGAACGAATCGGGAGTCGGCCGGTCAGCAGTGCCGCCCGGCTGGGCGTGCAGACCGACGCCCCGACGTAGAACTGCGTGAACCGCATCCCCTCGGCCGCCATCCGGTCCAGGTTCGGCGTGCGGATGGTCGGGTGGCCGAAGCAGCCGAGGTCGCCGTACCCGAGGTCGTCCGCGAACACGATGACCACGTTGGGCGGCCGGTCGGTCTTCGGATCGGCAGATTCTGCCGGTCCGCTTCCGACGACGAGCAGCATCAGGGCGGCGAGCAACGAACGGGGCATGTCGATCTCCGTGGGCGGGTCTCCGGTCGGCCTCGCATCCTACGGGGCCGAACGGCCCGTTCGCCAGCAGCCCGGCAGTCCCGGCAACCTGGGCCGACTCTGCCGATTCGATGAATTCCACCGATTGCAGCGAATTGTCCTTCAGTCACGAAGCACCGACTGCCGATGCCAGCAAGGACACAAATCTCTGCCCTCGCCTTCACGGCACGCACGGGCGGCTTCGCAGGACCGGTGGTGGCCATGACCTCGTCGTACAACTCTCACGTGCACCCCTTCAACGTCGCCCGAGTCCCCTCGCAGGATGCTGCGGAACCGCAGCCCTCGACGGGACCGGCCGAACCGGCCACGTTCGCCGCCCCCCCGGCCGCAGCGACCCCGCACGCAGACCACGCGACGCCCGCTCCCGCCGAACAACCGGCCGCCCCGGCCCTCTGGCAGGCCCCGACCTCCCACGACGAGCCGCTCCCGCCGGCCCCCCAGCCGACCCCCGAACAACGACAGGCGATCGAGCTCGTCTCGCGACTCAACCTCGTCGCCCAGGAGACGAAGGCCGCTCTGAACGACCGGCTCGCCGAGTTCGACCTGAACGACATCCGCTACTCGGTCCTCTCGATCGTCCGCGAGGCGGCCGCCGAGGGCTGCTCGCAGTCGATGCTCGCCCAGAAACTGCGGCAGTCGGAGTCGAGCATCAGCACGCTCGTCGACCGCATGCGAACCAGCGGCCTGCTGTACCGGCTCCGCTCCAAGACCGACCGCCGCAAGCGGTTCCTGACGCTGACCGAGCGGGGCCGCGAACTGCTCGCCGCCGCCGACGCCAAGTACGGCAACTGCGTCGACGACATCCTCGACATCCTCTCCAGTGAGGACCGCACGATCCTCGCCACGCTACTCCAACGGCTGCTGCTCCGCATCGAAGGCCAGACCGACGGCCAAGTCCACACGCCGGCCGCGTGACGCTTCCACACCGCGTGTCCCCACGCCGTGCCGCTCGGTGGTACACTGGGTGAGTCTCGTCACCGGTCGAGGTTCCCATGGCCACTGAGAGCGTCGATCTCCGTCACACCGTTGCCGAGTTCCTAGCCGTCGACCGAACGGGCACGGGACCGCGACGTGAGTGGATCGACGGGGAGATCCGCGAGATGGTCGGCGCGAGTCACGAACACAACGTGCTCTGCCACAACCTGCTGTTGCTGCTCGGAAGCCGGCTGAGAGGCGAGCCGTTCTTCGTGTACCCCGGCGACATGAAGGTCCGAGTGCCTCGCGGGGCGTTCTACTACCCGGACGTGCTCGTCGTCGCCGACCCCCCGTCCTTCGAGGACGACCGCCGGGACATCGTGCTGGATCCCGTGGTGGTCGTCGAGGTGCTCTCCCCCTCCACCGAGTCCGTCGATCGCGGCGAGAAGCTCGCCGCCTACCGGGAGATCGGCTCGCTCGTCGACTACCTGCTCGTCGATCAGTCGGAGCCGAAGGTCGAACACCACGCCCGCACGCCAGACGGTTGGCACAGCGAGGTGCAGTCCGGGCTCGAGAGTTCTCTCACCGTTCGTGGGTGCGACTGCCGTCTGCCACTCGACGAGCTCTACGACCGCGTCCTCTGACGCGCGAGCGTTCATCGGCCCGGCGTTCGTTGATACACTGCGGCCCGCCACGAACGGCGGTGCGTCGCGCTCGCGGCCGATTCGTCCGTTGCCTCCCCCTCGCTCGTGGTCGCGCACCGTGACCGACGAACGACGACGGGGGACGACGTGGACGCACTGCCGACGCTGACCATTCTGCTGGTGGGGATCACGGTCGTCGTCGGGGGCATCCTCGCCCTCCGCCTGCACGCCTTCCTCGCCCTCGTCCTCGGCGGCCTCGCGGTGGCGTCGCTCACCCCCGAGTCAGCCGTCGTACGCTACGCGCTCGAACGCGACGGCACACGAGTCGAGACCTCGGACGGCGAGACCTTCCGCTTCCGTGGGTTGAGCGTCGCCCCCGGCGACGGGCTGATCGTCCTCGTCGGCTTCTCCGGCAAGCCGGCACTGCTCCTGCGCGGAGCCGAGGTCGTCAACCAAGACACCGAGTCCGGAACGATCGTCGCCCGCGTCAGAACCGACGACGAGTTCAAGCACGAGGTGCGTCCCGGCGCACTCGTCTTCACGGCGGAGACGTTTGCCAAGGCTCGCTCCTACGCGAAGAAGTCCCCCATCGCCCGGCTCGCGGCCGGGTTCGGCAGTACGGCGGGGAAGATCGGCATCCTGATCGCCATGGCGTCGATCATCGGCAAGTGCCTGCTCGACAGCGGGGCGGCCGACCGGGTCGTGCGGTCGTCGATCTCGCTGTTCGGCGAGGGGGCCGCGCCGGTGGCGTTCATCGTCGCCGGCTTCGCGCTCGGCGTGCCGGTCTTCTTCGACACCGTCTTCTACCTGATGATCCCGCTCGGCAAGGCGATGCGGATGCGGACCGGCCGCAACTACCTGCTGTACGTCCTCACCATCGTCGCCGGCGCCACCATGGCCCACTCGCTCGTCCCCCCCACGCCGGGGCCGTTGTTCGTGGCGGAGGAACTCGGCGTCGACGTCGGCATGATGATCCTCGCCGGCTCCGTCGTCGGCTTCTTCACCGCCTCGTACGGGCTGCTGCACGCCACCCTCGTAAACCGTTGGTTCGAGCTGCCGCTGCGGCCGTCCGCCGAGCTCTCGCTCGAACAACTCGAGGCGATCGCCCAGACCGACGAGTCCGAACTCCCGCCGCTGTGGCTGTCGCTGCTGCCCATCCTGCTGCCGGTCTTCCTGATCGGCGGGAACGCCGCGCTGAATCTCAGCGGAGTCACGGTGCCGCGCCCGATCGCGATGCTGGCCGACAAGAACATCGCCCTGATCCTCGCGGCCCTCGTGGCGATGGGCATGCTGGCGTGGAAGAAGCGGTCGACGCGGGAGGAGATGCACGCCGTCGTCGCGACGTCGCTCGCCAGCGGCGGGGTCATCATCCTCATCACGGCGGCCGGCGGGGCGTTCGGCGGGGTGCTGAAGGAGACCGGCGTCGCGAGCCTGATCCAAGACCTCCCCAAGTCGTCGCCCGCCGTCGTCTGCACGCTCGCCTTCCTGATCACGACGGCGGTCCGCACGGCCCAGGGATCGGCGACGGTCGCCATGATCACGGCGGTCGGGATCCTCGCCGGGCTCGCCGAGTCCGGATCGCTCGGCTTCCACCCGGTCTACCTGGCCCTCGCCATCGGCTGCGGGTCGAAGCCGATCGCCTGGATGAACGACAGCGGCTTCTGGGTCATCACGAAGATGAGCGGCATGACCGAGGCCGAAGGCCTGAAGTACGTCACTCCGATGACGGGCGTCATGGGCCTCGTCGGACTGCTCGTCGTGGTGATCGGCGTGACGCTGTTCCCGATGGCCTGAGCACGTCGCTCACTCGGACGGCTTCGCGGTCCCGTTCCGCAGGACGTTCTCGGCAAGCGCGAGGGCATCGCCGGTGACGCCTGCCTCGCGGACCTGCCGGAGCGCCGCCTCCACGTCGTACTCGACGCGGTGCAACGTGATCTCGCCGTCCTCGACGATCGCGTACGACGCCCGCGGATCCCCGTCACGCGGCTGCCCCACGCTGCCGGGGTTCAGCACGCGCTTGTCTCCCAAGTCGAGGACGTACGGCACGTGCGTGTGCCCCACGCAGACGACGTCCGCGTCGACGTCCTCCAGACGCGCTCGCCACGTCTCGACGTCGGGACCGACGTACTCGTCCATCGGGTCGCGGGGCGACGCGTGCACGAGGTGGAAGGCGAGCCCCCCCAGTTCGACGCGTTCGCTCACCGGCAGCCGACCGAGGAACCGCAGCCGGTCACCGTCGAGGAGTCTCCAGTGGAGCGGCCGGGTCGCCGCGGCGAGCGACCGAAATCCCGGCCCACCACGCGGAGTCACACGCTGGGCGACCGCGTGGTCGTGGTTCCCCCGGATGCAGGCCGTCGCGTGCTCGCGGACCCAGTCGACGCACGGCACGGGATCGACCCCGTAGTCGACGAGATCCCCCACGACTAGGCAGTGGTCGAAGGACTCGTCGACGGCGGAGAGTGCGAGCCAGTTGGAGTGCACGTCCCCCAGGACGAGTGTCCGCATGGTGCCCCCTGGCCGCAGGCCCTTGACCGCCGTGAATCGACACCGGTTTAATGCACCGATCGCCTCCCCGCAACGCGAGGACCAAAGTGTCCAGTCAGCAGTCTGCCAAGCACCTGACGTTGCGGGAGCTCTTCACCGCGGCCGAACACCAGTCCCGCGAACTCGTCACGCACCTCGACCTGAACTTCCTCCCCAAGGTGGAGGCACTTGCCAAGTTGGTGCGAACGGGCAAGCACGGCGACGACCGGGCGAAGGTTGCCGACACGACGGTCCGCAACCACGCGGCACAGATCATCGAGAGCGAGAAGTACACCGCCCAGCTGTACGCCCAGCTGGAGGAGTACGTCCGTGCCATCGACCAGTCGGTGGACCAGATTCTCGAGTCCGGGGACGCCTGAACGTCCTCAATCGGCGGAAGTTCCGGCGACACTACCGATTCGGACGAACTTCCCGGTCCTGCGGATCGTCAGGGAGACGGCCGTCGGTCCCACCACGGTTTTTCGGCCAGTGGCTGGGCGAAATCCGTCTGTCTCGGGTGGTACGGACGAACTATCATTCGGGTGCCTCTCTGCCGCGCCGTTCTTCTCCCGCGACCCGACGTTCCGTGTCCGACGACCCGCACATCACAGGTTCCTCGACGAGGTCGCCCGGCCCCGGGTCGTCCCTCGTCGGCGGCGACGCCGAGGTCGAGGTCTCGAGGCGTCCACCGGTCCCGATCCTCGAACCACGCGACAGCTCCGACGTCTCGGGCGACGGGCCGCGAACGGTGGTCAACCCGGAACGTCGCGGCCGGAGTAGCGACCGACTCGTCGAGTCCGAGAACTCCGTCCTGCGGCGACTCTTTCCGACCGACTCGGAGCTGCGGAGCGGCCTGCCCCGCGACGCCACCGGCATTCGGCTGGACCACTTCGAGATCGTCGAGCGGATCGGCAGCGGTGGCATGAGTGCGGTCTTCAAGGCCCGCGACACCCGCCTCGACCGCGTGGTCGCCTTGAAGGTCCTCACCCCGGAGCAGAGCCGCGACAGCGAGGCCGTGCAACGGTTCCTCAACGAGGCCCGCGCCGCCGCCCGGCTCAACCACCCCAACATCGTGAAGTCGTTCCACGTCGGCGTGACCGACGGAATCCACTTCATCGCGTACGAGTACGTGGACGGCGAGAACCTCCGCGACCACGTCCGGCGACACGGCCGGCCGGACGTCCGCGACGCGGTCAACGTCACCATCCAGATCGCCCTCGCGCTGCAGCACGCCGAGTCTCTGGGCATCGTCCACCGCGACATCAAGCCGTCGAACATCGTCCTGAACGAAAAACGGCAGGCGAAGCTGATCGACCTCGGGCTCGCTCGGCAGCCGTCCGAGCCGGGCGACGAGTTGACGATCGCCGGGACGACCCTCGGCACGTTCGACTACGTCTCCCCGGAGCAGGCACGCGACCCTCGCAGCGTCGACGTCCGCAGCGACGTCTACTCGCTGGGCTGCACGCTGTACTACGTGCTCACGGGGGAGCCGCCGTACCCCGAGGGGACGGTGCTCCAGAAGCTGCTCGACCACCAGGCGAAGCAGCCGCCGAACCCGACCGCGCTGAACCCCCGCGTCCCGCCGTCCCTCGCCTCGCTCTGCCAGCGGATGATGGCGAGCAACCCGAGTCGCCGACCGCGGAACGCCGAGGCCCTTCTTCGCGAGTTGGCCGTCGTCGCGTCCCAACTGGGACTGCAGGCCGCCCAGCCGGAGGGACTGGTGTGGGGCGTGCCCGAACGCCGCTCGACGTTCTGGGAGAAACACCTCGGGTGGATGACGACCGTCGTCCTGCTGCTCGGCATCGTCTTCGTCCTCGACCGCTTCCCCGCGTCCGAGCCGACCACGCGACCGAACTCGCCCCCGGAGTGGACCGGTAGCGACACGACGACGCTCCCGGGAGTCGGCCCCGCGGACCCGGCCGAGACGCCCAGCCCCGAGCCGGACCGCGGCGAAGCGGACACCGAGTCCACGACGACCGCCGAGCGCGGCCCGTCCGGCAGCGGAGGCGAGACAGAAGCTCCGGGGACCGGCTCCGAACCGAGTGAACCGCCGGGCGAGTTGGCGATCACACCGCCCGATCGCAGCACCGACCGAGAACCCGGTTCTCGGGACCCCGAGGGCTCCGCCGCGGAGACCGACGACCCGGCGGCCGGGCCGGACTTCTCGATCGTCTCGAAGGAGGGTGAACCGCTCCGAGGATACGCCTCCCTCGCCGCCGCCGTGGCCGCTGCGGCCGACGGAGACGTCGTGGAACTCGCCTACGACGGGACGAAGGACGAACGACCGATCCGTGTCAGCGGCAAGTCGATCACCATTCGTGCGGCGACCGGCTACACGCCGTCGCTGCGGTTCGTCCACGACGCCGTCCCGACCGAGGAACCGATCGTCCGGATGATCACGTTGTCGGGAGCCGCGGTCGATCTCGTGAACCTGGACGTCACGTTCGTCGTCGACGAGTCGGTCGTCCTCTCCTCCGAACGTCGCTGGTCGCTGTTCGCCCTGTACGGAAACGACCGCGTCGAGGTCCGGAACACGCGGATCACCGTCGAGAACCCCTCGGCTCGGGTTGCGGCCGTCGTGGACGTCCTGGAGCCCGACGTGCGACCGGGCCCCGGCGGCGTGAAGATGATGAAGCCGGGCGGCGAGACGACGCGAACCGAGATGCGATTCGTCGACTCGGTCGTCCGCGGCGACGTGGACGCCGTCGTCGTCGGGCGGACGCAGCCGGTCCGTCTCGAATTCGACAACTCGCTTCTCTCGGTCGGCCAGTCGGCCGTCTTCGTCACCGGCAGCAGCCGGCCGGCCGGCGAGTCCGACGTGGTCGACGTCCGGGCGACCCACGTGACGGCCTTCGTCGGGAACGGGCTGGTCCGGTTCGAGAGCGGCGAGTTCCCCCGGTACCTCCCGGTCGTCGAGTTCTCGTCGCGGAACAACGTCTTCGCCACGCGGACGGACGTCGCCCTCGTCAACGCCCACGGCAGCACGGACCTTCAGGACTTCCGCGAACTGCTCCGGTGGACGGGCGACACGAACTTCTACGACGGCTTCCGGCTCTACTGGACGACGCCCCCCTCGCAGTCGCTGTCGACCGTCCGGGACCTCGACCTCGAGGGCTGGAAGCGGCTGTGGAACTCGACCGGCACCTACACCACGGTCGCCTGGGTCACGGAGCCGAACGCATCGGCGTACGCGTCGTACATCCCCGTCGATTTCGCCCTCGACCCCGAGGCTCCGTCGAACCCGGCCGTAAGCGGCGCGACCGACGGAACGGACGCCGGGGCGAACCTGACGAGCCTCGGCCCGACCCGCCGCTGAGCGTCACGCGAGCAGTTCTTCGATCTCCGCCGGCGTGAACCGCCGCCCGAGCCGAGCACCGAGCTGCGACACGATGCGGGCCGCCGCGTGCGACGCGAGGTGGCCGGACTGCTTCCACGAGAGGCCGTTCGTGATGCCGTAGAGTACGCCGGCCGCGTACATGTCGCCCGCCCCGGTGGTGTCGACCGCGTCGGTCGAGACCCCCTCGACGGGGATGACGTCGCCGGCGTGCATGAGCAGGGAGCCGTCCTCGCCGAGCGTGAGGGCGACGTTCTCCGAGTGCCGGTGAATCTCCCGCGCGCACTCGATCGGGTCGTCGAGCGTCGTCAGGCTGCGGGCCTCCTCGAGGTTGCAGAACAGCAGGTCGACCGGCCCCTCGATCAGCTTCCAGAAGTCGTCGCGGAAGTTGGCGATCAGGAACGGGTCGGAGACGGTGAACGCGACCTTCACGTCGTTCTTCTTGGCGAGCTCGATCGCCCGCTCGGCCGGGGCTCGCGGC
>JANQQW010000110.1 GCA_028284885.1 Planctomycetaceae bacterium
CCCGAACCCGGGCTGACCGAACCGACACGCCCCGACACGCCGAGTCCTCCGACCGTCTCGACCCCCACACCCGAGCCGCCGGCGAAGAAGAACTTCCTCGGCCCGGCCCCGACTTTCTGGACCGCGAAGGCCGACCCGGGGGCAAGGTTCGAGGCCCCGCCGGCGAATCTCGCGTACCGCCTGCCGGCCGTCCCCTCCAGCGTGCTCTACCCGCAGGGTCCCACGCGGTTCGCCGCCACCGGGCGCGGCAAGGCGACGATCGACGCCGTCGTCCTCTACGACCTGCACACCGGCGAGAACCTCGGGACGGCCGACGGATTCCGCGCGAGCATGGACAGCCCGTTCAACACCGGCCCGGTGATCTCGCCGGACGGAACGTATCTCGGGCTGTACAACTCGTCCGCCGGCGGGGGCGGCGTCGCCGTCGGCAACGTGAAGACGAAGAAGCCGGTCGCACTCCTCCCCTTCCCCGAGGGCGAGCCCGTCATCCGCTTCCCGACCGCCGACCGCGTGCTCGCCGTGCGAGCCAAGTCCGGAGCCCGGCTCTGGTCGCTTCCAGACGGCGACCTGATCCGCGAGTTCGCCTTCCAAGACGACTTCGCTCGCGACGGCGGGACGGTCCCGGTCAGCCCCGGCGGCCGGTTCGTCGCCTTCGGAACGGACGGCAGCCCACCAGAAACGATCGTGCTCTACGATCTCGAGGCCGGGACCGAGGCGGGGCGCTTGAAGCCCCCGAAACTCGGCCGGGCCGACGTACTGGTCAACGGCCTCGCCTTCTCGCCCGACGGCACGGAACTCGCCGCCTTCGTCTCTGGTATCCCGACCGGAGCGTTCAGCGTCGGCGAGGGAGTCGTGGTCTGGGACCTCGACACCGGACGGCTCGTCGACCAGCAGGCGATCGTCAAGAACGGACAAGGCCAACTGATCGGCATCGGCCCGGAGCCGCTGCAGTGGTTCCCCGACGGCCAGGGCTGGCTCGTCGCCCACCAGTACGTCGTCGACCGCAAGTCGGCGAAGATCGTCCACCACGTGAAGGCCGAGGGGGACACGTTCGCGTTCCAGGCGACGAAGGTGATCGCCGACGACCGCGTCCTCCGTGCCGTCGGGGGGACCGCCCTCGTGCCGGAGAAGGTCGTTCGCAGGCCGGTCGCCGACTGATCACCTTGATCCCGTTCTCTGACTCGAGGAGTTCCCTTGCCCGTCGAGGAACCCGTCCAAGCCCAGTCCTTCCTCGGCTGGATGATCGAGAGCCTCGGTCCGTTCTACGCGCTCGCGATTCCGCTGGCCGGGGTCGTCGCGTTCGTCGTGACCTGCATCGCGGTCGGGAAGGTGAAGCGGCCGGGGTCGGTGGCGGCGTACGCCGTGATCGCCGCCGCTCCGGTCCTGCTCGGCCTGTTCGGAACGGTCAGCGGGGCGCTCCAGTCGCTCGCCGTCGTCGCGAACGCGTCGGTCGCCCCCAAGCCGTCCGAGGTCTCCGGCGGCATCGCCACGGCGCTGTTCACGCTGCTGGTGGGCATGATGGCCGCGTTCCCGGCGTACGCCGTCTGCTGCCTGGGCATCCTGGTTCGCACGTTCCGCGGCGAGGACGCGTGACGGCCGTCGCGGTTTCCTCGACGACGACGTGGGCGGACGGGTAGCCTTGCGATCGACTTGCTCGTCGAAAGGACCCTCGGATGAAGTTCGCTCCGCTCGCTGCTGTTCTACTTCTGCCGATCGCCACATCGTTCGGCGACGACGCCGACTTCGGCCGGTACGGCATCTACGAACAGTCGGCCCCGCGGGCCGAGACGGTCGAGGCGGTCACTACCTCGTTGCCGCTCGAGTTCCAGAAGGGGGACCGCATCGCGTTCGTCGGCAACACGCTCTTCGACCGAGCCCGACACTTCGGGCACGTCGAGGCGGCCGTGCAGCAGAAGTTCCCGGAGCAGCAACTCGTCTTCCGGAATCTCGCGTGGTCGGCCGACGAGATCGGCACGCAGCCCCGGCCGGCCAACTTCGCCGACGTCGAGCAGCACCTGCGGCACGAGCGGGCCGACGTGATCCTCGCCGCGTTCGGCTTCAACGAGTCCTTCGCCGGTGACGAGGGTCTGCCGGCCTTCCGCAAGGAACTGACGGAGTACGTCGGCGGGTTGAAGACGAAGGCGTTCAACGGCAAGACCGCCCCGCGGATCGTGCTCGTCTCGCCGATCGCGAACGAGAACGTCGAAGGTGTGCCGGCCGCCGACCTGAACAACGAGCGGATCGCGACGTACACGGCCGTGATGAAGGAGGTCGCGGCGGAGCAGGGTGTCGGCTTCGTCGACGTCTTCCGGCCGACCGC
>JANQQW010000116.1 GCA_028284885.1 Planctomycetaceae bacterium
AATCGGCGCGGAATCGGACCGATGCACGGGACCGTCCATCTGCGCAATCCACGCAACCTAGAAATGCGGGAATGTGCTTGACGATGCCCAACTGGCGGACGATTCTAGGTTTCGTGCACCGTTTCCAACAGCGTTGGGCCAGGGCGCGGAAGCAGCACCCGAGGGACGGCGATCGCGACAGCGGCCCCTTCCCCCAACTCGTTTCGCGTTCGCGAGACGGGCACTCACTTCCGACCGGCCCCACATCGAGGACACCCCATGCGTCGGCAGCGAACCGGGTCCACTGAAGCAGTCGCGGTCGTGGCAGTCTTCGCACTGCTCGTGATCGTCGGAGCGGGCTTCTACTTCTACACGAACGCGACGGTCGCGGAGATCGAAGCGGTCGCCCAGCAGGCCGAAGTCGAGGACGCACGGGCTGAGGCCGCCGAACAACAGGGTGCAGTCGCCGAGGAACGCCCGGAGGAACAGCGGCCGATGGACCCGGAGTTCGCCCCGGAGCCGAAGGACCCGATTGCCGAGCTGCTCGAGCGTGAGAACGAGTTCCAGGCGGCCGCCAACACGCTGCAGGACCTCGAGAAGCCGGAGTTCGTGACCAACCTCGTCGAGTCGCACCTCGCCGTCGGCGAGTTCGGCCCGGCGATCGACGTGGCCGACAAGGTGCTCGACGAGCAGCTTCGCAGCGACATGCTCCGCCGGATTGCGGTCGCCCAGGCCGAGGCAGGCGAGTTCGCCGCCGCCCTGTACTCCGTCCGCAGCGTGCCGGACGAGGCCGTTCGCCGCGAGGCTTTCGAGCAGCGGGCCGAGGAGCTTGCCCTCGCCGGCGGCGGCGCCAACGCCGACTTCGACTCGCTGATCGACCTGATCGTCCGCCTGACCGGCCCGCCGGAGAGCTGGGCCGACCAGGGTGGCCCCGGCGACATCTCGCCCTTCCAGACGGGTGTTCGCGTCGATCCGAACGGCCACCTCTCCCGCATGACGAAGCTCGAGAAGAGCGACCGGCTGCAGCGGCTCGCCACGCGAGTGCGCGAAGCCGACCTCAACGCGGACATGGCCGTCACCAGCAACCTGCGGCTCGTCTCGCTCACCCGCCTCGAGGCGCGTGTCGCCGAGCTGATCGCCGAGGGACGCCCCGTTCCAAAGACGATGAAGCACCTCGCCGGGCTGTCGAAGATCGAGTACGTCTTCGTCTACCCGGAGGAGGGCGAGATCGTGATCGCAGGGCCCGCCGAGGGCTGGCGGTACAACGAGAAGGGGGCCCCGGTCGGCCTCGAGTCCGGCAAGCCGACCCTGCAGCTCGACGACTTCGTCACCGTCGCCCGCATCTTCTCGCCCGGCGGCCAGGCGATCTACACCTGCAGCATCGTCCCGCGGCAATCGGGTCTGAAGGCCGTGAAGGACTACGTCGAGGCGTCGCTCGCCGCCGGCCCGCTCGCGCCGGGACAGGTCCGCCGCTGGTCGCAGGAGATCGAGGACAAGCTCGGCACGCAGGACGTCGTCTACGAGGGCGTCGCCGCCAACACCCGCGTCGCCAACGTCATCCTCGAGGCCGACTACCGGATGAAGCTGATCGGCATCGGCGAGGAACAGGGCGTGGCCGGGATGAAGAGCTTCTTCGACCTGGTCCCGCCGGAGCAGCAGCGAGCCGGCCTGCCGCTCGACGCCCTCCGCTGGTGGCTGACGATGAAGTACGACGCCGTCCTGCACGACGCCGACCGCGAGACCTACGAGATTCGCGGCTCGTCCGTGCTGTGCAAGTCGGAGAACGAGCTCATCGGCGACCTCGGCGAGCGGGTGCAGACCGGCAAGACCGAGGAGACGAACCGGATGTTCGCCCAGCTGTTCACGCAGCACTACGACGAGCTCGCCGCCCGTGACTTGGTCTTCGCCGACCTGCAGAACGTGTTCGACCTGTCGCTCGTCGCGGCCCTCATCCAGAAGGAAGGCGTGAAGGCCCGGCTCGGCTGGGACATGGGCGTCTTCGGCCGTGACGGAGCCTACCAGCCGGAGCTGCACGCTCCCGTGCTGACGTGCGACTCGGCCGTCAACTACCGTGTCTACCGCGGCCAGCACATCGTCGTGCAGGGGGCCGGCGGCTCAGCGGGCGGCGTCCCACCACCAGCGGCCCTCGGGCAGCTTGGGGTGGCTGCCGCGGGCGTCGCTGCTGAGGGCCGGGTCCTCGCGGACGATCT
>JANQQW010000117.1 GCA_028284885.1 Planctomycetaceae bacterium
CTCGAAGCGGTCGTTCGGCGGGTGGAGGTGGGCTGGACGGTCGTGGTCATGGTCTGCTCCGTGGTCCGCATTCGCTGCGCAGACGGAGCGCGAGACCCGCGCTTCCGGAACGCAACAACGGCATGTAGGTCGCCGCCGGCGTGTCGTCAAAAGGCAACAGCCGGTGCAGGCACGGTTTGCGGCTCTCCCCGGGCGGCGGTCCGCACGAGCGGAACTCGACCGCTCGCGGCGGGCCGGCAATCGGTACGAACCGTGCGACCGGAACCGCCGCTCAGTCGGCCGGGGCCTCGACGACGAACGGCAAGAGGACCGGGGCGACGGGCCGATCGTGGTCCGTCGGTGGCACGCTCAGGTCGATCTCGAACGGCCGACCGACGGAGTTGCCCGCGACGTCCTCGAGGATTGGGGCGACCTCGATCGCGTACGAGCCCGGACTCCACGGACTCTCTGAGTCGAACTCCCAACGTGTCTCGTCGTCGAGGACGTGTGCTTCACCTGGAATCTCGTCCCCGTTCGCGTCGAGCAGCCGGATCGTGCGGTGGGCGAGTGCGTGGTCGAGCGACTCGTTGAACTCGACACGGAGCGGCGTTCGCGAGCCGGCCTTCGGGGCCGTCAGCTTCCACTCCGAGGGAACGGGCGACGTCGCATCCGGTTCGACGACGCGAAACTGCTTCCGGAAGTCGTCACGGAGCCGCTGCCCCTCGGCGTCCTCCCAAGTCCGTCGCACGACCAATTCGTACCCTCGGCCGGCCTGCAGCGGCGTCCCGCTCTCCTGGTTCGGGACGAGATCACGCTTCACGCGGCCGGGATCGAACAGCAGCGTGAACCGCGTCCCCTCGGTGTTCCAAAGCTCCTCGCGGAGTTCGAGGAACGCGTCCTCCACGAGCTCGTCGTTTTCGTCTCGAAGCTCGATGCAGTCGTACGCAAAGCCACGGCTCATGGGGGCAGAGAAGTGCACGTAGAATCGCAGCAGGTTCTCCGGGAGGACGTCGCCGGACGGGAAGACGTCGGCAACGAGTGTCGTCCGCTCCCGGTCGACCGAGGGGAGCTCGAACGTCATGGTGACCATCCGTCCGTGGGGAGCGACGAGTGTGGGATTCCACGTCGCCTGGTAGACCAGTCCTGGTGTCAGTGGAAACCGTGGGCGAAAGAGAATCGTGTTGCCGACGACGACGTGCTCGCCGGTCATCGACGGGAGGTCGCCGTCCCGCCCGACCCGGACGGCGAACGACGACGCCAGGGCCTCGTGCCCCCGTCGTTGCAGACTGGCGATCAATGTGGCGCCGACGCCGCGCAGGACGAACTCGTGTCGGTCGGAGGTCGTGCTCTCGAGTTCGATCACGACCTGCGGCTGCCGCTCCCGTGACGGTTCCGCACAGCACGGGGCGTCGTCGTCGGAGAACGGTGAGGGGATCACGGCCTCGCGGCAGCCTGTCACCATCGTGGCGCACAGCAATGCCCAAGCGACCTGAACTCGTAGGTTCATCTTGCCCTCCACGTCGGCGGTCCCGAGCTGGTAAAGGCGACACGGAGCGGTGGCGGCCGAGAACCGACCGCTGCCACCCGTCGTCGATTCGGTCGAATCACGCGGCCGTCAGGGAAGATCGACGGTGCGGAGGTCGTGTCCGGCTTCGGTCTTCACGAGCAGCAGGGCCTGCCGCTCGCCCAGCTTGTCGAGTTGGACGACTCCCTGCAGGGTCTCGATCGTCTCGTAGGTCTGGCCCGCCTTGCCGCCGCCGACGCGCTCGGTGATCGCCTCGCGGTCGGCGAGGCCGTCGGTCGAGACCTTCATCACGCCGCGGGCGCTGTTGGCCATCAGCAGGTAGTCCTTGCCGTCCTTCTGGTAGACGATCATGTCCAGCGGTCGGTTGCGGTTGCCGAGCTCGGCGACGGTGCGACCGCGGACCCTCTCCGCACCGGCGAGATCGGCGAGCGGGATGGTGACGAGTGGCGTGCAGGTGTAGGCCGCCATGATGTGCGGCTCGCCGTCGATGCGGAACATGGCGAACGTCCGCACGGGGGACCGGGTCTCGTAGCGGCCGTGGGCGCCGTGGAAGATCTCGACCGCCGTGCCGCCGTCCACCTTCCGGAACGGAAACGGAATGGCTCGCAGGTTCGAGGCGAACTCCTCGTTGGAGAGGCCGGCGACGACGAGTTGGCCGTCGTGGTAGGTCAGGTCGGTGATCGACTCCGTCCGCTGGTTTCGGCGGCGACGGCCTTGGCCGGTCACCTTGTCCTCCGGGGCGTTCGGCAGCTCGGCCTTGGCGTAGGCGACGTTCTCCAGCGAGACGACCTCCGGCTTCCCGGACGACGTGACGCGGACGACGACCGGCAGGGCGTCCGGGCCGCGGCCGCGGGAGATGGAGAGGTAGGCCGCGCCGCTGGCCGGGTTCACGGCGACGTCGTTGACCAGGATGCCGTCGGCGGTCGTGCCCAGCAGGGCGGCCACCTTCGCGTCGACGCCCTCGACGTCGATCGCCTTCGGCTCGCCTTTCAGGTCGTTCGTGTCGATCGCGAAGACGGCAGCCCCCTTCGGATCCGAGACGAACAGAATGCCCTCGGGCCCGAACGCGAGCGGACCGGCCGACTGCATCTCCGGCGACTTCTCGGTCAGCGAGTCACGCAGTTCGGCCCGTCCGGGGACGGCGGCCAGCAGAACCAGGGCGACGGTCAGTGTGCTGCGCATCTCGTAGCTCCTCGAGCGGGGGTGACGACCGCGACCGCCCGGCGAGGCGGCCCCGTCCGATTGTCCAACTCCCTGTCGAACCGACAAGAGGCAACCGAGTTTCGGGGAACCTGCCCGGGGTTGCTGCCTCCAGTGGGGGTCGCCTGATAGAATTCGCATTCGGAACGGATCCGAGCCGAACCCCGGCGAAGCCGCCTCGGCGGCCTCCCGTCCCCGCATCGAACCGCACCAAGACATGACCACGCAGAATCTCTTCCACAAGGTCTGGGACCGCCACGTCGTCCGCCAGCTGCCGTCCGGGCAGGACCAGCTGTTCATCGGCCTGCACCTCATTCACGAGGTGACGAGCCCGCAGGCGTTCGAGATGCTCCGCGAGCGGGGGCTCACGGTCCCGTTCCCGAACCGGACGATCGCGACGGTCGATCACATCATCCCGACCGACGACCAGGCTCGGCCGTTCGCCGACACCCTCGCCGAGGAGATGATGGCCGCCATCGAGGCGAACTGCCGCGAGTTCGGAATCACGCTGATGGACCTCGCCGACGACCGGCAGGGGGTCGTGCACGTCGTCGGGCCGGAGCAGGGGCTCACCCAGCCCGGCATGACGATCGCCTGCGGCGACAGCCACACGAGCACGCACGGGGCGTTCGGGGCGATCGCCTTCGGCATCGGCACGAGCCAGGTCGCCCACGTGCTCGCGACGCAGACGCTCGCCCTCGAACGGCCGAAGGTGCGGCGCGTCGAGGTGACCGGCGAGCGGCTGCCGGGCGTCTACGCCAAGGACGTCATCCTGCACGTCATCCGCCAGCTGGGCGTGAAGGGGGGGATCGGCCACGCGTACGAGTACGCCGGCAGCACCTTCGACTCGATGACCATGGAAGAGCGGATGACCGTCTGCAACATGAGCATCGAGGGGGGCGCTCGCTGCGGATACGTCAACCCGGACGAGACGACGGTCGAGTACCTCCGCGGCCGGCCGTTCGCCCCGGAGGGGGCCGCGTTCGAGAAGGCGGCCGACTGGTGGCTGTCGCTCGCAACAGACGACGACGCGACCTTCGACGACCACGTGAGCTACCTGGCGAGCGACATCGAGCCGACCGTGACCTG
Source organism: Planctomycetaceae bacterium (assembly GCA_028284885.1). Lineage (GTDB taxonomy): Bacteria > Planctomycetota > Planctomycetia > Planctomycetales > Planctomycetaceae > JANQQW01. The sequence goes on from JANQQW010000117.1 coordinate 3,794, forward strand.
GGGCATCAACCCCGGGCAGTCGGTCGGCATCGGCGAGGCGCTGCCGGTCGTCTCGTCGCTCGACGCGAACGACGGGGCCGCGGCGGCCGAGGCGTTCGAGTACATGGGGCTCGACGAGGGCCAGCCGATCCGCGGGACGAAGATCGACGTCGCCTTCGTCGGCTCGTGCACGAACGGACGGATCGAGGACCTCCGCGAGGCGGCCGAGATCGCCCGCGGCCGCAAGGTGGCGAGCGGCGTGAAGGCACTCATCGTGCCGGGTTCTCAGCAGGTGCGGAAGCAGGCGATGGAGGAGGGGCTGCACGAGGTGTTCGAGGCGGCTGGCTTCCAGTGGCGCGGGGCGGGCTGTTCGATGTGCCTCGCGATGAACCCCGACAAGCTGCAGGGCCGCGAGGTCTGTGCGTCGTCGAGCAACCGGAACTTCAAGGGCCGTCAGGGCAGCCCGACCGGCCGGACGCTGCTGATGAGCCCCGCCATGGTCGCCGCCGCCGCGATCGCCGGCGAGGTGACCGACGTGCGGGAGATGCTCGAACCGGCTGCGGTGTAGCCGACACTCGTCGAACCCGGAGCGATCCCGTGCCGCTGCCGCCCCTGCGACTGATCGTTCTCGCTCGCGACCAGAGCCCGCACGTGCAGGACGCGTGGCGGGAGATGGCGGACTACCTCGACCGGCAGGGCGGCGTCGAGCTCGTCGGGACGGCGACGTGTGACGACCTCGACGTGGAGGGGCTCGCGGCCGATCTCGTCGTCGTGCTCGGCGGCGACGGGGCGATCCTGCGGGCCTGCCGGCAGCTCGGCCGGCGGCAGCTGCCGATCCTCGGACTGAACCTCGGCCGGCTCGGGTTCCTCGCCGACCTGTCGCCCGAGGAGTTCCGGGAGAAGTTCGACGTGATTCGCGAACGGCACTTCACCGTCGTCGAACACCTGATGTACGAGGCGACGTTGCGGCGGGCGGACGGGTCGACCGAGTCCCACCTCGGACTGAACGAGGTGGCGATCCTCGCCGGCGGGTCGCTGCGAATGATCGACGTCGAACTCCAGATCGACGGTGCCGACGTGACAACCTACAGCGGCGACGGCGTGATCGTGAGCACGCCGGTCGGCTCGACGGCCCACAACCTCTCGGCCGGCGGGCCGATCCTGCGGCAGGACTTGCAGGCGTTCGTCGTCACGCCGATCTGTCCCCACACGCTGACGGTCCGGCCGGTCGTCGACGACGCCGACTGCGTCTTCTCGCTGCGGGTGCCGAACGCCCCGGCCGGCGTCACCGGTCAGATCGACGGGCAGATCGCGTTGCCGCTCGCGGGGGACGACGTCATCGAGGTGCGACGGGCCGACGTCGCCTTCCAGCTGGCTCGCATCCCGCCCCACAGCTTCTACGGCACACTGCACCGGAAGTTGGGCTGGGACGGCCAACCCCGCTACCGCCGCGGCCCCCGGGACGAGTCCGGGCACGTGACCGACGAAGGCTGAGCCCTCGCCCGTTTCGGCCGCAAACGCGCCCGACGCTCCGAAAACGTCAGCCTGGGCAAGGTGCGTCGGGTGCGTCGACGGCGTTCGCTCTCGGAGTGCGAGGAGTTGCGTCACTCCACCCGAAAAGCGTGAAAAACCGGTCTCCGCAGATCCGATTGGATCAAGTACACAGTGCCGGGCCACCATGGATGCGGGCCCGGGTCAACGGCATGGTGGCTCACTTTCCCGTCTTGTCCTTCGCAGAGCGCTGCCTCTGGTCGCGTGGAAGTCTCCGCTGCGAGGGCCGAAAGTAGGAAGCCCGACCGCATGAAGCGTTCGCCCCGCACGAAGTCCCCCTGCCCGAAGCGGCGGAACCTCCCCGCCATCGCCGTCTCGTTCTCGGCTCTGTCGTTCCTGTACTTCAACTTCGACCCGACCCCCGCCGGGGCGGATCCTGCGAGCTTCGAGGCCGCCGCCTTCGCCGAGGCGATGTCGGCCGACACCGAGGCGATCTTCGCGGAGGCGACCCCCACGCCGGTCCCCGTCGCGACCGCCTCCCTCGGCTCGGAGGTCCCGGTCACCACCACCGTCGCCCAGCCGGCCGTCGCCAACGACCGCATCACGGCGATCATCGACCTCCTCGCCGACGGGCAGGGCATCGATCTGCCGCGGAACCTCGACGGCGTCGTCTGGGACGACAACCGCCTGCTCATCCTCAGCAACATCGTCATCCTGAAGCGCGGCCTCGCCAAGCTGGACACCATCCCCAGCTACACGGCCAACTTCTTCAAGCAGGAACGGGTCGACGGCACGCTGCTCGACGGCCAGATGGTGCAGATGAAGATCCAGCACGAGCCGTTCGGCGTCTACATGAAGTGGATCACGGGCGACAAGGGCCGCGAGTTGCTGTACGTCGACGGCGAGAACGAGGGGAAGATGCTCGTCCACGCCGGCGGCTGGAAGGCCCGCCTTGTCCCGGCCCTCAAGCTCGACCCCGAGGGCTCGATCGCCATGCGGGAGTCCCGGCACCCGTGCACGATGGCCGGGCTGCGGGGCATGATGCTGAAGATGCTCGCCGACCGCGAGAACGACCTCGTCTACGCCGACGACGTGGACTACGCCGTCGCGGAGAACCAGACGTTCGACGACCGCGACTGCATCGCCTTCCAGGTGGAGCACTTCGCCCGCGAGCACTCGCCCGTCTACCGGAAGAGCGTCTACTTCTTCGACCGCGAGCACTCGATCCCGCTGTTCGTGAAGAACCACGGCTGGCCCGCGGAGGGAGCCGAGGTCGATCCGGCGACGCTCGACGACGAGACGCTGATCGAGCACTACACGTTCACGGAGCTCGACCTCGCGACCCGCCTCGCCTCGGCCGACTTCGAGCGGACCAACCGCAAGTACAAGTTCCGCCGCTGACGAGCGTCGCGACGAACTCGGAAACGGAGAACGCTCCCCCGGTCCAGGATCGAGGGAGCGTTTTTCGTTCGTCGTGGGCTGTCGCCGAGGTGCGACTTTCAGGTCGCGAACGAGGCTGCCTCGCCCCACTTGCCGGTGAAGATGAACTCGTCGAGGGGCTTGCGGCTGCGGGGGGCGCCCTCGCGTTTCTGGAGGTCCTCGGACAGCGTCTTCGCGTCGCCGAGGTAGCCGACGGCCATCATCGTCAGCGGGTCCCAGCCCTCGGGGATGCCGAGGGTGTGCCGGGCCTTCTGCGGCTCGAAGCCGGCCATCATGTGGCAGTAGAGGCCCATGGACATCGCCTGCAGGACGAGGTTGGCGTTCGCCATGCCGACGTCGTGGGCGGCGTGACGGTTCGGCTTGCCGTTCCGGCTGAACTGCTCCTTCGCGACCGACAGCAGCAGCACCGGGGCGTCCTGCGTCCAGGGCTGGTTCCCCTCGGCGAGGCAGTTGAACAGCGCTTGGAACGCGTCCGTGTCCTCCTTCGTCGCGACGACGAACGCCCACGGCTGCTCGTTGTAGGAGGAGGCCGCCCAGCGCGCCGCCTCCAGCAGGCTGCCCAGCTTCTCGGGCTCGACCGGCTTCGAGTCGAACGCGAGCGGGCTCCAGCGGTCGCGGATCAGGTCGTGAATCGGGTACTGCGTCTCGGCCGGCTTCTGCATCGGGGGGCGTCCGTGTCGGAGGGTTCGTCGTCTGCCGAATGGTAGCAGCCGGGCCGGTCGATTCGAGCCGCGTACGACTCGCGTGGCGCACGAAAAGAGCGGGAGGCCGAGGTGGCTCTCCCGCTCGTGAGGTTCTCGGTGAGTCGCGTTCGGCTCAGCGGGCGGCGTCCCACCACCAGCGGCCCTCGGGCAGCTTGGGGTGGCTGCCGCGGGCGTCGCTGCTGAGGGCCGGGTCCTCGCGGACGATCT
>JANQQW010000141.1 GCA_028284885.1 Planctomycetaceae bacterium
ACCCGCTCGCCCGCTTCGTCGCCGACGTCCGCACCGTCGATCCCGAGGTCACCGGCACGCCGCTGCAGAACTACGAGGCCTCCGCCCAGATTCGCACCAGCTACGAGCGAGCCGCCCTGTTCGCCCTCGCCGTCGTCGCCCTCGTGCTGCTCGTCGACTTCCTCGGCAACCAGTACAAGATGCTCGTGCTGTTCCCGTCGCTCGCGGTCGTCGGCATCGTCGCGATGACCATGCAGACCCGCCGGGCCGACCCGGACCCGCTCTACATCACCACCGCCTACGTCTGCCTCGCCTCGGCGATCGCGGCCGTCGTCGACTTCAAGAACCTCCGCGACGCCTTCCTCGCGATGCTCCCCGCGGTCGCCGGCGGCATCCTGATGTTCGGCCTCCTCGCACTGCTGGGGACCGACCTCAACCCGGCCAACCTCATCGTGCTGCCCCTCGTGCTCGGCATCGGCGTCGACGACGGCGTCCACGTCGTCCACGACTTCCGCATGCAGCCCGAAGGCAAGTACCGCACGTCCTCCAGCACCATCAACGCGGTGATGCTCACGTCGCTCACCTCGATGATCGGCTTCGGCAGCATGATGGTCGCCGCCCACCGCGGCCTCTACAGCGTGGGCCTCGTGCTGGTCGTCGGCGTCGGCAGCTGCCTGTTCGTCGCCCTGGTGATGCTGCCCGCCCTGCTCACCCTCTTCGGCGGCGCCCCGGCCGAACAACGCTCCCGTGCCACCGACGACGGCGACGAGTCCGAGGGCGAAGCGGACGACGCCCAACGCCTCTCCAAGCGGCAACAACGCCGCATGCGAAACGCCGCCTGACCCGTAGGACGGACTTCCAGTCCGTCCGAACGCAGGACTCAGGGCGACGATGCGACCGACCGCTTGACAGATCTCGGTCGAGAGAGTGCAGTCGTCTGATGTGCAACTCGCTGGCGAGGAGGTGGGCTTGAGCGAACGGCAGCCAGCCGATCCGATCAGCGTGGCTGCGACTTTGGGAGCCCCACTGGTGATGGTCCCTCTGCTGCTATACAGCACGGGCGGCTGGATCATCGCCGTCTTCGCCGGTGGCTTCGCTTTGCTGTACCTGACCTACCTCGTTTCCGGGTTCGGTGAAATGGAAACGGACCACCCGGACTACGTTGAACCCGATGAGGAGACGCAACCGCCTGGCGAATCCACGCGGTAGTCGCCGTTCGAGGTCGGTCGGGCCAACGCACGTCGGCCGGGCGGATTGGAAATCCGTCCCACGTTCTCAGCGCTCCAACCGCAGCAACCGCCCGGCGGCCTCGTAGCTCGGCCAGGCCCCGGCCGCGACGCCACCGTGCAAGGCCGCCCCGTACGCTGCAGCCTCCGGGTGGACCGGCTGCCAGACCTCGAGGCCGAACCGTCGCTCGACCAGCCGACGCAGCAGGTCGTTCCGTGCGAGCGCGTTTCCCGTCCCGATGATCCGCGTCGCCGTCGACGCGAGTTCCCCGGCGGTCTCCACGAAGCCGTGTAGTCCCTCGACGATGCCGGTGAGCACGGCGAGCGACACGTCGCCGAGACCGAAGTTGTCGGGCGTGATACCGGTGAACGAACCGGTCGCCGTCGGGTTCGTCCGCGTCCCGCGAAACGTCGGCACGCAGCCGAGCCCGCCGTTTCGTTCGTCGGCCCCCTCGGCCAACTGCAGCAACCGATCG
>JANQQW010000142.1 GCA_028284885.1 Planctomycetaceae bacterium
CTCGGCCCGATCCCCCTCCGCCCGCAGCACGTCCCCCACCCTGTCCAGCGAGATGCTCACGTCCCGCAGCGATTGCGGCGACCCACCGAACCGGTCCACGATCTCGCGACGAATCCCCAGCCCCTCCCGGTACAACGTCAGCGCCTCGGCCCGCTCCCCCTCCGCCAGCAGCACGTCACCCACCCTCTCCAGCGAGACGCTCACGTCCCGCAGCGACTCCGGCGACCCACCGAACCGGTCCACGATCTCGCGACGAATCCCCAGCCCCTCCCGGTACAACGTCAGCGCTTCGGCCCACTCCCCTTCCGCCCGCAGCACGTCCCCCACCTTGTTCAGCGAGACGCTCACGTCCCGTAGCGACTCCGGCGAACCATCGAATCGGTCGCGTCGCTGTTCGGTCGCCGCGACACATCGGCGGTAGCAGTCGGCTGCCGCCTGCCGGTCTCCCCGTCCCAGTTCGGCATCCCCCGCCCGCTGCAGGACGGCGGCCGTGTCCTTGAGCAACCGTTCCTCCGTCGCATCGACCGTGAGGCGTTCGAGCCGCTCGGCCAAAGGAGCGGCGATGGACACGGCACGGTCGTACTCGCGCATGTCCCGAAGGCAGTCGACGATCGCCACCTGGGACCACGTGTCGACGAGCTCCAGCGGCCAGCCGTCGGCGCGGGCGTCGGCAAACGCGATGGCGGTCTCCTCCGCGCGGTCCCAGAGGTAGTCCGAGCGGTCGAGTTCGACGAGTTGGACGAGCGCCCGGCCCCAGCGGGTCCACTCCTCGGGTGGAGACGAGTCGGTAGGCCGCAGCCGGACCTTGGCCATCCCGAGCACGTCCCGCCGTTCCTCGTTCGGGAGTTCGGCAACCCGTCCACCGTCGAGCCAGCCGCGGAGCGTCTCCGTCACGGCGCGTTCGACGGCCGCGAGTTCCTCGGGATCCTCTTGGAGGACGGCAGCGGCGACCTCGTGGAACGCGGCGTGCCGAAACATGCCGAGGTTGAACCGACCGTGAGTGCGGTCGAACTCGACGAGGCACTCCGGACTCTCGCCGACACGGAGTCCGTCGAGAACCTCCTCGCTCGCCGTGCCTCCGACTTCGTCGGCGACGGCGACCGTCATGTCGGCGAGGAACCGTCGTCCCTGTACGCTGCTCCACCCCAGAGCGGACTGCACGTTCTCCGCGAGGTCCTCGAACCGCTCGCGGACGACCGCGTGGAGACCGTACTCGCGCGCAGTGATCCTCTCGACGGCCCAGTCCGCCAGCGGGCCGGACGGGTCCTTCCCGACGAAGAACTTCCGCTTCTTCTCGAGCAGCTTGAGAATCTGCTCCAACAGTCGCGGGTTGCCGTCCGCCTTGTCCAACAGGAGCTCGCGCTGGTCCGCCGGGAGACCGGGGAGAGCGCCCCGGACGAGTTCGTCGAGTTCGTCCCCCAGCTTGTCGATCCGACGGGAGATGCCGGGCTCGTCCGGAAGGCCGAAGATGCCGAGGAAGTCGGCCAGTCGCTCGGGACGACCGTGGTCCGGTACGGGAAGCACACGGTTCTGCTCCCACTCGTGGTCCCAGTGGGTGGCGACGACGAGCAGTGGCCACTTGCGAGCGCTCGCCTCGGCCCAGAGGTCGTGCAGGAACTGGAGCGTGGTGCGGTCGGCCCACTGGGCATCGTCGACGAGGACCACGGCGGGCACCGTGGGGGCGTCGGTGATGCCGGGGTCCAGCGTGTGCCGGAAGGCCTCCATCGCGAGCGAGACGACGTCGTCCTCGCCCCGCTGGACGATCCGACCGACCGACTCGTCCGCCTCCCGGGCGGCCTCCTCGTTCGCGCGGGCCTCCTGCCAGGTGTCCCAGCCCGCCTTGAGGGCGGCCGGGATGCCGAGCGTGGTGTAGTTGAAGGCGGTTTCCGTGAAGGACTGACCGATTTCCAGCACTCGCCACAGCCACCCGCGGCGGACCTGCTCGATCCGTCGCTTCGCCAGAACGGGGAACAGGTGCGGCTTGAGCCGCTGGATCGACGTGAGCAGGGCAACGTCCTGGGCGATCGGCTTGTCCCCGCCGGGCTGCTCGAAGCGAAGGCCCCACCACAGAAACGGAATGGGTGGCCGGGGTCGGTCGTCGTGGACGTCGAACGCGGGATTGACGTGCCCGCGGGTGAGGTCGGTGTGGAAGGCGTCCGGCCAGTAGCCCTCGGGAGCCTCGGCGGTTCCCTCGTCGGCGAGCTTCGAGAGTTCGCGGTAGAACTCCTGGACGATCCGCGTCTTGCCGATTCCGGTGGGGCCGAGCAGGACGACGAACTCCGGGTGCCCCGCCTCGGCGAGGTGCCACTTCTCGACGAGCGCCCCCACGTCGTCCACGCGGCCGACGAACAGCGACTGCCAGTCGGACGTCGACACGGCGTCTCTTTCAGTGTCAGGTTGGTCCTCGGTCACGGCAGGATCCCTCACCTCGTGGACATCTGGTCCGTCGATCGCACCATCGCGCGGTGAACCAGTCAAGCGAGAACGGAGGGGAACCGCGCGCGGATCCGCAAACTTCAAGAAGCCGGGAGCGATTGCATGACGACGAAAAGAGCCCCGGTTCCGTTGGGGAACCGGGGCTCGCTGCTTGGCGTGTGGAGCGTCGCGGTGGGTCAGTCGGTGGACTCGGCCTCGCCCTCGGCGACGCCGACGGTGGCGAGTTCCTGTTCGCCCTCCTCCATGGTGCCGGTGAACTCGAGGTGCTTCTCGCCGCCGGTCTCGCTGACGTCGACGGTGATGGTGTTCTTGCCCTCGAAGGCGCCGCGGAGGAGTTCCTCGGAGAGGGGGTCCTCGATGTAGCGTTCGACGGACCGGCGGAGCGGGCGGGCCCCGTAGTCGGTGCTGTCGTTCTCGCTCCCCTTGGCGATGCAGAACTCCTTCGCCCCGTCGCTGAGGACGAGGGAGTAGCCCTTCTCGCCGAGCCGTTCGCGGACCTTGGCGAGCTCGATGTCGACGATCTCCTTGAGTTCGACGGCGGTGAGCTTGCGGAAGACGACGACGTCGTCGAGCCGGCCGAGGAACTCGGGGCGGAAGGTCTTCTGAAGGTCGCCCATGACGGACTCCTTCATCTTGTTGTAGTTGACCTCCTCGTTGTTCTTGTTGACGAAGCCGAAGCGGTCGCCGTGGGTGATGGCGTCGGCGCCGGTGTTCGTCGTCATGATCATGATGACGTTCTTGAAGTCGACCTTGCGGCCGAAGCTGTCCGTGAGGTGCCCCTCCTCCATGATCTGGAGGAGCATGTTGTAGACCTCGGGGTGGGCCTTCTCGATCTCGTCGAGGAGGACGACGGCGTAGGGGCGGCGGCGGATGCGCTCGGTGAGCTGGCCGCCCTCCTCGTAGCCGACGTACCCGGGCGGGGCGCCGATGAGCCTGGAGACGTTGTGCTTCTCCTGGTACTCGGACATGTCGATCTGGATGAGGGCCTCCTCCTCGCCGAACATGAACTCGGCGAGGGTCTTGGCGAGCAGCGTCTTGCCGACGCCCGTGGGGCCGGCGAACAGGAACGCGCCCATCGGACGCTTGGGGTCCTTCAGGCCGCTGCGGCTGCGGCGGACGGCCTTGGAGACCTGCACGATCGCCTCGTGCTGGCTGATGACGCGACGGTGCAGCTCGTCCTCCATCTCGAGCAGGCGGACGGTGTCCTCACTGGAGAGCCGGGTCAGCGGGATGCCCGTCATGCGGGCGACGACCTCGGCGATCACCTCGGCGTCGACGACGCCCTCGTTCTCGCGGGCCTGCTCCCGCCACTCGCGGGTCAGGTTTTCCTTCTTCTTCTTCAGTTTGTCGGCACTGTCGCGAAGGTTCGCGGCCTTCTCGAAGTCCTGGTTGGCGACGGCCTCCTCCTTGGCTTGGTTGAGCCGCTCGATCTCCTCCTCGAGCTCCTTGAGGTCGGGCGGGCGGACCATGCTCTTCAGGCGGATGCGGGCCCCGGCCTCGTCGATGACGTCGATCGCCTTGTCCGGCAGGCAACGGGCCGTGATGTACCGGTTGGACAGCTCGACCGCCTTCTGCAGGGCGTCGTCGGTGATCTGCACCTTGTGGTGCTGCTCGTACCGGTCCCGGAGGCCCTTCAGAATCTCGACCGTCTGCTCGGACGACGGCGGATCGACCGTGACCTGCTGGAACCGCCGTTCGAGGGCACCGTCCTTCTCGATGTACTTGCGGTACTCGTCGAGCGTGGTCGCACCGATGCACTGCAGCTCGCCCCGCGAGAGGGCCGGCTTCAGCACGTTCGAGGCGTCGATCGCCCCCTCCGCACCGCCGGCGCCCACGAGGGTGTGCAGCTCGTCGATGAAGAGGATCGTGTTCTTGGCCCGGCGGACCTCGTTCATCACCGCCTTGATGCGTTCCTCGAACTGGCCGCGGTACTTGGTGCCGGCGACCATCATCGCGAGGTCGAGCACGACGATCCGCTTGTCACGCAGGAGGTCCGGCACGTTCCCGTCGACGACCATCTGGGCGAAGCCCTCGACGATCGCCGTCTTCCCCACGCCGGCTTCCCCCAGGAGGACCGGGTTGTTCTTCTGACGCCGACAGAGCACCTGCGTGACCCGCTCGATCTCGCCTTCGCGGCCGATCACCGGGTCCAGCTTGCCCTGCTTGGCGAGTTCGGTCAGGTCGCGGCCGAAGCTGTCGAGCGCGGGCGTCTTGCTCTTGCCGGACTTGCCGCTCGGGGCACCGCTGGAACGTTCGCTCCCCTCCATGCCGTGGCCGAGCAGGTTGAGGACCTCCTCGCGGACGTCGTCGAGCTTCAGGCCGAGGTTCATCAGCACCTGGGCCGCCACACCCTCCTGCTCGCGGAGCAGCCCCAGCAGCAGGTGCTCGGTGCCGACGTAGTTGTGGTTGAGGTTCTTCGCCTCCTCCATGGCGTACTCGATGACCTTCTTCGCCCGCGGCGTCTGCGGGAGCTTGCCGATGGTCACCGTGTCCGGCCCGGACTGGACGATCTTCTCGACCTCCAGACGGATCTTCCGCAGATCGACGTCGAGGTTCTTCAGCACGTTCGCGGCAACGCCGGAGCCCTCCTTCACCAGCCCGAGCAGGATGTGTTCGGTGCCGATGTACTCGTGGTTGAAGCGCTGGGCCTCTTGATTGGCCAGCTGCATCACCTTTCGAGCCCGGTCGGTGAATCGCTCGTACATGTCTTTCTCCGAGTTCCCGCCTCCCGGAGTGGGAGACGTCTTGAGTCAGGTTCGGCCCGCTCGTTCCGTCGGGCGTCTCGTGGGAGACGACCGATGCGAATCGTTCGTTCTGTCTCTCTCGACTCCGACACTGCTCCGCCGAGTCGGAAGGGGATTGTCGCTCGTCACGTCGGGAATCCAAGCCCCCGCTGTCGTGTTCGTTGCAAACGACGGATAGGACGTGCCTTCCAACCGGCCGTCGGTCACGGACGCACACGACAGCCGTGGACCGCCGCAAGGATAGGCCACACCGGACGCCGGGCGACCGGTTTCGCCCACCGGGGGGCAACGGACGTCCGCGGCCGGGGTGATCGCAGCGATTCGGGAACTCGGCGAAGAAGCTCCGGGGAGGCGTCCCCGTTTCCTCGAGACGTGTTCGCGTTCCCGTTGGGCCAAGGTCGTCTCCAGTCCGGCGAAGGCAACCGCGGGAGAGCGTCTCCCAGACCGTTCAGTCGTCACGGTCGATCCAACCGACACATCCGTTGCCTCGCCGCGGATTCTAGGTCGCGCCGAACACGTGGACAAGACACCGTACGATCGCACCGGCCCGTTCTCCCGCGTACGGTGTTGGAATGGCTGTACTTCGGCGTTCCGAGGGTGATATACCTCGACGACGGCGGGCGAGTCGGACGAAGGGACCCCATGGCCGAGACCTCCAAGAACACCGATCCCGCCGACCGCCGATCCGCTTCGACGGACGAGAGCGACCCGCACGGGCAAACGGTCGTGGGTCACGTCCCGGAGGACGCCACGCTCGCCGGCGAGAACGCCGCGTCGCGTGCGAACGCCACCTCCGCGGAACAGACGACGGAGGACGGCGACACGCTCGTCGGCGACTTCGGCCGCTACCACGTCGAACGACGACTCGGCCGGGGAGCGATGGGGGAGGTCTACCTCGCTCACGACTCGCAGCTCGACCGGCCGGTCGCCCTCAAGGTCCCCACATTCGCCCCCGGCTCGTCCCCCACGCTGCCGGAACGGTTCCAGCGCGAGGCGCGGGCGGCGGCGGTGCTCACGCACCCCAACATCTGCTCCGTCTACGACGTCGGCGAGCACGCGGGCCGGCCGTTCATCTCCATGCAGTACGTCGAGGGACGGCCCCTCTCCGACTACGTCGCCAGCCGGGCCAAGCTCTCCTTCAAGCAGATCGCCCGCGTCGTCCGCCGCATCGCCCTCGCCATCCACGAGGCCCACGAGAAGGGCATCCTGCACCGGGACATCAAGCCGGCCAACGTGATGATCGACCATCGCAACGAGCCGATCGTGATGGACTTCGGCCTCGCGCACAGCACGGAGGACGAGTCGGCCGCCCGCCTCACCCGCGAAGGGGCCGTCGTCGGCACGCCCGCCTACATGTCGCCCGAGCAACTCGACGGGACCCGCACTCTCGGGCCGGGCATCGACGTCTACGCCCTCGGCGTCGTCCTCTACGAACTCGTCACCGGCGAGGTCCCGTTCACCGGCGACTTCCACTCTGTCATCGGTCAGATCCTCAGCAAGGAACCCGCGAGCGTCGAGTCGCTGCGGTCCGACGTGCCGCCCGAACTCGCCGCCATCTGCCGCCAGGCGATGGCGAAGAAGACGGACGAGCGGTACGGCTCGATGCGGGCCTTCGCGAAAGACCTCGCCGCCTATCTGAAGGGGGACGGGGCCGGCATCGCTGCGCCACTGCCACCCCCGCCCGAACCCGAGGAGGTCTTCGACGAACCGGAGGCCGACTGGGCCGGCTACTCGACGCAGGCGGACGTGCCGCCGAAGACGCGAAGCAAGAAGCGTCGCAAGAGCAAGAGAAAGCAGGCGGACGGCCGGTCGACCGGCATGATGATCGGTGGCGGGGCGGCCGTCGTCGCGATCGTCGTGGGAAGCGTGCTCGTCGTCCGCGGTCTGGGCGACGGCTCGGACGGCCCCGACACGGCCGAGTC
>JANQQW010000153.1 GCA_028284885.1 Planctomycetaceae bacterium
GGCTCGACCGGGCACTGACCGCGCTCCGCAAGCTGCACGCGTCGAAGCGGCCGACGTTCGCCTCCTGCTGGGGCTTCCAGGCGATGGCCCGCGCCATGGGAGGCCGCGTCGTCCACGACCCGAACCGGGCCGAGATCGGCACGATCGAGCTGCACCTCACCGACGCCGGCCGCGACGACCCGTTGTTCGGCCCGCTCGGGACCCCGTTCGCCGGACAGGCCGGACACGAGGACTGCGTGGACGAACTCCCGCCGAACACGACGCTGCTCGCCTCGTCCGACCGTGTGCGTCACCAGGCCTACCGGTTCGACGACGCCCCGGTCTACTGCACCCAGTTCCACCCGGAGCTCGACTGCAACGACCTCGAGGGCCGCGTGCGGCGGTACCCGCAGTACGCCGAGCGGATCGCCGGGGTCACGGTCGACGAGTTCTCTGCCATGATCCGGGAGACTCCCGAGACCGAGGCGCTGCTCGGAAGGTTCGTCCGTTTCGCCACGGGACGAGCGCCGGCGAGTCCGAGTCGGTCGAAGAGGGAGGACGAGTCGTGCACGTCGCCATCGTGACGGCCGGCGGGGCCGGGATGTTCTGCGGCTCGTGCATGCACGACAACACCTGGGCCCGCGCGCTCATGGACCACGGGCTCGACGTCTCGCTGATCCCGATGTACACGCCGATCCGCGTCGACGAGACCGACGTGACGACCGAGCCGGTCTTCTTCGGCGGCATCAACGTCTACCTGGACTACGCGGTGCCGCTGTGGCGAAGGCTGCCGCGGTTCCTCGTCAGCTGGCTGGACCACCCGGCCGTCATCCGGGCGGCCACGAGCTTCGGCGTGGGGAACGACGCCGCCAAGCTCGGCCCGCTCACGCTCGCCATGCTGGACGGGGCCGACGGGCCGCACGCCCGCGAGGTGGACGAGCTCGTCGACTTCGTCGCGAACAAGCTGAAGCCCGACGCCGTCTTCTTCACCAACGCCCTGCTCTCCGGCGTGATGCCACGGCTCAGGCAGGCGTTCGACGGCAAACTGCTGTGCATCCTGCAGGGGGACGACATCTTCCTCGACGGGCTCGTCGAACCGTACCGGACGAAGTGCATCGACAAGATCGCCGACAACGCGGCCCACTTCGACGGCTTCCTCGTCCACAGCGACTACTACCGGGACTTCACCAGCGAGTACCTGAAGCTGCCGGCCGAGAAGTACCACCGCGTGCCGTTGGGCATCGACCTGACCGGCCACGACGGCACGCCCGACGACCGCGGCAACGACGTCTTCACCGTCGGCTACTTCGCCCGCGTCTGCCCCGAGAAAGGACTCCACCAGCTCGTCGACGCGGTCGCCATCCTCCGTGAACGGAACCCGAACGTCCGGCTGAAGGCGGGGGGGTACCTCGGCCCGCGCGACAAACGCTACTTCGACGAGGTCCGCCGGTCGGCGGAGCGGCTCGGCGACGCCTTCGAGTACGTCGGCAGCCCGGCCACCCACGAGGAGAAGGTCGCGTTCCTCAAGT
>JANQQW010000157.1 GCA_028284885.1 Planctomycetaceae bacterium
GCCTGCCTCGGCACCCCGGAGACCCCGATCCATGCAAGCCGAACGTGACGCGATCGACCCGATCCGCGAACTCCGACTGCGAACCTGGGCCCGCCGCCACCACGTCCCTGCTGCCGAACGTGACTCGCGTTGGCACCACGTCATCCTCGAAGAAATGGCGCGTCGCGACGTCGATCTCGCTTCTGTCGAGAGGGCGGAGCGCGAGCGGCAGGACTGGATCGGCCCGCTGCTGGTTGAGTCGCAGCGGCGGCTGGAGGCCGGACGGCGTGAGCTCGCCGCACTCCGCGGAACGGCCGTCGTCGCGGTCGAGCGGCCCGCCGAGTTCGCGGTGGTCGTCGAGACGACGATCTCGGCGTTCGTGCCGCTCGCCCCGGGGCCGATTCACGTGCTCCACGAGGCCCACGTCACGCTGCCGGGGCCTCACGTCGGACTGGGTCGCGACCGCACCGAGACCCGCGACCTGACCGCCGTCCCCGAGTGCTGGTAGGCGACCGTTCGGGTTGAACGGGTCGTGGCGAACGACCGGCTTCGTCTGCCGGGGATTCGCCCGCGCGACACCCGGGAGGCCGTCCGAGTCGGGCTAGGTTTGCGGCGAGGCACGGCCGTCCGCCGTCGCCGCTCCGCGAACGAGGTGGCCCAATGTCCCCGTCGACCGAGTCGATCGCCCCGCCGCCGCCGGTGCCGGTCGTGGAGCCGCGTCCCGTCGAGGAGATGGTCCGCAAAGTCGCCGACGAGCACGGCCGCCCGAGTCAGCCGACCGAGGCGGTCTTCGTCTACGACGGGCAGGATCTGGAGGCGCTCGCCGACCTGCCGAACTACCACCGCTGGATTCTCGACGGCTTCGGCCGACGACCTCGAGGGCGAACGCTGGAGGTGGGGGCCGGCATCGGCAACTTCGCCGCCCGGTACGTCGACGACGTCGAGGAACTCGTCCTGCTCGAGCCGGCCGCCAACCTGTTCCCGAAGCTGAAGCTGCGGTTCGAGCACGAGGCAAGCGTCACGCCGGTCTGCCGGTACGTCGAGGACTGGGCCGGCGACGTCGAGCACGGCCGGTTCGACACGATCGTGCTCGTCAACGTGCTCGAACACGTGGAGGACGACGTCGGCATGCTCCGCGTGCTGCACTCGCTGCTGAAGCCGGGCGGCTCGCTGCTGCTGTTCGTCCCCGCGATGCCGTGCCTGTACGGCACCTTGGACGCCCTCGTCGACCACCACCGCCGCTACACCCGCGGCGGCCTCCGGCACGAACTACAGGAGGCCGGCTTCACGACCGACCGGCTCCGCTACTTCGACCTCGCCGGCGTGCTCCCGTGGTACGTGGCCGGCCGCGTGCTGAAGCGCGACCGGTTCGACGCGGCCGCCGCCCACGGCTACGACCGCCTCGTCGCCCCGGTCATGTCCCGCGTCGAACGGGTCCTGCCGAAGCCGATCGGCAAGAACCTGATCGCCGTGGCACGACGGCCGGAGTGGCACTCCAAGTGAGCCGGTCCAGCCGCGCCCCCGAGGGAGCGTCTACGGCGTCGACTTGGTGATCACGTCGAAGCACTCCCTGACGGTCGCGACTGGTTGGCTTGGTCTTCAAGCCTCGTGGTTCACTTCTCGGCGTCCAACTCGATCATCGCCTTCGCACAGGCGTTGCCGATGCGGGTGAACCAGATGGCGGAGCCGAGGTAGTGGTACGCGCGGTCGCCGCCCGTCTTCTGCCACTGCTCGAAGTTGTCCCGCCAGCGGGGGTACAGTTCCTCGGCCGCCTCGTCGACGAGCACGTCCGTCGCGACCGCCGTCACCGTGCCGGGGAACGTCTTCTCCATCGCCTTCTGGGCGGCGTTGATGGCCTCCCGCGGCGAGCCCTCGGTCACGCCGGCCGAGCCGTGCTGGCCCATCATCGCCGTGACGACCGGCAGGTTCGGCTCACCGAGGTCCTTCCGGACATCCTTGATGAAGGCCTCGAAGTTGTCCTCGTACTCGAGCCAGGCGTCGTTGTACTGGTCGTTCCAGCCCTGGAACCAGAACAGGCCGGCGAACTCGAGTTCCTTTCCCTTCAGCTCGGGGAACAGTGTCTCGTAGTTCGCCTTCACCTCGGCGACCTCGTCCATCATGTTGCGGTACGACTCGCCGTAGCCGCTCTTGATCTCGGCCATCGTCGGCAGCGGCTTCGGCTTCCGTCGCTTGTTCTCCGGCTTCTCGGCGTCCTCCTTGGCAATCCGCTCGTTCTGCTTCTTGGTCCGCTCGATCGCCTGGGCGAGTTCCTTGTCCAGCCGCTCCTGGGACACCGGGTTGCTGGGGGAGCGGAACAGCTTGTACAGCGAGTGGCCGCCCCAGCACGCCTTGATCAGCAGCACCGGCTCGTCGTAGTGCTCGCCGAGGACGTAGCCGAACTCGTACTCGGACCCGGTCCGGTCCCGCGAGCCGTAGCCGAGCGTCAGCTTGCCGTGCCGGTTCAGGTACTTGATGAAGACGTCGTCCCGCTCGACCCACTGGTCGCCGTCCCGCAGGTGGGCGAAGAACTCCTTCGTCTTCGGGTCGGTCGCCTGGTGCTCGAACAGCTTGTTCGGCGCCTTCCCCTCCATGTTCGACTGCCCGGCCAGCACGAAGACCTTCACCTTCCCCTCGGCCCGGGCGGAGGAGACGGCGAGCGAGACCAGGCAGCAGGCGAGTACGGCGGCGAGGAACGAGCGGAAACGCGTCATGGTGATCGACTCCGAGAGGTGCGAACCCCGCGGCCAGCGGCGGGGCCCGAGTTGGTTCGCGCCTGAGTCTACCCGAACGGCCGCCCGATTTTCCGCCAAAGCGCAACGAGAAAGGGACACGCACCCAGCTCAGGCGCTACGTGGCGAAAGCCGGTCGCCCCCCGAACTCTCGAGTCGCGTAGGCCGTTCGACCGGCCGCATTCGCCGAGGTGCGGTCCCGGCTGGTTGAACCGACGCTACGTCCGACGGACTACTGGCCCTGGGGCGCGACGATCACGAAGGGAGTGCTCTTGTGGGCGGTCACCACGCGGACCGCCTCACCGGGAGCACAGTCCTTCGCGAAGAGCCGGAGACGTTGCGGTTTGTTGTAGAGGTTCAGCGTGATCGACCCGACCTCCTCCCAGCCGTTCTCCTGGAAGGTCGTCTCGTCCCAGAAGCTCTCGTTCCTGCGTTTCACGCCCGAGGAACTGGTGCCGGGGTTGATATCGATCGCCGTGGCCAAGTGGACCCGGACCGGGCGATTGACGACGAAGTAGGTGGAGTCCCGCTGCGCCCGCGGGTACGCGGTGGCCCCCTGGAGTTCGGCCGGAACGTTGGCGACTCCGGGCACCTCCTCCAGCTTCTGTGGCTTCCCACCGAAGACGGTGACCGGCGCCGCGGGATCGACTCGTGGGTGGATCGGGGCCCCCGCGGGACCAGGGTCGGGTGACGGGACGATCACGAGCGGCGCCCCTCTCTTGTTCGTCCGGACCGCGTAGGACTCTCCGGCGGCGAACCGGCGTTTGAAGACGCCGTAACGCGAGACCTTCGGGCCGTCGAACATGTTGCCGACGAGTTCCCAGCCGTCGGCCACGAGCTGTTTCTCGGTCTTGCGTTCCGCCTGCCAGCCCCCACCGCTGTTGCCCTCGTACCGCCAGGACGCGGCCAGGTAGAGGTCCCCGTCGACCTTGGCGGTCATCTCCGTCCAGGCTTCCCGCGTCTCGCCGTTGCGACGTTGGTCGAAGACACAGGCGCCACGAAGGAAGGCCGGGACACCGACCCAACCGGACTTGCCGATGGTCATCGGCGAGGCGGAGGTCCCCTTCACGTCGACGACGGCCGAGGCCTCCGTCGGAGCGAGCTGGGTGAACTCGACGTCGCCGCCTCCGACCACCGGCGCCTCCTCGGGTTCCGCGGGGTCCGCGGCGATCGGCGTGTCGTCGGACGGCAGTTCCGTCGAGACAACGATCTTGCCGTCCTGCAGCGTGATGTGGATCGTCGGCGACTCGTCGTCGGGAATCTCGACGTTGACCTTGGCGACGACCTTGCCGTCCTTCTTGACGACGATCTCGTGGACGCCGGCGGCCATTCCCTTCAAGCCTTCCTGCATCTCCTCGGGTTGTCGCTCGGCTCCGTCGACGAGGAACTCGTAGCCGCCGCTGAGCAGCGCAGCGTCGATGACGAACTTGGGGGCGAGCGAGGGGGCGGCCCACAGCAGGTGCATCAGGCCCCACGTCGTCCCGCCGGCGAGCAGCACGACGGCGATCGCGATCGGGAGGAAGCCGGCGAACAGGCCGTTCCCACCGGCCGAGGGAATGTCGTCGAGCTCGACCGTCGTCCCGTGAACGTCGAGCCGCGACCCCGCCTTCACCGTGCCGTCCATCGCTGCTCGCAGCTTCTTCGCGAGCCGGTTCGTCGGCTGGACCGCGAGCAGTTCGTCGACCGGCTTGCCGAGCTCCTGGTAGTCCCGCCCCAGCAGCTGTTGCTCGAGGTCGAACTCGCGCTGTTCGACCTCCTCCGCGAGCGCCCGGGCCTGTGCATCGACCTCGGCAAACGCCGGTGTGCGGTACTTCTTCGGGAACCCGGAGAGCAGTTCCACCGCCCCCTTGAAGTCGTATTCGCCGACGAGTCGCCGGGCCGTGCGGGCGAGAGCGTCGGCATTCGCCTTCGCCTCCGCCGGTCCCTTCTTCGCCTCGGCGAGCTTCGTCTTGACCCACGGGGCGAGTGCGGCCACGGTCGACAACTTCTTCAGGGCTGCCGTCGCCTCCTTGTACTTCCAGGACTTCAGCAACTCCTCCACACGCTGCTTCTCGGGCTCGAGATCGGCGGTTCCGGCAGCCGCGTTCTTCCGCGACCGGGACTTTCGCACGTCGGCACGTGATGCCCTGGCGGACGTCCGCTCGGGCGGCCGCGACTCGGTGGCGTCGGGTGGAATCGTCGCGTCTTCGTTCGCGAGGCACTCGGCGACGGCCGCGGCCACGGCAGCCATCGACTCGAACCGGTCCTCCGGTGGCTTGGCCAGCATCTTGAGGCAGACCGCCTCGACCGCCGGAGGCACCTCCGGCCGCAGCGACGACGGAGGCTCGGGATCGGCGGTCACGATCTGGCCGAGGACCGAGGCGAGGGAGCCGTCGAAGGGGATGTTCCCGGTGAGCAGTTCGTAGAGGACGACGCCCAGGCTGAACTGGTCGCTGAGCGGCCCGATCAGTTCGACGTGCCCCTCCACCTGCTCGGGCGACATGTAGGCGGGGGTCCCCATCAGGCCGCCGGAGGCGGTCGCCCGCAGGTCGCCGCTCGCCTGGTGTCGGGCGAGACCGAAGTCCATGACGACCGGTTCCCCCTTCTTGGAGACCATCACGTTCTCCGGCTTGAGGTCCCGGTGGACGACGCCGTGCGCGTGGGCCTCGGCGAGGGCCAGGGCGAGCTTGCGGACGATCTTCAGCGCTTGTCGCACCGGCTGAAGCTTGCCGCCGATGTAGTCGGAGAGCGGCCGGCCCTCGACGAACTGCATCGAGATGAAGTGCGTGCCGTCGATCTCGCCGGCGTCGTAGACGGAGCAGACGTTGGGGTGCGACAGCGTGGCGGCCGAGCGGGCCTCGCGGAGGAACCGCTCCAGGAAGTCGGCCGCCCTCTCGCTGTCGACCTTCGGGACCTTGAGTGCCACCTTGCGACCGAGCTGCGTGTCCTCGGCGAGGAACACCGCCCCCATCGCCCCCTCGCCCAGCTGTTTCTCCAGTCGGTAGCGACCGAACTCCCCCGGGCAGACGAGGCCGGAGACGACTGTGTCGTACGGTTGCTTCGCGTCGGTCGTCTCGCCCACTGCTCCCGACACCTGGACGGTGTCCCAGGTCTTGCCGCGGCTCGAGCCGTCGCCCCGCCCCGTGTCGCCGATCTCGTCCACGATCGCCGCGACGCGGTCGTCGTTCGCGAAGAAGGACCGGAGGTCGTCGGCGAGTTCCGGGTGCGAGGCGATGAACACCTCCCGGTCGATTGCCTCTCCCTCGTCGATCTTGTCGAGGTACTCCGCGATGGCGACCTCGGCGGACTCCGACAATTCACGTTGCATGGACGTGCCCTCGACAGTTCGATCGGTTAGTCACTGAGCAGAGTCCTCAAGGTGTGCGTTCCGCGTGCAAGCAGTCCCGAGACCGCGGGGCGGGTCTTGTCGAGGTGGTCGGCGATCTCGCCGAGCTTCCAGCCCTCGAAGTACCGCAGCCGCAGCACTTCGCGTTGCTCCTCGGGCAGTCGTTCGAGGGCCCGGGCAAGGTGGACGGCCCGTTCGTTCTCAAGCGCCATCTGCGAGGGGGTGACCACGCTCCAGGCCGCCTCGCCGGCCGGGCCGCGGTCGAACGGGACCTCGACGTCGACCGCTCGCTTCTCCGCGTGCACGTGGTCGCGGACGGCGTCACGGAGGTTCCGGTCGTGGACGACGCGCAGCCACGCGGCGAACTCCCCGGCACTCCGGCCGTCGAACTGTTCGAACTTGGCGAAAGCCGAGAGAAAGGTCTTCTGGACGACGTCCGAGGCCCCGACGCGGACGGCCACGTCCCCCTGCAGCCACCGCTGCGCGATGACGCGGAGGTAGCCGCGGTGCATCTCGAGGAGTTCGCCCAAGGCCTCGCGGTCACCGGACAACGCCCGTTCGAGCAGGTTCGTGACGTCGGGTTCCGACACTCGGAGCCTCCCCCCCGAAGGCGCGGCGAAGTCGAGAGTGAGCGCCGCAATCGACCGGCTCGCGCAGAAAACCGCGAATCGCCCCGCGGCGGCACGGCGACAGGTGAACCGACACTACGGAAGGCCGAAGACCGACTGCAAGGTCGCACCCGTTGGGCTCGACTGCGCCTTGGTGGAACCCCTGAGTGGCTGCATCGGGAGGGGAACGGCCAGCCGTCGAGCTACTTCGGCTCGGGTGTCTCGGACTTCTCGAAGCGGAACGACCGCCCGATCTTGTCGAACACGGGGCCGAACTTGCCTGCCTCCTCCCCGAGGGCGGTGGCCGTGAAGACGTAGGCCGTGTCACCCCGTTTGAACAGGTAGAAGTGCTGCCGGTACTCGACCATGTTGACGGCGTTGTCGAACGCGAGTTTCATCCCCTTCTCGCCGCCCTTGGTGGTGAACTCGCCCTGGTCGAGTTTCCTGGCGTTCGGGTACGTCCTCTTGAGCCCCACGATCGCACTCACCGTGTACGCCTCCAGCGTGCCGGCGAACGTCTCCGTCTGCATGTTCATGTTCGAACGGAACCGCTTGCCCGGCGTGACCGGTGCGAAGGCGAGCTGGTACTTCTGCCCCTCGACCGGATCGACCTCCCAGGTCTTCGGCACGGCGTAGGAGAAGCCCCCCTTCTCCTCGACGACCCGCACCTCGTCCGCGACCGCCAAGCCGCCCCACGACGACAGGACCACGCTACCGAGAACCACCGCCCCCCAGACCAGACGCCGTGCTGCCTCAACGAAATGCCGCATGCTCTCGCTCCGGGACGGTTGCCGTGACGTGAAGAAGACCTTCGTCTTCGCGAAGCTACCCACCGGCGGAGCGCGGATCAACGGGGTGCTTGCGGTGCCTCGCCACTGGAGCATGCTCCAGGGGACGATCGCGGCAGCGCGGAAGTTCGTGTTGAACGCCGAACCCTGAGCCAGCGACACCTGACTCAACGGCTCCGCCAACTCGCAAGGCTCACTCGTCGCCGAGGTGTTGGAGTTCTTTGCGAGCTTCCTACTCGTACACGAACCCGTCGATCTCGAGTGTATCGGTCAAGTCGACACCACCCGATGCGCGAGTGTCGAAATCTGATTCGCTCTTGAGCCAGAACACCGTCTTGGTCTCGAGAAGGTTGACCGACCAGAGAGCGAGGTCGCCGACCTCGAAGGGAAACCGCAGTGAGATTGCCTCGACCGTGAATCCCTCAGGGATTTCTTCGACTCCGTAGACCTCAAAGTCCCCCGGACGAATGTACCCACATCCGAACCTCTGCTCGAATACGGACATTCCCTCTGGATGTGTCGCATCCACGTCCATCCACCCGATCAGCTCGTCAGCCGAGATCAATGTCGAGTAGCCGACATGTATCCGCATGACACTCACCTCGAGATGAATGGTGGCAGAGATGTGATCGCCCAACGATCAGCAAGCGCTCGAATTCCGTCGTTGAGGCTTGCGAGCGAGTGAGCCCGATCGATGACGACACCCATTTCCTCGTGGAACAGACCGGAACCATATCCACCATGCCGGCCGGGCAATCCAGTGACCGGAAAACGGGTCAGAAAACGGGCAGAGGACGGGGACTGGTCCAACTACCCCGCCCCCTCCCCCTGGACCGCGCCCGACACCGAGCGCGGTTCTACTCCGCATCGGGGTAACCGTAGTGCCACCCCTGCTCACTCCGCAGCCCCCACTTGATCGACTGACCGCGAGTGCCGGAACAGAGGAACTCCTCGACAATTCTTGAGGCTTCGAGCGGGGTCACGAAGAACGCAGCAGGCAACGGCAACGGATCACCTCCGACGTGAGGGGCGACAACCTCGTCGAACGAGCCTTCACCCAGCGAAACGAAGCACTGCTTGTACTCGGTGACGTACTCAAGGTAGAAGCCATGGGCCTCCTCGTAGGTGAGAATCAACTTCGTCTCCGCGTCACCATGCGAGAGACTTCCCTGCCCAGCACCGAAGTTCCAGAACGTCGCGTCACCATCCAGCACTAGGCGAGCCAACCAAGCGGGTTCGGGATCGGCGACGAACTCCCCTGGTGGAGTAAAGAACTCAACCGACTTGATTCACCTACCTTGCCACCCGGAACTCGGCCATCAACCGGGTCTTGCCGGCAGTCCAGAGCCGCCCACCTACCGCGGACTACTCTGTCTGCGCGGGTTTCAGTTGGACAACTGCGACGTCGAGCGTGACGGGATGGCCGGTGAAGAATGACGAACCGAGTGCCATGAGTGCCATGGTCGTACAGCTCTACCGACGTAAGCGATTCGGTTCAGTGTCCGTCGAAGTGGGTGAGTATGAAGCTGCTGTCGAGTTCGTTCAGTACATGGTCGAAGACCTGTTGTGCGAGCAGACCGTCGGGATGGCAGTCGCAGTGAAGCAAAGAGGTGACCCTGGGTTTCCCACACTACACTTTCAGCAAAGTCAAGGTGGCTGCCTGCTACAGGTCTTCGCCCAGTCCACGAAGTCGCGGGAGGGACGGCCGGGTTGGCACTGCCTCACCGACATGGCTGTGACTTCTGACCCCGTCGTGGACGAACTGGTTACCGTTCGATACGACGGAAGCACTCCCAAAGGGTTCTTCCCTGTACGGTTCTCCGACGGGACGTTCTTCTCGAACGACCTCTTGGTGCCCTTGGAACGGGTGCTCTCCGCACTTGCGGACTATTCAGAGTTCGATGACGTCGGCGAGTGGGTCGATACGGACGGGTGGGTCAACTTGGGGCTGCTGTAGCTGGCTGAGCGATCTGGGTGGGCGGACCGGATCTGGACCGAAGGGAAGACCTTTCCCCAATCGAACTTCCCACCCATCCTCTGCCGCGCCGCCGCTCGCCATGTGTTGTAGGTACCGAATGTCTTCTCATGATTGGCAGTGGGCATCAGGATCGCTGGTGCCTTGTCAGGATCATAGCCTAGGAAGTGTTTCTTCATCCAGGCAGACATCACACCATGGTGCGACTGCGTTCCGGTTGGCCGGGGGCTTGGGAAATCACCATGTCTTCCGAGACGGAATGTGCCAGGCGAAGCATGCAGGAGGAGATCCTCTGGGTCGTATCTCAGAAACAGGTCGTCGAGTTCGTCCTTCAACTCCTTGGTGAGCGATTCGACCATGTCCTCGGAGAAGAACTCGCCCTTCTTTGGAATCTGGTCCAAGTCCTCCATCCTCTGGTGCAGGCTCTTGAGACGTCGCACGAGGTCATCGGGGGCCTCTGTGAGGAAGCGACTGTTCCCGAGTAGGTCGCTCACACGGCTCGTGAGCCGGGTGATGCAGTCGGTGCAATATCCGATCACCACTCCCAGCTTGGAGACGATGACTCGGAGCGTGTGACCGTTCTCGAGCCGTGCAGCGGTGCTCACCGAATCGTCGATTCGGCGTCCGAGGTTGGCGGCGGTGTCGGCGAGGCCGTTGGCCGTGTCGACGGCTTCCTCGACGGCCTCGGCACCGAGTTCGAGTGCGTCGTCGAGTTCGTCGACCTGCCGGCCGACGCCGCGTTGGATGTCGGCCGCTGCTTCGGCCAACGCCTCGGACTCCTTGGTGAGACTCCGCAGCGAACTGAGGTTCAAGCCGAGCCCCGCGACTCGCAGGAAGTTCTCCAGGCCCTCCCAGAACGACAATCTCCCGTCCGCCGCGATTCCGCGCACCATCTCCCCGATCGACAGCGTGGTCGCCAGGGCGTCGAAGGCCAGGATGATGCGCTGGGAGCGAACCGCCGTCGACGCGACCTGAACGCCCCGCACCGCCTTGATGGCGGCGTAACCGGTGAACGCCGACGCCACGTCGTCCACGAAGCCGATGGCGGCACGACCGTAGTTGCCCTCGTTGAACTCCTTGGCGCTCCCGGCCAGCCGCCGCGGCGGCGCGGAAGTTCGTGTTGAACGCCGAACCCTGAGCCAGCGCCACCTGACTCAACGGCTCCGCCAACTCGTACGGCTCACCTGTCGCCACTCACTCTCGGAGAACCGGACTAGTCAATGGGCCGCGACGAAGTCGATGCCGTCGAAGTCGCGCGACTTGAGCAAGTCGATGACGTCTTCGTGCGCGAAGCAGGGCCGGTACGCGACCTTCACGTTCTCGTTGGCGATCGACGAGCCGAAGAACACGGAGTGACTCTCGGGAAGCTGCATACCAGCCAACAGCGGCCCCGCGACCCGTTCGGAGTACCGTCCACACGTGCCGCAGAGCCGGTGGTTCTCGAATCCGGCGGCCGTCTCGTCGGTCTCGACCAGCGTTGTCGGCTGGACGACGTGGTAGTCGGAGTGCGGGACGGGAACGAAGCCAAGTCCCTCGAGCCGGGATGCCTCTACGAACTCGCGAAACCTCGCCGACGCACAAAGCCAGTCCTCCGACGTCGCGACCAAGTCCCGGTCGGTACGGCACCGGAAGCCGTCGCCGATGCCCCGGGCGAGGGCCGCTGCTTCGTCGATCTTGCCGCAGGCGGGGCACACGAGGTCGCCGTACTCCTCCCGCACGACGAGCCGCCCGTTCTCGTCGTCCTCGAAGAACAGCCACTCGTAGCGCAGGCTGCCGTCCGGCTCGATTGCGTATATCACCGCAGTGCTCCTGCCTTGCCCACGGCGTTCGACGTTGCTACCGCTCAACCAGCCCGCTGCCCCAACCATCCTCGTGTGACCAGTCGCCGGCGGCTTGTTCAGCTTCGCCGCTCAGAATCGCATCGAGCGACTCGTCATCGGAGAGGATGGGATGCAACAGCTCGCAGCAGAACAACGCATCGACGACCTCACCCTCTCGAAGATCGGCCTCGCAGAGGATTCCGAGCAAGTTGCTCTGAGCAATCCTCTCTCGCTCACTCCGCAGTTCAGTGACGTACTGTCTGGCCGCAACCAGTTGGGCTACGTTGTCGCACTCGCGCTGGGACACCTCCCCGACAGTCTCCGTCCACTCGGAGAACAAACGCGATACACCTGCATACAGCACGCGTAGGTCAAGTGGAAAACGAGGACACAGTCGCCGTTCGAGGAAGTGCAAGGGAGTCGCCCCACTGCACTCCAGCAGCAACGTGTGGACCCCGCGCAGCCCTGCCCGTGCCCGATGGTCCGTCAGCGACAGTGCGTAAGCCATCGCTTCGTTGTGATTGCGCAACTCTGGTGGCATCGTCTCAGTCTCCCGGCTTGTAAGGAGGAACTTCGATCCACCTTCCATTGACGAATTCATAGACCTTGTTTACCGCGCCAGGCTGGTGTCCGTGGAACGGGTTGAAGAACACGGAGTCCCCTCGGACTGTAAGCGCTTCTGAAGAGCCTCGAAACACCGAGCCGTCCTGGACGGTTGCCGTGACGTGAAGACGATCTTCGTCTTCGCGACGCTACCCACCGACGGAGCGCGGATCAACTCGGTGCTTGCGGTGCCTCGCCACTGGAGCATGCTCCCGGGGACGATCGCAGCCGCGCGGAAGTTCGTGTTGAACGCCGAACCCTGAGCCAGCGCCACCCGAGGCCGTCACTCGAACTTCACACGGCGTGCGGCGTAGTCCGTTGCCCATCGGAGACGGTGGTCGCCGACCTCGTCGGCCGTGATCTGCCGAAGTTGGGCGAGCTTCGATCGGGCCAACTCGGTGGACAGTCCGGTCTGTCGCAGGAACGCGAAAGTCACCATGCCGGTGCGATGCACGCCGGCTGCACAGTGACAGTACACAAAGCCGCCGTCGCGCAACGCCGCGAACACGGTGCGAAGAACGGCGTCGATCTGCTCGTCACGCTCCTCACCGGGTGGGTCGGCCGAGCGGAACGGCAGCCACAGCCAACTCATGCCGGCATCGGTGACCACTCGCCCCACGCGTTCGGCGCCCTCGGAGTCCGACAGCAGCGTCAGGACATGTGTAACGCCGACCGCTGCCATCTCGGGCAGTGCCTTCAGCCGCGGTCGCGGACCGACGGCGTACCGTCCGCCGGCCAGCGGAATCTCCTGAAACGAGAGCGTCGCCCGCTGCCGAGCAGCCGCGGTCACCTCGCTCAGCAAGGGACCGAGCACGGACCGCACGGTCCCGTCCGCGTCCATCCGTTCGCGGATGCGAGCCCTGAGTGCCTCCAACTCGCGAGCCTGCGCGTCGGGCGTCCCCTCGCCGGACACGATTCTCGCAAGTACTGCCCGGTACTCCGCGGCTCCCCCGCTCGCCGTTGTTTCGAGCTCCTCTCCGACCACGCCACTACTCCCCCTCGGGTAACTCCAAGTCCGCCAACCACGACGCGACTCGCGGCAGGTCCTCGTCGTCAATCTCCAGATCGACGACTCGAAACGTCGGCGGCCCCGGGTCCTCGAAGCCAACCGCAACCATCGTTCCGCGCGATGGCTGGCAAAGCAGCTTTTCGGCGAGCAGTACGATCAGTTCGTCGTCCGGGGGCGACTGCCCCAGTGCGACACGCGCTGTTCTCGACATCTCCAGCCACTCCTCACGCTGCGCGTCGTCCACGTCCTCACCTTCGTCGAGAGTGTCGGTCGAGAGCCCTCGGATGCGAAACGGCATGACGAGGAAGTCGGTCCCGACGTCGATCGGAAGATCGACGGACACGAACTCGCGAAGACGCGTCGTTCCATCGACCCACTGTGCGAAACGTCGACGCAACTCGGCCAGTCGGGGCCCGCTGTCGGTGACGCCCAGATCACGAATCTCGAGCACGGCAATCCGTTGCCCCGTGTCGCCGCGATGAAGTCGACCAAGCGCCGATGGAATCCATCTCTGGAGCGCCCACTGTGTCTCGATGTCAGTGAATGAGTGCATTGGACGCCCATTGCCTGTCGATCGCCTAGAGCCTCTTCCTACCGGCCTACCAATGCACGTTGGCGGGCGACGGTTGGCCGGGTCTGGACGAACGTAAGGACCCGGAACGCGGCCACCAACCGAGGCATCCTACGGCCCAGATCCAGACACCCCGCTGTTATTCCCCAGTCGCATCCTCGTCGAGTGCAAGAAACTTGCCCACTGTGATCATTGTTCCACGCCAGTCACGGACGAGCACGCCTGGGTGCTCTTCATCCATCGAAAGCAGAAGCTGTCGAAACATCGGCTGCTCGCTCAATGGGTGACTGCTGCTTGCCGCAAGCACAACGCGATCTTCTTCCGAGAAGAGGGCTTGAACAACGGGATCCTCTTCGTAGTATTCGTCCAGTAGGTCCGCTCTCGTGACGGGACTGAGAGAGACGTACTCGTATTCACCCGGCTCCGTACGCTCCAAGATGATCTGTGGATCCGAGGCGTTCCCCCGTCCATCACGGACTTGATCGACGCCAAGCTGAGTGGCAACCTGCATGACTTCTTCCAGTGAGCCACCCTGCGGCACAATGACATAGGCGTGCTTCACGTTCACAGTCCCCTCAAGTACTTGATGAGTTCGTCGATATCGTTCGTCGCGAACCGGGTTTCTCCGGGTGGCAACGGCCTCTCTAGCAGGCGTGAGGTTGATGTATCCGGCAACACACCAATGACCCTTCGCCCTTGCAGTGACGTACCTCGAATGGCGTCCTGGGCTCGGGACATCGACTTCCCAAGCCCCTGCCCCTGTGTGACCTGAATGATCGCCTTCTTTGTCACGATGTCGAGATCAGTCACGGATATCGCTCGATTGTTCCGCGTGACGGTGAGTTCAATCTCCTCGACGAATCCCGGAATCGCGTCCTCGATCTCAGCGACCACCTCCGAGATCCCCGGATCGATGTCACGCGGGCGGATGACACCTGGAATCCGAACCCCATCATCGATCGTGTCGCGTGATGTCTCGAAAGTCCGCCCACCCGCCACGAATCGTCTCCCAGGCTGGGCCTGCAATGTGAACTTGCGCAAAGCGCGGGTACCAAAGCCGACATCCGTGACCCAGTGGACTCGGCCGATCTCGTGCATCTTGTCGGCGAGGTCCTGAAGTTCCTCTGCTGCCTCCTGTGCTGGCAAACCTGCATCGATACTCTTCTCGAGGAGAGCGACTTCCTCTCGCAGGTCCTCGACGTCCGACCTGAACCCGCGCGGGCGGGTTCTCGGAGACGACAGAGCATCGTCGATGAGGTTCAGCAGTATCTTGCAGTCGTTCTTGGGAGGGTTCACGCAGACGCCGAGCGTGCTGTACCGCAGCGTGTGGGAGGCTTCACCGAACTCGACCGGAGCCGACACGTTGTGGTAACGGCGAAGCAGCGGAGTCGCAGGCGCATCACCCTTGGGACGCGGTGGTGGCGTGAGGTCGGGGATCTTCGTGTTGGCGAACTGGCGAATCTCGAATGCCGTGAAGAGGACGGTCGAGAGGGCCATGGTGAGTTCCATCGCGGTGTGCTTCCGCTTCGACTCGTCACCGGTCACGTGGACCATGATCTCGTTGAAGATCACGGGGAGTGACTGCGACGCCTCCACGGCGACGGCGAACGCGAGTGCCGCACGGCCGGTGTTGACGTAGCCAGCCGCCTTGAGCGGCGACGCGGCCGCAGAGGCGAAGATCGAGAGGTCGAGGGCCGTCCGCTTGAACGTCTCAACGTCGACGTTGTCGGTCGCAACGTCGTCCGCCAGCGTGGCGAACGGAATGAGACGGAGTGCGGAAGAAAGGCAGAAACAGGGGACAGCACGAATTACCAGCCCCCTCCTCCTGCACGGCGCCCGGCACCCGGCGAGAGCCGGCTCTCAAGCACACCCAAGGCCACCCGGTTCAAGCCCGCTCGAAATTGGACCTGTCCGCTCTTTTGCCCCATGTGAATGGCGGGACCGTGATCGGTCGCAAGTCCGTTCACAGAGTTCGCAGGCATGTGATTACGAGAGTTCGCCGTTCAACCATGCCTTTCGTGTGTGCTTCGCGCCTAGACTGACGAGTGGAAGCCCGGCTGACTCAAGCTCCTCGAGTTTTGAAAGCGCACGTGGCTCATCGAGCTCCAACGTGTGCGAAGCTGCCCACAACTGCACATACGGTTCATCGTCGTCGTAGAGCGTGAACAGCGAGTCTTGACGCTCTTGCTCGGCGAGCGTACCCAAGGCTTTGTCGAGCAAGCCGTAGGCGGAGTTCGCTCGCTCGTGGTCTCCAGCACGAGTCGCCTCCGCATGGGTCGAGGCGGCTGTACGATAGTCGCCGAGTGGATCGGTCATTCTCAGTCTCGCAAACGTGGTGGTAGTAGGTGGGCTCCGCCGAAGTCCTTTATTGTCTGAACTCCGAACTCGAACTGTTCTTTGAAGCTCTTCGTGGTTATCCACTCCCGAACTCGATACGGTCGCGAGAACGGCTGAATCGAGCTGTAGTATGCAGAGATCTTGTTGTGAATCGTCCCGCTGCCGTGCGGAAGTCGCACCAGGTTGTCGGGATTGTGCAGGATCTCCGCCGGGAATCGTCCGGCGTTCCTCGTTTGCTCGACAATGTGGTGCCAAGCCTGGCCGGGACCGGCATCCCCGTAGGCGGCCTTGAAGTCCTCGAACGTCTCGAACCCACGAGAGGCGTCGAACCCGAGTTCCGCGAACTCGTCGAGGTGATCTCCGTCGAACGATCGGAAGGAAATGTCGACAACCCCGTGCGCCTCACTCAGTTCGCGAAGCTGTCTGTTGAAGTCGTCGGCGATCTCGTCGAGTTCGGCCTCCGTCGCCCGACCGCCGTGGGTCTCGATCTTCTGCTGCAGATCCTGTCGGAGCGACTGCAGATCCGAGATGAACTCCTCCGGGTCGGCCAGTGAGTCGAGAAACTCGGCGTCGTTGAGGACGTCGTCGACGTGCGCCAGCAAGTCGTCGATGCACGGGTTGTAGCAGATCCCGACGAGCAGTTCGCCCGCCGGTGTCTGGCGGACGACGACGATGTAGTCGCCTCTGGGAAGCCTGAGGTCGGCGTAGCCGAGCACGGTCTCCCCGGCCGCCAGTCGGCGGCGGCCGGGTCAGAAAACGGGGTCAGGTCCACTCACCCCGCCCCCGCGCCCTGCTCCTCCTGGACGCCGCCCGACACCGAGCGCGGTTCTACTCCGCATCGGGGTAGCCGTAGTGCCACCCCTGTTCACTCCGCAGCCCCCACTTGATCGACTGACCGCGAGTGCCGGAACAGAGGAACTCCTCGACAACCCTCGAGGCTTCGAGCGGGGACACAAAGAACGCGGCAGGCAACGGCAGCGGATCACCTCCGACGTGAGGGGCGACAACCTCGTCGAACGAGCCTTCACCCAGCGAAACGAAGTACTGCTTGTCCTCGGTGACGTACTCAAGGTAGAAGCCATGGGCCTCGTCGTAGGTGAGAATCAACTTCGTCTCCGCGTCACCATGCGAGAGACTTCCCTGCCCAGCACCGGAGTTCCAGAACGTCGCGTCACCATCCAGCACTAGGCGAGCCAACCAAGCGGGTTCGGGATCGGCGACGAACTCCCCTGGCGGTGTAAAGAACTCAACCGACATGATTCACCTACCTTGCCATAATAGTCCGCGGTGGATTCGTTGCATTTCTCCAGTAGATGTCGAGCCGTTCTACCCCCAGCTCACCCAGAAGATCTCCAAGGTAGTCCTGGCAATTCGGACATGTCGGGCGATCGACGTATAGTATCACGTGCCTTCGCAGGGGACCCGCATTCCAAGCTTGAATCAGGGCGTCGGCCTCTGCATGGCTGAGGAACTGCGCTTGTCCAAGGTTGTCGAGCCCACGCAACCTTCCATTTGCCTTCATATGGCTGAACCAGGCCCGACGCTCGGCCAACGAGAACCTGTAGCCTGGGAGAGTCGAGTTTCGACCGTAGTAGGATACGCCATTCGAGTCGATTCGAGCGACTGTTCCTGTGCTCGCGTCGGCCAACATGAACTCGGGGAGTCCCTCCAGGTCGCGGAAGTCTGCGATGTCATCGATTGCGCCCGGATCGCGATACCCGCCACTTCTTGGTGCAAATGAAAGGTCGGCGAACCCGTACTTCTCGCTCAACTCGCGTAACTGCCTGTTGAAGTCGGAGGCGATGTCGTCGAGTTCGGACTGGCTGGCGAGACGGCCGTGGGTGTCGATCTTCTGCTGAAGGTCGGCGCGGAGGGACTGGAGGTCCGTGATCAACTCGTCGGGCGCGGCGTCGAGGAAGTCGGAGTCGTTCAGGACCGTCTCGACGTGCAGCAGGATGTCGTCGACGCAGGGATTCTTGCAGATGC
This sequence comes from Planctomycetaceae bacterium, assembly GCA_028284885.1. Taxonomy (GTDB): domain Bacteria; phylum Planctomycetota; class Planctomycetia; order Planctomycetales; family Planctomycetaceae; genus JANQQW01. The sequence continues at coordinate 17,731 of JANQQW010000157.1, forward strand.
CGATGAGCAGCTCGCCGGTCGGCGTCTGCACGACGCGGACGGTGTGCCGGCCACTGGGCAGGTCGAACTCCGAGAAGCCGATCTGGAAGTCCCCGTCCGCCAGTCGGCGGCGGCCGGTGGCGACGCGGGCGGGC
>JANQQW010000170.1 GCA_028284885.1 Planctomycetaceae bacterium
TCCTGCCGGATGCGGCCGCCCGAGCGGTCGTTGCCGACCTCGGGCTCGGCGGGCCGGTTTCCTGTCCGGTGGCCGCGTGTGCGACCGGACTCGTCGCGATCGTCCGGGGAGCCGAACTGATCGCCCACGGCGACTGCGACGTGGTGTTGGCCGGAAGCGGCGACGCCTCGCTGCTCGACAACGTCGTCACGTCCTTCCGCCGGCTCGGCGTGCACGCGAGCGACATGGGCGGGGCGGCCGCGTCCTGCCGCCCGTTCGACGTCGGACGTACCGGATTCGTCGTCGGCGAGGGGGCCGGGGTTCTCGTGCTCGAGTCCGCCGAGCACGCCGCACGACGTGGTGCCGAGGTGCTGGCCGAGTACCGCGGTGGCGGTCGTGCGGCCGACGTCTCCGGTCTGATGCAGATCGACGAGACGGGCGCGTCGCTCGCGGGGCTGCTGTCGCGGGTAGTCGACGGGTCGGGGATCGACCGGGACACGGTCGACCACGTCCAACTGCACGGGACCGGCACGGGTCCGAACGACCGCTGCGAGGCCCGGGCGGTCGAGCGTGTGTTCGGCGAGCGGGTGGCGACGCTCGGCTGCTCCGCGGTGAAGGGGGCGGTCGGCCACCTGCTCGGTGCGGCGGGCAGCGTCGAGACCGCGTTCGGCGTGCTGTCCCTGCGGGACGGCGTCGTCCCGGGCACGGCGAACCTGCGGCAACTCGACCCGGAGTGTGCCGTCGGCGTGTCCTTAGAGTCCCGACGTCGGCCGGTTCGTTGCGTGCTCGCCGTCTCGCTCGGGTTCGGCGGACATCTCGCCGCCGGGTTGTTCACGGCTCCGCCGGTCTCGCCCGGTTGACGGCTACGACGTCGGTCGCCCGGCCGGCTTCGGCGGGACGCTGCGGCGTTCGCTCAGCAGGCGAACGTCCTTCCGGGCCCGGAAGTAGGCGTCGACGACGCGAGCGTCCCACTGCCGTCCGGCCCCCTCGCGGAGGATGGACTCGACCTTGTCGATCGGCATGCCCTTGCGGTACGGGCGGTCGCCACCCATCGCGTCGAAGGCGTCGGCGACGGCGATGACCCGGGCCATCAGCGGAATCTCCTCGCCGCGGAGGCCGTCGGGGTAGCCGGTCCCGTCCCAGTTCTCGTGGTGGTTCCGCACTCCGGGGAGCACGTGCCGCAGGTTGTCGATTCCGTAGAGGATGTTGTAGCCGATGACCGGGTGCTCCTTGATGTGCTCGAACTCCTCGGGTGTGAGGCGGCCGGGTTTGCGGAGGACGCGGTCGTCGATCCCGATCTTGCCGACGTCGTGCAGCACGCCGGAGAGGTGGACGGTGTCCGCCTCCTTCTGCGAGAGCCCGACTTCGAGGGCGAGTCGCCGGGCGACGCGGGCGACCCGCTCGCTGTGGCCGCGGGTGTAGGGGTCCTTGGCGTCCAGGGTGAACACCATCGACTGGACGAACCCGAGCAGCAGCCGTTCGTGCTCGCGGTACAGGTGGATGTTCCGGACGTGGGTGCCGAGCAGCGTGGCGACCGAGTTCAGCAGGCTCGCCTCCTCGGTGCCGAACTCGCGACCGACGGCGTTGCAGCAGACGATCCAGCCGGAGCGGTGCTCGCCCTCGGCGATCGGCACGACGACGAAGCTGTCGAGGCCGTCGGCGAGCCCTTCGACGCGGGTCTCGGTGACGTTGTTCCGGACCAACGGTCGCGACCAGTCGTGGTCCTCGTAGCGGGCGACGAGGTGGGCCACGCCGATCTCGTCCAGGGGGAGTCGTCCTTCGACGAGGAACTCGTGTCGGCCCTCGGACGGCTCGATCCAGATCGCGGTGCCGGCCGCGCCCGAGAGCAGGTGGACCCGTTCGAGGCAGAGACGGGCGATCTCCGTCGGGCTCCGCGAGAGCTGCAGGTTGCGAGAGACCGTGTGCAGCAGCGCGAGTTCCTCGTAGGTCCGCTGCATCTCGAGGCCGAGCGACTCGACCTCGGCACGATGTTGGTCGCGGGTCTCCTGGAGTTCGGCTTCGAGCCGGAGATCCTGCTCGGCGTCGTGTCCGCGATCGGCGGCAAGTCGTCGCTCGACGGGGCCGACCTCGTGCTGTTGCTTGGATGCAGCTGCGTCTCGGGGGGTGACGACGCGCATGGATTTGCTCCCGTCAACGGGGCGTGGACGATCGCGGAACGGTACGTCGCAGAGCGCTCCCGTCGCCGTCGAACTCGGGAAAACCGTCAGGTCGACGTTGCGGTCGTGGGGGTCGCGAGGAGCGTGCGGTCTACGCGTCCTTCGAGCGACCCTTCGTGCGGTACCGTTCACTCGCCTGCCGGAGGAACCGCTGCTCGGCCCCGGTCAGCGCGTCCATCCCGTGCGTCTGCACCTTCATCAGCAGTTCGTCGAGCTGCAGCTCCTCCGCCTCCTCGCGCTCCCGCTCGCGTTCGAGCCGCTTCTCCCTCCGCCGCTCTCGCCAGCGGGAGAGGAAGCCCGGCTTGCGCGGGGCCGGCGACTCGTCGTCCGAAGCGGACCGCTCGAGACTCGTGTAGCCCTCGGAGAAGTCGTAGCCGAGGAACGACTCGTCGTACGGCTCGCCCACCTGGTGCTGCACGGCCTCCAGCATGTTCATGACGAGCACGATCGCGCCGATGAAGACCAGCCAGACGGAGTTCACCATCACGCCCGCCACCATGGCGACGAAGGCGACGACGTACCCGACCTTCAGGTAGATCTCGACGCCGGTCTCGCCGACGCGATGCTGGAGGAAGTCCCGCACCATTCGTCCGCCGTCGAGTGGATGCACCGGGATCAGGTTGACGATCAACAGCACCCAGTTGGCGCAGAACAGGAGGACGATCAGGTCCTTCCACAGCGTCGCCGTCGTCAGCTCGACCGACGGGATCACGAACGGGTGCAGAGCGTCCTCCCACATGCCGTAGCGGCAGACGGGGACGATGGTCAGCAGGCAGAGGACGAGGTTCGAGAACGGCCCCGCGGCGGTCGTCATCAACTTCGCGGAGAGCCGTTCGGACGGGCGGACGGCGGCGAGACCACCCAGCGGCCAGATCAGGATCTCGTCACTCGAACCACCGGTCGCCCGCGCCGCGAAGACGTGGGCGAACTCGTGAATCACTACGCTCAGGCAGAGCAGCAGCCCGAAGACGACGCCGAGTTTGAAGCTCTCGAGGCGGATGCACAGCAGCACCAGGACCAGCGGCATGTAGACGCTCACCCGGACGCGGGTGGCGAACAACGTGCCGCAGGGGAACGACCAGTAGAGCGGGCTGTCGCGACTGTTCATCGGCGTCGTACCGCAACCTCTGTGCGATCTCGGCACCGTTCCCGGCCGGAGACGGTGTCACCAGATCGTACCCGTCGGTGCGGAGGGCGACAATCGGATTCGCCGAGACTCAGTTGGCCCGCAGACCGGCCTTGTTCTCACGCGGAGCGACGCGAGCCGGTTCCTCGGGGGCGTTCTCGGCCTCGGCCTTCGCCCGCTGGGCGGAGACGACGAGGAGCTGCTGGCCGAGACGAAGCTGGGCCGGGGCGAAGTACGGCGACTTGCGACCGCCGATGTGGTTGACGGTCTTCGCCGCCAGTTCCTGCCAGCTCATCTGGTCGACGAGGTGCCAGGCGGTCGCCTGGGCCGACTTCTGATCGACGCGGCCGGTGCCGACCAGTTCGATCAGCTTCTCGAGAACGACGTCGTCGCTGACGTCCGAGACCCGCACGAACCGGAACTTCGTCTGCGGACGGGGATCCTTGAGACCGTGTGCGAGGCAGACGGAGGTGAAGGGGACTTGAGCTGTCCGCTCCGGCGGGATCGAGAAGAAGCCCGCACCACCGCCGCCGAGACCCCCGCCGAGTCCACCACCGAGGCCGCCACCGAGCCCACCGCCCAGGCCGCCGAGTCCGGCACCGCCGACTCCGCCGCCGATCGGCTGGGCCCCGCCGCCGCCGAGTCCGCCACCGAGGCCGCCACCCACGCCGCCGAGTCCACCGCCCAGACCGCCGAGGCCGCCACCCACGCCGCCGAACTGCTTGAGCACGGGGACGGCGACGAACGACTTCGGCAGGGCGACGTTCAGCGTCTCCTTCGTGTTGTTCTTGATGAACAGGTTCCCGGCCGTCGCGTCCTTCGCGATCACCTGGACCTCGACCTCACCGGCCTCTTGTGCCTCGAAGACGTCGATCTTGCGGGCGTCGGCGTCGAACTTCGACTTCGTCAGCGGACGCTGCTGCCGTTCACGCCGACCGGCGTTGGCGTCGTCCACGACGGCGGCGGAAGTGGCGAAGGCGACCGCGAGTGCGAGAACGGCGCGGAGTCGCATGGTGAGTCCTTTGAGTGCGTGCGGCGACAGGCTGGTGGGATTCGTGGCCCCCCAAAATGGGATCGGCCCACGTCGTCCCTCGGGACGAACAGAATCCCGAGCATCACGATCGTAGCCCGATACCGCGTCCACATTCAACGGCTTTCTGCCCCGCCCGCCCGTTCTCGTCCGACCCCCACCGGCTCCCGCGGTCGGGTTGACGCGGTCCAACCGGCTCGACCGGTCCTGCGGCGTGCGGTGTCACCACGGATTCCGTAGAGTGCGAAACGATCACCCGCACCTCCGGAGCCGACTCCATGCTGCGTCGCACCCTCCTCGGCCTGTCCCTCGCCGCGCTGACGGCCCTCCTCGGAGTCGAATCACGGGCTGCCGAACCGATCGGGCTGCCGAAGGGGGTGAGTGCGGACGACTGGCCTTGGTGGCGAGGGCCGCACCGCGTTGGCGTCGCCCCCACGGCCGAGGCGCCGACGAAGTGGTCCGAGGACGAGAACGTCCGCTGGCGGACGAAGGTCCCCGGCCGCGGCCACTCCTCGCCCACCGTCGCCGGGAACCGCGTCTACCTCACCACGGCCGACGAAGTACAGCAGACACAGATGGTGCTCGCGTTCGACCGAGCGACCGGCAAGGAGGTCTGGCGGACGGCCGTGCACACGGGCAAGCTCGGCAAGGTCGGGAACGGCCGTGGGACCTACGCCTCGGGCAGCGTCGCCTGCGACGGCGAGCGGCTGTACGTCAACTTCCTCAACGACGGGACCGTGCACGCGACGGCCCTCTCGCTGGAAGGCGTGGTCCTCTGGCAGAAGCCGATCAGCCCGTTCGTGAACCACCAGGGCTTCGGGGCCTCGCCCGCCGTCTACGGCGAGATCGTCCTCTTCTCCGCGGACAACAAGGGAGGCGGAGCGCTCGCCGCACTCGACGGGAAGACCGGCGAGACCGTCTGGCGGGTCGAACGGCCGAAGAAGGCGAACTACACCTCGCCCATCCTGCTCGACGTCTCCGGCAAGCACCAGGCGATCTTCGCCGGCTGCGACCTCGTCACCAGCCTCGACCCCAAGTCCGGCGAGAAGCTGTGGGAGGTCGAGGGGGCGACCACCGAGTGCGTCACGTCGCTCGTCCCGGCCGCCGGCCACGTCTTCACCAGCGGCGGCTACCCGCGGAACCACATCCAGGCCGTCCGCACCGACGGCAGCGGCGCGACGAGCTGGGACAACAACACCCGCGTCTACGTCCCTTCCATGGTGGCCAAGGGGGACTACCTGTACGTCGTCACGGACAGCGGGACCGCCGTCTGCCACGAGGCCAAGACCGGAGAGGAGGCCTGGAAGGCGAGGATCGGCGGCAAGTTCAACGCCTCGCTGGTGCTCGTCGGCGACCTCGTCTACGCGACCGCCGAGGACGGCAAGACGACCATCTTCCGCGCGTCGCCGGAGGAGTTCGAGGTTGTCGCGACGAACGAACTCGGTCGACAGGTCTTCTCCTCGATGTCGATCTGCGGCGGCCACGTCTACCACCGGGTCGTCGGGGTCCAGAAGGAGACCCGGCAGGAGTGGCTGTACTGCATCGGCGAGTAGTCGAGCGTTCCGGCTTCACGGTTCACTGCGTCGTGAACTCGTCGAAACTTCACGATCCGAGGCTAGTCTGCGGGGCGGTTTTCATCCGCCGCATTCTTCGCACGACTCCTCATGTCCACGCCCCAACGCCCCGTCGGCCGACGTCCGACGACGCCCGAGACGGCGCCGACCCACGTCGGTTCGCCACCCGACGATCAAGCGGAGGCCCCCGAGTTCGTCGAGACGCAGGTTTCCGAGATCGACGCGAACGCCACGGCAGCGGGGCCTGCCGGGGGCGGTCGCCGCACTGACGGGAACTTCGAGACCAACCTGCCGGGCTCCGGCGGGACGGCGGTCGCGCCGGGCAACCAACTGGGCGACTTCCTCTTGGAGAAGCGGCTGGGCAAGGGGGGTATGGGCGAGGTCTTCCTCGCCACGCAGGTCAGCCTCGACCGGAAGGTCGCGCTGAAGACGCTGTCGCAGGAACTCGCGAACCGGGACGACTTCGTCAAACGGTTCCTCCGCGAGTGCCGTTCGATGGCACGGCTGCACCATCCGAACATCGTGCAGGTCTACGCGGCCGACTCTCGCGACGGAATCCACTTCGTCGCAATCGAGTACGTCGACGGGCAGAGCCTGCAGGACTGGATGAACGGGCTCGGCAAGATGGACGTCGCCGACGCCCTCCACGTCCTCATCGTCTGTTGCGAGGCCCTCCGCCACGCCCACGCCAAGCGGATGATCCACCGCGACGTGAAACCGGACAACATCCTCGTCACGGCCAACGGCGTGGTGAAGGTCGCCGACTTCGGTCTCGCGAAGGCCCTCGACGACGAGGACCAGTCGATGACGAAGACCGGCGCCGGCATGGGCACGCCGCTCTACATGGCCCCCGAACAGGCCCGCAGTGCCAAGCACGTCGACCACCGCTCGGACGTCTTCGCCCTCGGCGTGATGCTGTACTACCTCTGCACGGGCGAGTTGCCCTTCAACGGCAACACCATCGTCGAGATCGTCGAGTCGAAGGAGCAGGGACGCTACACGCCGCCGCGACAGCTGGAACGGAACGTCCCCGAGCGGCTCGACCTGATCATCGGGAAGATGATGGCCAAGGAGCCGGCTCACCGGTACGCCGACTACGCCGAACTCGCCGCCGACCTGACCGGTCTCGGCCTGCACAACGCGTCTCTGTCGTTCGTCGAGTCGGACGAGAAGGCCGTCCTCGGGCAGGCGAGCTTCACGACGGCGAGTGCCCTCTCCGGAAAGCTGATCAACGCGGCCTCCGGGCCGTCGCGCGTTCTCAAGTCCGTCGACGACGCACGTCGGCGAGAGCGGGAGACGCACGCCAAGGCCGACAAGGTCTGGCTGGTCGAACACGAGAACGCCAAGGGGAAGACGGTCCGGGCGAAAATGACGACGCGGCAGATCCAGGACGGTCTCCGCAACGAGTTCATCGGGTTGAAGTCCCGGGCGAAGAAGAGCAAGCAGGGCGAGTTCCTGCCGTTGGCCCACTATCCGGAGTTCGAGGAACTCGCCACCAAGCGGGCTGCCGCCGCGGAGGCGAAGGCCAAGGCCGCCCAGCAGGAGAGCCTGTACAAGCAGGCGATGCGCGGCCAGCGGTGGCGGAAGATCAAGAAGTGGTTCGGCAGCCTGTTCAGCAGCGTCTTCGGCATCGTGCAGTTCGTCCTGTACCTCGCACTGCTCGCCGGACTGGGATACGCCGCCTGGGTCTACTGGCCGACGGTCTACGAGTTCGTCGCCGGCTACTTCGGTTTGGAGTAGCGACGGGGATTCTCGCGACGTCGGCGAAACCGAGTCGGCGGCCGGCGAGTACCACTCCCCAGATGCCGTTTCCCGTCTGGTGGAGCCCCCCGTGTCGTACGTCTCCCGATGCAGCCGCACCGTCGGACTGCTGCTGACGCTGGCTGCCGCGAACCTCGGGCACGCCGTCGCGGACGAGCCGTGGCTCGTCGTCGACGTCGAACGCCCGGCCCGGCTGCTCGAACACGAACTCGTCGCCGAGGTGCGGGCCGCACTCGACGAGAGCCCGGACTACCGAGACCGGCTGCGGTCCCCGGAGGTCGAACGGCTACGGGAACTGAGCGAGGTGTTGGAGCAGGCCCTCGGGATCGACTGGGAGGTCGGACTCGACCGACTCGTCCGTCGCGCACGGCTGCAGGCCTTCGATCCCGGGAAGCCCCGCTCGGCCGTCCTCGTCGTCGAGTCGGAGAGTGCCGGGACGCTCCGTGCCGTCCTTTCCGCCGTCGCCGCGAAGGTTCCGCCGGTGGCCGTGCTTCTCGAGGAGGCCGGGCAGCCGGTCGTCCATCAGCTCGGACAGGCTTTCGTGGCCGTGGACGGCCCACGGCTGGTTGTCTCTGGCGAAGAGGACCGTGTACGGGCCGCGTTGCAGAACGGACTCGTCGAGTCGGCCGCCGACTCCCCCCTGCTCTCCGCGCGACTCGACGTCGAACGGTTCCGCGACCAGCTGAACGACGACGCAAACCTGCGGCTTCCCGGCCGCGATCCCGGATCGGTCGCGACGGTCGGCGAGTGGCTCAACCGCATTCGTCTCGGGCGGGACTTGAAGCTGACGCTCGACACCGACGACGGCCGGCTCGCGGTGTCCGCGGAGCTGACGAGCGATCCTGCCGAGCATCCGGTGCCGGGGTTCTTCGCTCCGGACGACGCTCGCTCCCCGCGACCGTTGCGGCCACCGGGGACGATCCTCTCGTTCGGCTGGTACCGGGACTTCACCCGCATGTGGGACGCCCGCGGCGACCTCGTCGTGAAGTCGGCTCTCGACCAGATGGAGAAGCGTGACGAGGAACTGCAGGGCGAACTCGGCGTTCTCGGGCTGACGCGTCGCCCGAGCGAGATCTTCGGGATGCTCGGCACGGAGTACCACGTCGTCGTCACGCGAGACGAGTCGCCCCGGTACGACGTGCCGCGGGAGATTCGGCTGCCGCACGCGGCGGTCGCCGTCTCGCTGCGGGACGAGGCCGCCTTCGAGGAGGCGATCGGGCCGGTGCTCCGGTTCTTCGGCGTCATCCTGTCCGGTCAGCAGAAGATGCTCGTCGTGCGGGCGGAGCACGGGGGCGCGACGATCACCACGGCTCGCTTTCGCGACGACGCCAAGTCGCGGTCCACGGGCAACGCGCTCCGCTACCACTTCGCCCCGTCCTGGACCGTCGCACGAGGACATCTCGTCGTCGGGTCGACGGACCGAGTCGTGACGCGCGTCCTCGACGAACTCGCCGGTCGCGGTTCCGCCGACGGGTCACCACGGCCGACCGAGTCCCTGCACGTCGATCTCGTCGAGGCGGCCACGGCGCTCCGGGACGCCGCCCCGTACGTCGTCACCCAGCGGCAGTTCGAGGACGGCCTGTCGCCTGAGCGAGCCGAGACCGAACTGCGTGTTGCCGAGACGGTCCTCCGGGCCGTTCAGTCGGTGCAGGTGAGTACCGACGTCGACGAGTCGGCCGTCCGCGTGCGACTGACGGTCGGCCCCGAACCCTCTCAACGCGAGGAGACCCCGTGAACGGCACCTCTTCCGACTTGTTCGGCCTCGAGGCCGACCGTGCGTGGGAGCCGTTGTTCCCGACCGCGACCACCTGGAACGCCGCGAAGCTCGCCCACCTGCTCAGGCGGACCGAGTTCGGGGCGCCCCGTGCCCGCGTCGACCTGTTCCGTCTGGTCCCGCCGGTCGAAATCGTCGACGAGGTCGTGACGGGGGCCGAGGACCGCCGATTCGACGAGGACGTGGACCGGCTCCGCGAGACGGCCCTCGCCCGCGGCGACGTGCGGTCGCTGCAGGCGTTGTGGCTGTACCGCATGACGAACTCGCCCCACCCGTTCCGCGAGCGGATGACGCTCTTCTGGCACGACCACTTCGCCACCTCGCACGCCAAGGTGGGGGACGTCCGGCTGATGCAGCGACAGAACGAACTGCTCCGGCGGCACGCCCTCGGGCACTTCGGCGAGCTGCTGCAGGAGGTCACCCGCGACCCGGCGATGCTCGTCTGGCTCGACTCCGACACCAACCGGGTCGGCCGTCCCAACGAGAACTACGCCCGCGAGATCTTCGAGCTGTTCGGACTCGGCATCGGGAACTACTCGGAGGCCGACGTGCTCGAGGCGGCCCGGGCCTTCACCGGTTGGGACGTGCACGAAGGCGAGGCCCGCTTCCGGCCGGAGTTCTTCGACGACGGGGAGAAGACCGTGCTCGGTCGGACCGGCCGATGGGGGGCCGGCGACGTCGTCCGCATCGTCCTCGAGCAACCCGCCTGTGGTCGGTTCCTAGTGCGGAAGCTGTTCGCCGAGTTCGTCAGCGAGACCCACCGACCGACCGACGAACAGCTGGAGCCGCTCGTCGACGGGTTCCGCGTCCGCAACTACGACGTGGCGTGGCTGATGCGGACGATACTCTCGAGCTGGACGTTCTTCGCCGACGAGGTCGCGCGGCAGCGGGTGAAGTCGCCCGTCGAACTCGTCGTCGGGACGGTGCGGGAGCTCGAGGGCCCCGCCGGACCGCTGCGGCTCGCCGAACTCT
>JANQQW010000219.1 GCA_028284885.1 Planctomycetaceae bacterium
CTCTGCACCTGCCAGACGGTGCGACCCGTCGTGCGGACGCACCTCGAACGGCAGTCCTGTGTGACCTACCAGAACGTCGCCGAGACGCGGTACCGGCACGAACAGGTCGTGCACCGCGTGCCGACGGTTCGCTACCGGGACGTACAGCAGACGGTGTGGGTGCCGAAGACGATCACGAAGCGGGTCGCCCACGTCGAGTGCCAGGAGCAGGTCTCGACGCGAACCGTCCCGTACACGGTGATGCGGACCGTGCCGCAGGTCTCGACGCGACTCGTGCCCCGGCAGACCGTGCAGTACGTCCGGCAGCAGCACACCATCGCCATGCCGCCCATCCAGGCCCCCTGCACGACGTGCGGCTACCCGGCCTTCACCCCGACGATCACGGCTCCCCCAGCGGCTCCCGGAGCCACGGCGCACAACCCGGTCGTCCCGCAACCGAACCCGGTCACGCTGTCGCCCATCACGCCGACCGCCTCGTTGCCGGCCTACGACTCTCCCTCGGGCGAACAGCTGTTCCAGCAGGCCCGGCTGCCCGAGACCGAGCTGACGACCGGCCCGTCGCCCGACCCGGCCTTCGGTTCCGCGAACGGCTCGCCGACCTCGGAGTGGACGACGATCGGCCAGCGGGCCGAGACACCGACGCCCGTCCAGCAGGCTCCGGCCCCGCGGCTCGCCAGTCAGACTTCGACTCGGTCCCGGTTCACGCCGGTTCCCACGGCCGCGGCCGTCTGGCAGTCGAACGGCGCGCTCCGCCGCTGAGCCCTCCGGCTCGTCACACGAACAACGGATTCACGCATCGGGACGTGAACGAAGAGCGGTCGGCCCCTCGGGTCGGCCGCTCTTCTCGCATTCACGACGGCGCGTCTCGCTCGACGATCGCCCGGCGGCCTCCCGTACCGAGAAGTTCGCGGCGGACACTCCCGTGTGGTCCGATGCTCGGTTACGGTAGGTCGGACGTGTGAAGTCCGATTCCGTCCCGAGGTCGAACCGTGCTCATTCCGCACGCGATCCGTTGTCTCGCCCTGCTGCTCGCCGTCTCCCTGTTGGCCGGTTGCGGCGGCAGTGCCGCGGACGAGGGGGGGCAGCCGTTGCCGCGTCCCGTCGCGGTCTTCCCGCTGCAGTCGATCGACCCGAGCACGAAACTCGCCGTCACCGGTTCGCTGGCGGCGTGGAAGGTCGAGGAGATCGGCTTCCAGGTCGGCGGGCGGATCGAGAACATCTACTTCGAGGCGGGCGAGAACCTCTACGGCCGGACCTTCGACGAGGAAGGGACGATGCTGACGCCCGGCGACACGATCGCCGAACTGGAGTCGCGTCGTTACCAGCTGGCGAAGGACTCGGCCGAGGCGAACCTGCAGTCGGCCCTTGCCCGCGTGAAGGCCCTGCACACCGAGATCGAGTACATCATCCCGAAGCGGGTGGCGGCCGCCGGAGCCCGACAGAAGCTGGCCTCGCAGGAGTTCGCCCGCATCGAGACGCTGTACCGGGCCCCCGGCGGAACGGTCACGAAGAGCCAGCTCGACAAGGCCCAGGCCGACCTCGACACGGCCGACGCCGACCTCCGCGAGCAGATCGAGAGCCGCAACGTCAAGCTGGCCGAGCTGAAGGCGATCGAGTCGCAGGCCCTCGAGGCGGCCGAGGCGGTCGAGCAGGCGAAGAAGGACCTCGAGGACACCCGCCTGACGGCCCCCTACCACGGGCAGATCGCGGAGATGCAGGTCATCGAGGGGGGCGTGGTGCAGGCCGGCCAACCGGTCGTGCGGGTGCAGATGATGGACCCGCTGAAGATCGAGGTCTCCGTCTCGCCCGAGACCGACCGCCGCGTGGGACTGGGCGACCTGCTGGACGTCTACATCGACGAGAACTCGCCGCCGATGGAGGGGTACGTCTGGCTGAAGGACACGGTCGCCGACCCCGCCACGCGGACGTTCCGGTTGCAGCTGCTCGTGCGAAACCAGCTGATCGAGTCCGGCCTCCCCGCCAGCGACGAGAAGAAGGACTACTACCGGGCCGGGTCGGTCGGCCAGCTGTTCACGGAGTCCGCCGAGCGGAAGGCGCCGTACTACGTCGTGGCCGGGGCCCGACGCCGGTCGCTGTACGAGGACTCGCAGGGCCCGTTCGTCTGGCGGCTCGCCGAGTCGTCCGACCCCGTTCAGGGGGCCGAGGGGGAGACGGCACGGAAGATGAAGCTCGAGAAGGTCCGCGTGAAGGTCGGCGAGGCCCGGCTGCCGTTCCTGCAGGTGGCGACGTTCCGCGAACTGACCGACGTCGGCACGCTCGACCCGGAGAACGACTTCATCGTGGGCGACATCCTCCGCCCCGACGGGACTCGGCTCGTCCAGTCCGGTCTGGAGGCGCCGGACTCGCTGCCCACCGACGAGACGTTCGAGGACGGCGGCCGTGAGGCACCTCCCGCCGAGCCGGTCGCCGGGGGCGAGACGTCCGCGGCGAGAGGCGACCGGGACGAGGAACCGCTGCCACCCCCGCTCGACGCCGAAGCGCTGCGACGGCTCCAGGACGAGCAGGCGGCCGCGAAGCAACGCGAGCTCGAGAGGCGTCGTCAGCAGGCACGGGCCGCGGAACGCAAGGTCTGGGACGAGATCGGCGACACGCTGGAGGTCGTCCAGGTCCGCCGACGCTGGATGATGCGGCCCGGCGACTACGTTCGCGTCGACCTCCGGGGCCAGAACCTGCCGAAGGGCTTCTACGTGCCGATGGACGCCGTCGTTGAGAGCAACGGCAAGTTCCACGTCGTCGTCGCCGAGAAGGCGGACGGCGGGACGAAGGCCAAGCACGTCCCGGTCGAGGTCTCCCCGGGCGCGCTGCTGGACACCATGCGGCACGTCGAGCCGGTCGAGGAGGGCGGGCTCTCCGTCGGCACGCCGATCGTCGCGAGCGGGGCCTACTACGTCGTCGACGGTGAGCCGCTCGCCGTGGCGCGGGAGGTGACGCTGCAGCCGTGAACCTTCCGCAGTTCGCCATGCGCTACAAGACCATCGTCGTGACGATGGTCACGATGCTGCTCCTCTGGGGCGTGTACGCCTTCACGGTCTCCATGCCGCGCCGCGAGGACCCCGAGTACACGGTCCGCACCTGCGCGATCTCCACCGTCTGGCCGGGCACGCCCACGGAGAAGGTCGAGGAGCTGATCACCTACAAGATCGAGAAGGCGGTCGACTCGATCGACGAGGTGAAGCGGGTCCGCTCGACGACGGTCGTCGGACTCTCCACGGTCTTCGTGGACGCGGAGGACAACGTCTCACCGGAGACGATCGACAACGTCTGGGACAAGGTCCGCGCCCGCATCGCCAAGGTGGAGATGCCCGAGGAGGGCATCACGCCGATCGTGAACGACGAGTACGGCGACACCTACATCATCGTGTTCACCGTCTCCCAGCGGCCGCTGCCGGGCGAGACCGAGATCCCCGAGGAGCGACGGTACACGCTCCGCGAGCTCGACGTCATCTCCGAGCGCATCGCCGACACGCTCAAGCTGCTCCCGGGCGTCGCGAAGTCCGAGCAGTTCGGCATCCGCGAGGAGGCGATCTACATCGAGACCGACATGGGGACCTGGTCGCAGCTCGCGCTGACGACCGACGAGCTCCAGAAGCTGGTCGCCGAGCGGAACATCATCGCCCCGGGCGGCAACATCGAGACGGGCGTCGGCCGGTTCTCCGTGAAGCCGGGCGGCGAGCTGAACGCCTTCACCGAGATCAACGACATCGTCGTCGGCACCGGCCAGGGCGACACCAGCGTGCCGGTCCCGCTGCAGGAACTCGACTTCAAGGTCGTCCGCGAGTACGAGGACCCGCCCCGGCTGATCTGCCGCGCGGGCGACGCGGACGGGACCCGCCCGTGCGCCGTCGTCGCCCTCACCATGAAGGCCGGCTCCAACATCACCGAGGTCTGCCAGATCGCCAAGGACCGCGTCCGCGAGATGCAGGAGATCGAGAAGACGATCCCGCCCGACATCGCCGTCGTCCCGGTCTCCGACCAGTCCGAGAACGTCAACGCGAAGATCAGCGACGTCGTCAACAACGTGATCTCGGCTGTCGTGATCGTCGTGGTGGTCGTCTACCTGGTGGTCGGCTTCCGGTCCTCGATGGTGATGGCGGGCAACATCCCGGTCGTCGTCCTCGCGGCCATCGCGCTCGTCACGCTGTTCGACGTCCAGCTCGAACAGATCTCGCTCGCCTCGATCATCATCGCGCTGGGACTCCTGGTCGACAACGCGGTCCAGGTCTGCGACCAGTCTCGCACGAACCAGATGGCCGGGATGGACCCGGTCGAGGCGACCGTCAAGGGGACGAACACCCTCTCGACCGCCATGCTGATGGGGACCGCGACCACCGTGGCCGCCTTCTTCCCCATGCTCATCGGGCTCGAGGGCTCGAAGCGGGAGTACGTCTACAGCCTGCCGGTCACGCTGTCCGTCACGCTCGGGATCAGCTGGATCCTGGCGATGACCTTCTGCACGCTGCTCGCCTCCTGGTTCATCCGCCCACCGGCCGACCCGACGAAGCCCTCGGCCCCGCTGCCGTGGCTGTTCGACAAGCTCCAGCGGCGTGGCAAGCCGAGTGGCGGCGAGGAGGGGCCGAGTTTCGTCGACGTCCTCTTCCGGAAGGTGGCCGGCGCGGCCATCGGGGCGAAGTTCGTCACGATCGGCATCTCGGTCGCTCTCCTCGTCTGGGCACTGATGTTGCCGGTCAGCTCGCAGTTCTTCCCGAAGGACCGTCGTGACCAGTTCGCCATCCAGGTCTGGCTGCCCGAGCACGTCTCCATCCAGCAGACCGACGAGGCGACGAGGAAGGTCGAGGAGATCGTCCGCCGACTGAGCCCCGTCCTCGACGAGGCCGGCAACCCCGTGCTCGACGAGAACGGCGAGCCGCTGCAGCGGCTGAGGCACCTGCGGACCATGGTCGGCGGCGGGGGCAGCCGCTGGTACATGGGATGGAACCCCGAACCGCTCAAACCGAACTACGCCGAAATCCTCGTCCGCACGACGAGCGGCGAGTTCACGCCGGGCATGGCCGAGGCCGTTCGCAACATCTCCCTCGAAGGGGACGAGTCCCTGGGCCTCGAACCAGTCCTCGGGGCCCGGATCATCCCCCGCGAACTCGACCTCGGCCCGTCGGTCGACGCCCCGATCGGCCTCCGCGTCTACGGTTCCGGCTTCGCGGACCTCGGGACGATGCGGCGACTCGGCGACGAACTCTCGGAGATCGTCCGCGACCACCCCGGCGTGTACGACGTGCACGACGTGTGGGGGGCCGAGAGCTACCAGATCCGCGTCGACGTCGAGGCCGAGAAGGCCAACCTCGCCGGCGTCACCAACGCCCAGGTCGCCAGCACTCTCAACACCTACTACTCCGGGCAACGGCTCTCCACGTTCCGCGAAGGGGACCACACCGTCCCCGTCTACCTTCGCATGGAACGCAGCGGGAACGCCGAGGACCCCCATGCCGAGAGCGGGCTGTCCCGGATCGACGCCGCCTTCGTCGAGGGCCGCAACGGCAAGGTCCCCCTCAACTCCATCGCCAGCAAGACCGCCCGCTGGGACCCCGCCAAGATCGAACGCCGCGAACTCAACCGGCTGATGGAGGTCCGCGCTCGCAACAAGGACGGCTACCAGGCCAACGACGTCGTCAACCAGCTGATGGCCAGCGACCGCATGAAGGCGTTCGTCGACGAACTCCCGGGCGGGTACTGGTTCGAGATCGGCGGCGAGATGTACGAGTCGAAGGAGGGGCAGGAGCAGATGCAGATCTGCCTCGGCATCTCCGTCGCGCTCATCGTGATGCTGCTCGTCGTCCAGTACAACGGGTGGACGAAGCCGATCATCATCCTCGCCACCCTGCCGCTCGCCCTCATCGGGGCGCTCCCGGGCCTCTACTTCACGGGCAACCCGCTCGGCTTCATGCCACAACTCGGCATCCTGTCGCTGTTCGGCATCGTGCTGAACACGGGCATCATCTTCATGGAGTTCGCGGACCTCCTGATCGCCGACGCCGTGAGGAAGTCGGACGGGTCGGGGCCGATCATGGGGCTGACGAAGCAGGAGTTTCGCGGCATCCTCGTCGAGGCCGGCCGCCAACGACTGCTCCCCATCTTCCTGACGACCGCAACCACCATCGGCGGCCTGATCCCGCTCGCCCTGAGCGGCGGACCGCTGTGGGAGGGAATGGCCTGGGCCATGATCTTCGGCCTCACCGTCGCCACGCTGCTCACGCTGCTCGTCGTCCCGGCCATGTACGCGGTCTTCGTCGAGACCCTCGGCGTGAAGCCGGTCGAGGTCGAAGCCGCGAGCTGACCGCCCATGCTCGTCTTCCTGCTGGTCGCCTCCGGACTGCTCGCCGCGACGATCGCCGTCCACGCCTACGGCACGATGGTCTGGATCCGCATCGTGACCCGTGTCGTCAGCCGGGAGGTGGCGATCCGGCAGAACTTCTGGCGGAGCTGGGCACTGCTCTCGGCGACCGGCGTGGTGCTGATGGTGCTGCACTTCGTCGAGGTCGTGATCTGGGCGGAGACGTACCGCTTCCTGCCGGTCGGCGACAGCGTCGACTCGTTCGAGGAGGCGGTCTACTTCTCGTTCGTCACGTTCACCACCCTCGGCTACGGAGACGTCACCATCTCGGGCGAGTGGCGGCTGCTCAGCGGCGTGCAGGCGATGAACGGCATCATCCTCTTCGGCTGGAGCACCGCCCTCCTGTTCGCCGTCGTCCAACGACTCTGGTTCGCCGACGACCTCAACACCATGCGCGAACGAGTCGAGCGAACGGACCACGCGGACCCATGACGAACGACGAGACCCCGAACGGCAACGGAACGGCTCCACGCCGACTGACGCGGATCCTCCGGCTGGTGGGGCTGCTCCAGACGGAGGAGCCGCTCGACGCGGACCGGCTGGCCGCCGAGTGCAACGTCTCCCGGCGGACGATCTTCCGAGACCTGAACACGCTGCGGGACGCCGGCATCGGGGTCTCGTTCGACGACACGACCGGCGGGTACGCCCTCTCCGGGAACGCGTACGTGCCGGCGACGGAGTTCACGTTGCAGGAGGTGCTGTCGCTGCTGGTCGTCTGCCGCCGGGCCGCCAGTCGGGAGTCGGGCGTGCCGTTCCAGCAGCCGGCCTACCGGGCGGCCCTCAAGCTCGTCAGCAACCTGCCGCCGCTGCTGCGGGAGTACGTCGAGGAGGTCGAGGACACGATCGACGCCGACCTCGGCCCGCGGAACCCGCTCGACGGGTCGCAGTCCGTGTACGACCGACTGGTCGACTCGGTTCACCGGCGACGACGCGTGCGGATCGTCTACGGCAGCCTGTCGCCGGGCGAGGGCCGGATCGAGACGTCGCTCGCGACGTACCGGCTGCACTTCCAACGTCGCAGCTGGTACGCGATCGGCCACTCGTCCGAGCACGACGCCGTCCGCACCTTCAACCTGGGCCGCATCCGCGAACTGACGTTCGACGACGAGACGTACGACGTCCCCGCCGACTTCAGCTTGGAGAAGCACTTCGGCAACGCGTGGAACCTGATCGCCCGGCCGGACGAGACCCACGAGGTCGTGGTCCGCTTCCAGCCACTCGTCGCCCAGAACGTCGCCGAGGTCCGTTGGCACCGCACCCAGAAGCTCGAGTGGAACGCCGACGGCACGCTCGACTTCCACGTCACCGTGGACGGCCTCGACGAGATCCAGTGGTGGATCCTCGGCTACGGCGACCAGGCCGAAGTGGTCCGTCCGCCAGAGCTGCGGCAGATGGTCGCCGACCGCGTCCGCGGGATGCTCGGGCGATACGAGTGACCGGCTCAGCCGTCCGAAGGCGTCGAGCCGCTGCCCGACGACTCACCGCCGCCTCCCCCCCGTCGTCGGCGGCCGCGGCGACGGCGGCGTTTCTTGGGCGGGCCGTCGGACGAGTCTGCGGGGGGGGCGGACTCGCCCTCGGTCGACGCGGCGGCTGGGGCGGGACTCGACTCACCGGACGTGGGGTTCTCGCCGCCCTCCTTGGAACGGCCCCGGCGACCCCGACGGCGGCGGCGCTTCTTCGGGGGTTCGTCGGTCGCCGTCTGGTCGCCATCCGAGGAGAGGCCGTCCTCGGGGGACGCGACCGGCGGCTCGACCGAGACGGCCTCGCTCTCGACGGGCACTTCGGGCGGAGCGGGCTCCGTGGTGACGGCGGACTCCGGAACGTCCGGCTGAACCGTCTCCGTCTCCGGCGAGGACTTCACGACGGAGACCGCGGCCATCGCGGCGTCGGCGTCGATGACCGGCTTCGAGGTCGCCTCCTCGGCGTCGCGGGCGGCGAGCTTCGCGGCCAGGTCGATCTGCAGCCCCTTCGGCTCGCGGCCGGGGGGGTCCAGCAGCCGCATCCAGGCGTGGTTGCACTTGGAGCGGTGGCATCGCGTCGCGGTCACGTGGCCGGTCGTCCGCTTCACGCGGTCGCACTCGGGACACTTCCACACGCGGCGGACGTCGATCTCGATCCTCAGGCCGGGTCCCTTGATCGTCGGACTCCTCGAAGGTCTTCCAAGCGGTCGGGGCGACGGCTAGACTCCCGCCGCAACCGGCGATCTTGACGGATCGCCTCGGCCCCCACAACGCACGACGCGCCGACGAACGACTCGGAAGGATCCCGCATGTCCGTTGCGAGCCCGCAGCCACCCGCCATGGAACGCGAGCAGAAGCCGACGACCGCCGAGCCCGAGAACGCGCCGACCACCGGGGGCGGTGGCTCGGTCGCCGGCGACGTGGCGAACGCCGGCCGCGGGCTGCTGATGGGCGGGGCCGACATCATCCCCGGTGTCTCGGGCGGAACGGTCGCGCTCATCCTCGGCATCTACCCGCGGCTCGTCGCGGCGATCAGCCGGTTCGACGTCGAGTT
>JANQQW010000224.1 GCA_028284885.1 Planctomycetaceae bacterium
AACTCGACGAGCCGGGCGTCCCGTTCCGCGAGCGCCCGATCTCGGGCGGCTGGTGAAGGATCGGCCGACCCCCGGGGTCGTGACCTGTCGGCGGGGGGCGGACAAGGGACGCTGGCGGGGCGGCGAGCCGCAGCGGCAGGCGCTCCTGCGGCAGGCGATCGTGGACGGCGTCGAGTACGACGATCTCGAGGACGACGTCGCCGCCGCGATTCCGCGGTACGGCGACACGAAGCGGATCGTCAGCCACCACGACTTCGACCACACGCCGCCGAACCTCGAGGAGATTCACGAACGGCTGTGCCAGCTCGACCCGGACGTCGTCAAGCTCGTCACGATGGCGAACAAGCCGGCCGACAGCGTGAAAATGCTCGAACTGGTCGCGAAGTCGAAGGTCCCGACGGTCGGCTTCTGCATGGGGGAGTTCGGGCTCCCCAGCCGCATTCTCTGCGGGAAGTTCGGCTCGCCGTTCACCTACGCGTCGTTCAGCCGCGAGCGGGAGCTGGCCCCGGGGCAGATTCCCTTCGAGGACATGCAGCGACTGTACCGCTTCGACTTCGTCGGCCGGGAGACGAAGGTGTTCGGCGTCGTCGGCGACCCGATCGGGCACAGCCTGAGCCCGTTGATCCACAACCGCGGGTTCGCCCACGACGGGATCGACGCCGTCTACCTGCCGTTCCGCGTGCCGAAGGGGGAGTTCGCCGCTACGCTGGAGGCGTTCAACCGGCTCGACGTCCGCGGCTACAGCGTGACGATTCCGCACAAGGAGGAGGCCGCCAACTACGCCAGGCAACGTGACGAGGACGTGGAGGCGTGCGGGGCGGCGAACACCTTGGTCCACGACGACGACGGCTGGCGGGCGGCGAACACCGACCAGGAGGCGGCCCTCGCGTCGATTCGTATCGGTCTCTCCGACGACGGCGAGGACAACGTCCCGCTGACCGGGCGGCACGTGCCCGTGCTCGGCGCGGGTGGGGTCTCGCGGGGCATCGCCTCGGCCCTCATGCGGGCGGGCGCGGTCGTCACGCTCGCGAACCGCACCGCCGAACGAGCTGCCGAACTGGCCGCCGAGATCGGCTGCCGGCACGTCGGCTGGGACCACCGCGGGACCGGGCACCCCCAGGTGATCGTCAACGGCACGTCGGTCGGCATGCACCCGGACGTCGACTCCACTCCGTTCGAGCCGCACTGGTTCCGCGAGGGAACGGTCGTCTTCGACACGGTGTACAACCCGGAGAACACCCTGCTGTTGAAGCAGGCTCGCGAACGGGGCTGCCACACCGTCTCCGGCATCGAGATGTTCACCCGGCAGGCCGCCGTGCAGTACGAGATGTTCACCGGGGCCTCCGCGCCGATCGACGTGATGCGCGAGGCGATCCGGCAGGGCATCTCGGCGGTCCAGCTGTGAGGTCTCGGCCGTGATCGTCTCCCTCGTCGGTCTCCGCGGCAGCGGGAAGTCCGCGGTTGGCCGACGGCTCGCGGAGCGGCTCGACTTCGACTTCGTCGACGGGGACGAGGAGATCGAGCGCGTCGCCGGCCGGTCCGTCGCCGAGATCTTCGCGGAGTCCGGCGAGCCCGGGTTCCGGCAGATCGAGCGGGAGGTGGTCGTCGGTCTTCTCGAACGGGACCGCCTCGTGCTGGCGTCCGGCGGCGGGGCGATTCTGGACGAGCGAACGCGGGCCGACCTCCGACGGTCCGGACCGGTCTGCTGGTTGCGGGCGTCGCCGGAGACACTGGCCGCAAGGGTCGTCTCGGACGAGTCGACCGGCGACCGTCGTCCACGTCTGGCGGGTACCGGCGTTCTCGAGGAGATGAAGGAACTGTCGAGCACCCGCGCGCCGCTGTACGCGGACGCGGCGACGATCGAGGTCGAGACGGAGGGCCGCACGATCGCGGAGGTGGCCGAGGAACTGTATTCGTTGGTCGTCGCCGACGTGGCCGAGGGAGGTGGCGAGTGACCCCCTTCGACCTGCCGATCGCGGGTGTGATGGTTCTGCTGTTCGTCGCCGGGGCGTGTCTCGGGCGGTGGATGAACGTGGTGGCGGAGCGCATCCCGCACCGCATCTCGATGTGGGACCAGTGGCGGGCCTGCACGGACGGCGTGGCCCGCAAGGACGTGCTGGCGGCCGGGCTGCCAGTCCTGGGGCCGTTGTCCGCACGCGGGACCGCGGTCTTCGGATCGCGTGGTCGTGGAGTCCGGGCTGCCGTCGTCGAGCTCTCGAACGGCCTGCTGTTGGCCCTCCTCTACTGGTTTGAGATCCCGGCCGACGCTGCGCTCGGCTTCGGGGCGAGCAGTGTCAATCTCGGGGCTCCGTTGGGGCCGAGTCCGGGCGAAGGTTCGCCGTTCACCTCGGCCGTGACGCTGTTGCACGTTCGGTACGCGTTCCACGCGATCCTCGTCGAGTCGCTGCTGCTCGCGACGATCGTCGACTTCGACCTGAAGCTCATCCCGAGCATCACGACGGACCCGTTCACGATCGTCGGCGTCGGGCTGTCGTTCGCGTGCGGCTGGCTGCAGTTGACGGCTGCCTGGTTTCAGGACCAGTCGATCCTCCGGATCTTCCTCGGCCCCCAGCTCGTCGAGAGTCTGGGGTTCGGCGACGGCGTGCCGGCGTGGTTGCTCGCGCACCCACACTGGCACGGCCTGATCGCGAGCCTTGCCGGCGTGGTGGTTGGGGGCGGAGTCGTCTGGCTGGTCCGGCTGCTCGGGAGTTGGGCGATGGGCCGCGAGGCCATGGGGCAGGGAGACGTCTACCTGATGATGACCGTTGGGGCGTTCCTCGGCTGGCAGGCGGCCCTCGTCGTCTTCTTCCTCGCACCGGTCTGTGCCCTCGGCATCGTCGCGGTGCAGTGGCTGCTCGTCAGCGACGGCGAGATTCCGTACGGCCCGTTCCTCAGTCTGGCCGCCCTGCTCGTCCTGCTCGGGTGGGAGCGCATCTTCCCCGCGATCGACACCATGCTGGCGTTCGGTCCGCTGCTCCCGCTCGTCGGCCTGCTGATGGGGGGGCTGCTGGTCGCGATCCTCGGCCTGCTCCGCGGACTCAAGTGGATGCTCGGCATCGGAGGCTTCGAGGACCTGCCGGGTGGTGAATGGACCACGGCGGACCAGACTCACTATCTTGCGGGCGAGAACGTCGACGACCGCCGTGGTCGTTGGCGAACCGAGCGGTGGCCGGGCGTGTCGGCCGGGCGGGGACTAGGTTTCGAGGAACGTTGGCGCGACGGGCGTTGACCGACGGTGCCGGGAGTCGCGAAGGCGAAGATGATCGAGATCGTCGACTACGGCATGGGCAACCTTCGCAGCGTGCAGAAGGCGTTCGAGCGCCTGGGACACGAGGCCCGGTTCTGTAGCGACCCGTCTCGTCTCGCCGAGGCCGAGAAGATCGTGTTGCCCGGGGTGGGAGCGTTTCGCGACGCGGTCGCCGAGCTGAAGCGGCTGCGTCTGGACGATCCGATTCGGGAGCACGTCGCGGCGGACAAGCCGTTTCTCGGGATTTGTCTGGGGCTGCAACTGCTGTTCGACGTGGACTACGAGGACGGCCGCTGGGAGGGGCTCGGCATCGTCCCGGGCGAGGTCGTCCGGTTCGACGTCGATCCGCTGCTCGAAGTGCCGCACATGGGCTGGAACCACGTCGAACGTGAGCCGGGCGTGCGACTCCTCGACGGCGTGCCGCCCGACGCGTACTTCTACTTCGTGCACAGCTACTACGTCGTCCCCCAGGACGAGTCGGTCGTGGCCGGCTGGACCGAGCACGGAACGCGGTTCGCGTCGATGATCGCCCGCGGCAATCTGTTCGCGACGCAGTTCCACCCCGAGAAGAGCCAGCGGGTGGGGCTCAGGCTGCTCGAGAACTTCGCCGCCATCTGAACCGTCGGCACCTCGGCCGACCCCGACACTGGAGTTGCGAGTGGACATCCTCCCGGCGATCGACCTGCGTGGCGGCAAGTGCGTGCGTCTGCAGCAGGGGGACTACGACCGCGAGACGGTCTTCTCGAACGACCCGGTCGAGATGGCCCGGCGGTGGGCCGACGAGGGGGGCGACTGGCTACACCTCGTCGATCTCGACGGGGCCAAGGAGGGACACCCCGTCAACCTGGAGGTCGTCCGCGAGATCGTCCGGGCCGTCGACGTGCCTTGCGAGCTGGGGGGCGGAATTCGTGACGACGAGGCCGTGCGTGTGCTTCTCGAGGACGTGGGCGTCGGACGGGTGATCATCGGCACTCAGGCACTCAAGCGTCCCGACTGGTTCCGCGCGGTCTGCGAGCGACATCCGGGTCGCGTGGTGCTCGGCCTCGACGCCCGCGACTCGATGGTGGCGACCGAGGGGTGGCTGGACGTCTCCTCGACGCCGGCCGTCGAGCTGGCGGAGGCGTACCGCGACCTCCCGATCGCCGCGGT
>JANQQW010000226.1 GCA_028284885.1 Planctomycetaceae bacterium
GACGTCGACGCGGAGGACGCGCTTGCGGTTGCGGGCGGCCAAGGCGGCGACGAAACTCGCCGGCGAGATCACCTGCTCGTCGAGCCGGGCCACCGCGCCCGGGCACTTGGCGAGAACGGCGGGCCGTTCCTCCGAGCGGAGCTTCGTGGGGGCGACGCGGAGCCCGTAGCGGGCGCCGATCATGCCGAGCTGCGACTGCAGGGAACTCGTCCGCCACAGGTGGCAGTGCGGCGTGCGGACGAGCGTGGCGGAGAGGTCCGGCTCGCGGACCCCCTCGAGGCACTCTCGCCAGACACGGGGCATCTCGCGAATCTGCTTCGCCGACCCCGTGAGGGCTCCCTTCAGCGTGTACTTCAGGCCGCCGTGGATGATGCCCTGCGAGGCGACCGTCTGGCCGGTTCCAAGTCGGCCGGACTCGAGCAGCAGGGCCGACCGACCACTCCGGACGAGCTCGTCGAGCGTCCAGAGCCCGGCGGCTCCCCCTCCGAAGACGACAGCGTCGATCTGCATGGTCGATTCCCTCCGACCGTGGCCCAAGTCCCTGGGCAGACGTCGAATACCTTGTTGTACGACAGTCCCGCGGACGGCGGAAAGGCGAATCCGGCCCGAAAGCCCAGATTTCCTCGGGGGTTTCGGCGTGCCGTCGTCGCATCGCGTGCGGCGGATCGACCACCTCGTGGGCCACCCGTCGCCGTTCGTCAGCACGCGAGAGCACGTCGCGTCGCCGACGTCGAACGCCGCCGTTTCCGGAAGAGCACGTTCGCGGAAACTTCCCACGAGCGAGCGGCACGCCGCCGAACAGGGGGGTACGGTTCTGTACCCCTCGCCTCGTGTCTTCGGCCGGGCGGGGCCTCGTGAAGGAGTCGCTGGGCACCGTCGGCGTGATCGGCGGACCTCCTCGCGGGCAAGAACCATGCAATCTCGATCGAGCGGCTGGGGACTTGGCGACTGGTGGGAACGGACGTTTCGCAGACGCGTTCCCCGCCGGAGACGCCGCCACACGACACCGACCGCCGCCCAGGTGCTCGAGGACCGCACCCTGCTCAGCGGGACGACCTTCAACTTCTCCGTCGACGGCGCGGTCACGCTGAACGGGGCCGGCACGGTCGACGCGGCCGACGTGTTCGGACTGTCCGAGGACCAACTCGCCTCCGACGATCCGGTCTTCGAGGTCGTCTTCGACGGCTCGGACGTCGGCCTCGACGGCGCGAACGTCGACGCGTTCGCGTTTCTCGACGACGGCAGTCTGCTCCTCTCGTTCGCCGGTACGACGACGGTGGGCGACCTGACCCTCGACGGCTCGGACGTCGTCCGCTTCACGCCGACGAGCCTCGGGCAACAGACCGCCGGGACGTTCTCGATGTTCCTCGACGGCAGCCGGCTCGGGCTCGTCGGGCAGGCCGGCAACGTCGACGCGATCGACGTGCTCGCGGACGGCAGCGTCGTCTTCTCGACCGAGGGCTTCGCCAGCGTGACCGGGACGAACGGCACGCTCGCCGTGCGGGACGCCGACCTGGTCCGGCTGAGCCCGTCCGCCGACGGAACCTTCGCCGACTCCGAGGTGTCGTTCCACCGCACCGGCGGCGAACTCGGCCTGACCTTCCCGAGCGAGGACGTCGACGCGCTCTCGGTCGACGAGGGAGGCACGCTGCTGCTCTCCACGTTCGGCAGCTTCGGGATCCCTGGGCTCTCGGGGAGCCGCGAGGACGTGTTCCGACTGCGGGACGAGGGTGAGGAGTTCGTCCCGTCGTTGCCGTTCGACGGCGGAACCGTCGTTCCGGAGTTGCGGTCGCTCGGCCTGAACGTCGTCGGATTCGACGTGCGAGTCGTCGCCGAGGACGAGCTGCCGCCCCCCGTCGCCGGCGACGTGACGGCGAACGGGAGCGAGGACGAGGCCGTCGTCGTCCAGCTGCTCGGCGACCACGCCGACCCGGACGCCGAGCTTCGATACGAGGTGGTCGACGGACCGCAGAACGGCTCGTTCACGCTGAACGAGGAGACGGGCGAGCTCGTCTACGTGCCGGACGAGAACTTCCACGGCGAGGACTCGCTGACGTACCGAGTCGTCGTCGTGGGAGCGAACGGCGAGACGGTCGCCAGCGAGACGGCGACGGTCTCGCTGACCGTCGAGCCGGTGAACGACGCACCGGTCGTGACGGTCGGCGAGTCGGTCGTCGGGCCGGAGGACCAAGCCGTCGCCGTGCCCGGCATCTCGGTCGCCGACGTCGACACGACGGGCGAACTCCAAGTCGTACTGGAGGTACGGAACGGCCGGCTCACACTCGATCCGGCCGCCGTGGACGGTGCGAGCGTGGTCGGCAACCAGACGAGTCGCGTCGTGCTCGTCGGCAACGTCGCCCAGCTCAACGCGCTTCTCGCCGGACTGACGTACAAGGGCCTCCTCGACTTCTCCGGGCAGGACCGCGTGCTGGTTCGAGTGACCGACCCGGGCGACGGCACGGGGCCCGCACTCGAGGTCGCGGCCGAGCAACAGCTCGTGATCCAGTCCACGCGAACGCAGGCGAAAGACCTGCGGGGCCGAGTCGTCGAACTGGTCGGCGACGGCGAGATCAACCGCCGACACGGCCGTCTGTTCAAGGCGTTGCTGTCGTTCGGCGGAAGTCAGTCTCGGTTCTCGCAGGCCCGTGTCCGCGTCTTCCTGCGAATCGTCGACCGACTCGAGCGGCGGGGACGGTTGAGTGCCGAGGTGGCCGCCGAGTTGAGAACCTCGGGCCAGTCGTTGCTCGCCAGCCTTCAGACGGTGAACCGGCGACCGTGGTGGTGGCGACGTTGGCGGTGACCGGCTGCAGGCCGATCGCATCCGCCCGCAGATCCTCCCCAACCTGCACCAAGGCCGTACTCTGTGCGGCCTCTCAAGTGCCGGAGAGCCCCACGTCGATAGCACTCAGGTCGGGGAGGAACGGATTCCGTCGCCGTTGTGGCACCCCGCCCGCGCCCTCGTGGCCCCGACGGAGTTCCGCATGTCTTCTCGCCGCACGGCCCCGGCCGAAACGACCTCGACACTCACCGACGCGCTTCGCCGGCTGGACGCGGCCGAGCAGCGACTGAGTGACAGCATGGTGGCGTCCGAGCGACGCATTGCCGAGTTCGAGGGCCAGTGGCAGGCGCGGCAGTCGAGGATCGTGCAGCGGCTCCGTGTCGTCGACGGTCACGTCGCCGTGCTGACCGGGAACTTCAACGCGTCGAAGTCCGCCGAGTCCCCGAAGCGAACCGACGCGAGGCCCCCGCTGCTCGGCGTGGTCGGCGCGCCGGCCGACGCGGCGTCGATGTCGCCGATGGTCGCCAACTGACGTCGTCGTGAGGTCCCGCCGCCACCGACCAGTTCGACCTTGCCTCCTCCTCCGGGTAGGATGAAGCGTCGAGCAAGATTCTCGGTGAGAACGGGGCAGACGATGACGGAAACGGCCGAATCCCTCGCGCGCTGGCTGCCGGAAGAAGCCGACTCGGTCCGGGTGGCCGACGTGCTGGAGCGGACGGCCGACCTGCCCGCCGCGTTGACCCCGCTCCGCGAGGAGATCCTCGCGAACCTCGTCATGCTGGCTCAGATTCCGGCCCCGACCGGCGAGGAGGAGGAGCGCGTTCGGTACGTGCTCGACCGTTTCGTCGAGGCGGGGCTGCCGGACGCCGGCCCGGACGAGGCCGGCAACGCGGTCGGGCTGATTCCCGGTCGCGTCGGCGAGCGGACGATCGCCGTCGTGGGGCATCTCGACACGATCGTCCCCCGCAACGTCGACCACAACGTGCTCGTGCAGTCGGACCGCTGTCTCGGTCCGGGCATCAGCGACAACGCCCTCGGGGCCGCCGTCGTCACCATGCTGCCCAGCGTGCTCCGCGAACTCGGCATCGAACTCGACGCGAACCTGCAGCTCGTCGGTTCGGTCGGCTCGCTCGGGCGGGCGAACCACAGCGGCTTGCGGTTCCTGCTCGACCACCTGCCCCGCCCCATCGACTACGGCGTCTGCGTCGAGGGCGTGCAGCTCGGGCGGCTCAACTTCTTCTCCATCGGCACGCTGCGCGGAGACATCAGCTGCGATGTCCGGCTCTCGGCGGCCTCGCGGAGCTACGGGTCGGAGAACGCGATCGTCGTCCTCAACCACATCGTCAACCGGTTGCTCCAGATCGAGGTCCCCCAACGGCCTTACACCAGCATCCGCCTCGCCCGGATCCGCGGCGGGCTCGGCTACGACGTCGAGCCGGACCACGCCGAGCTCGGGTTCGAGGTCAACAGCCACTCGGACACCATGATCAAGCGGGTCCAGGGGCAGATCGAGGACTTCGTCGCCGAGATGAACGCGCGGCACTCGGTGGACGCGTCGGCCGACTTCTTCATGCACCGGCGGGCCGGCGGGCTCCGGTTCTCCCATACGCTGGTGAAGACCGTGCTCGAGGTGATGAAGCGGCTCGACATCACGGCCGACCAGGGCCACAGCCCGTCGGAGCTCTCCGAGTTCATCGGCCGCGGCATCCCGGCCGTCACGCTCGGCATCTCCGAGGGGGAGAAGAACCGCAAGAAGCCCGACCACGTGATGATCGAGCCGATCCTCCGTGGCGTGGCCCAACTCGTCGCCGTGCTGCAGGCGATCGACGGCGGTGCCTGCACCGAGTGAACAGGGCCGACCCGGTGTTGCCACGCCGCATCGACGATGCGTTTCCGCAACGTCTTCGAGCCGGGCGACGGCGTTTTCCGGCGGCATTTCGACGTTCACGCGACTGGCACCCCGTTTGCGTTCCTCTCTCGAAGACCTCGTCGCAGCGAAGTGACGAGGCGAGTTCGCACGCCTCCCATGCCGGTCTCACCTGGTGGACACTCGCGACACCATCGACGTCGCCGCCCTGCTCTCGGCTCACGCCTACCTCCTCGTCGAGTCGCCGCTCGAGGAGCGCGACGAGGCCGTTCGTCGCGTCTGGCGGCTCGGACGGGAACGCGTGGCCGACTGGACGGCTCGCCTGCACGACCTGAACGAGTCCGCCGACCCGCGCTCGTCGCTGGCGGCCGCGGAGATCGCCCGCGAGTTCCTGGGGGCGGACGTGCTGGCACGCGTGTGGATTGCACTCCTGTTCGCCCGTGCGAAGCGTCACGACGACGTCGATCTGCAGACCATCGGCCACAGCCTGCTGCTCGGCCGGCTGCGGGCCCGTCGCTTCGTCCTCCGCTGGCTGCTCGACGAACCCGGGCTCGCCGACTCCGTCCTCGCGTCGATCGACCGGCTGCGTCGTCGCAGCGAGCGGTGGACCGACATGCTGCTCGCCCCGTTGGTCTCCCGGTTCGACCTCGACGACGTCGCGTTCGACGCGAAACGCTGTCGCGACTTCGCCGCCGACGAGATCGCCGAGGCGGCCTACGATCCGTCGCGGCCGGTCTGGCAGTTGCTGCTCACCGGCATTCGCGTCGCGTTCGCCGACCTGCCGGACGACGACGCGACGCGGCGGGCGAACTCCGAGTTCGTCTCCGCGATTCTCGCCGGACTGCCGGTCGACGTGTTCGAACTGGACGGCACCTTCCGAACGCTCACGCACGCCCGCATTCGTCGCGGCTCGGAGGACTCGGACACGCCGTACAAGTCGGGCGTCGACCTGCTGCTGTCGATGCTGCACTCGTCGACCGGCAAGACGCCCGGCCGGGGCTGAGCCCGGCCGACGGCCTCACCGCCGTCGCCAGTCGCCGGACGGAATCGTCGTTCGCCCCGCAACGGCCGGTTGCACGTACACCCAGCCCGTGCCGCCGCCGTCCGCGTCGCTCCAGACGAACTCCGTCGCGACCCGCTGGTAGAGCCGGGGAGCGTCCTCGAGTTCGTCCAGCCGGTCGAGACCTCGGTCGTCGACGGCGAAGACCTCGCCGACCACCCGGACCCCGCCGGCGTCGGTCGGGACGAGGGCCGGGTAGGGACCGCAGTCGACCATCACGAACTCGGCCCGCGTCGTCGCCGCTCCGAGGAAGGTCGCGTCGGCGAGCCGTCCGTGGTTCGGCTCGCCCTGCAGCAGCGTGCCGTAGACGAACACGACGTGCTTCGAGTTCGACATCGTCTCGCAGTCTCCGGCCGGTCTGGTGGCCGGTTCGTCGAGCGATTCGGGACCGGCCGGGCCCGTGCTACAGTCCGGGTCCCCCGTCGTCCGTTCGACGGCTCGTCCGGCCCAACGCTGTCTCGCACGATGCGACTGTCGATCATCGTCCCCGCCCTCAACGAGGCCCGCAACCTCCCCGACGTGATCGACGAGACGCGTCGGCTGGGCGAGTCGGAGATCGTCGTCGTCGACGGCGGCAGCGAGGACGACACGTGGGATCGGGCCGCGAGTGCCGACGTTCGAGTGCGGTCGCCGCGCGGCCGGGCCGCCCAGATGAACGCCGGTGCGGACGCTGCGACGGGCGACGTGCTGCTGTTCCTGCACGCCGACTGCCGGCTGCACCGAAGAGCGTTCGAGGCCGTCCGGACGACCATGGCGGCCGGGTTCGTGGGGGGCTGCTTTCCGATGACGATCGAGGCACCGGGCTGGGGGTACCGACTCGTCGAGAACAGCGTCAACTTCCGCACGCGGATGTGGTTCTGGGCGTACGGCGACCAGGGGTTCTTCGTCACCCGCGAGACGTTCAATAGGCTGCAGGGCTTCCCCGACGTCCCGCTGATGGAGGACGTCGTCTTCGCGGAGCGTCTCCGTCGCACGCGTCGCTGGGTCGTCGCCAACGCGCCGATTCGCGTCTCCGCCCGGCGGTGGGAGCGGTACGGGTTGTGGACGCAGACGCTCCGCAACCTCACGCTGATCACGAAGTACCGGTTGGGCGTGCCCCCGGAACGGCTGTCGGCCTACTATTCCGACGAGCCGCGTTGAACGCCGCCGTACGACGGGCACTCCTGCCCGTCGCCACACTGGTTTCGGCCCCCGAACGACTGCATGGACGGGCAAGAGTACCCGTCCCACGAGACTGCGGATGTCCCCCGAGAAGACCGAGGCGATCGTCGTCAAGCAGGTCGACTTCAGCGAGTCGAGCCGGGTCGTCACGTTCTTCACCCGCGAACTGGGCCGCGTGACCACGCTCGCCAAGGGGGCCCGACGACTGAAGGGGCCCTTCCAGGTTGCTCTTGACCTGCTCGCGACGTGCGACATAGTGTTCCTCCGCAAATCGTCCAGCAGTCTGGACATCCTCACCGATGCGCGGCTTCTCGCGCGATTCGACCCCCCCAAGAGACAACTCGTTCCCCTC
The DNA here is from genome assembly GCA_028284885.1 of Planctomycetaceae bacterium. Taxonomy (GTDB): domain Bacteria; phylum Planctomycetota; class Planctomycetia; order Planctomycetales; family Planctomycetaceae; genus JANQQW01. Next base: position 7,220 of record JANQQW010000226.1, read on the forward strand.
TACGGTGCGTACTACGTCGCCGAGCTCCTCACCGGTCTGACCGAGGACTACGACCCGCACCCGGACCTCTACGACCACACCCGAACCACCCTCGAACGCCTGCAGGAGGACGACGACCCGTATCCGGCCCTGCTCCGGTTCCAACTCGTGCTGCTCCGCGAGATCGGCCTGCTGCCGAGCTTCGACGAGCAACTCGTCGCCGGCGAACGACAGCCGCGCGAGACGGGTGACGGACGGAGCGAGAACTCGTTCGCCCTCTGGGTCTCCGAAGGTGGCATGATCGCCAGCGAGGACCGCCCGGAACGGTACCGCCACCGCTCGGAGGTCTCGGCCGGAACCCTGCGTGTCCTCGAACGCCTCGCCCAACCGGACGAATCCCTCGCCCGCCGCATCACCCCCACGGTCCAGCAGCGAAAGGAGATCCAGCACCTGCTCACCGCCGCCCTCTCGGCCAGTCTCGGAAGACGCCCGAAGATGCTGCGGTACCTGTAGCCGGAGTCAGAGGTCAGGAGTCCGGAGTCGGGAATCAGGAGTCGGGAATCAGGAACCAGTAGTCGGATGTCGGGCCACCCGCACCTCTGACTCCTGCCCCCTGACTCCTGCCCCCTGTCCCCTGACTCCCGACTCCTGCTCTCTCCCTCTCTCCAGCGTCACGGACGACGATGTTCACCCTCCTCTCAAGCCAGACTCGCCGACCGGGTGGCCCTGCCTCCCCGGCGGTTCGCGCTGCGCTGTGTGCGGTTCTCGCCTGCACGCTCGGCGCGGGTTGTCGTACCGGACTCGACATGTCCGCCTTCCGGACCAACGACCAGAAGGAGATCGACCGCCTCGCCAGCACGGACGACGTCCGCGGCCCGCTCGAACGGCTCGTCGGCGGACGTTCCAAGGACGCCGACATGCACCGCCTCAGCCCCATCGAGGGCGAGGCCGACTTGGAAGCGGCCCGCAAGCTGTTCGACGAAGGCGAGTACTCCAAGGCCGAGTCGCAGCTGAAGAAGGTCGCGAAGCGGTACGAGGACAGCCCGGTCGAGGAGGACGCCCTGTTCCTGCTCGCCGAGTCCAAGTTCCACCGCGGCGTGCTGCCGAAGGCCCAGGACCAGTACAACCTGCTGTTGAAGAAGTACCCCTCGTCGCGGCACCTCGAGGTGGCGACGAAGCGACTGTTCGACATCGGCCGCGAGTGGCTCGACTTCCCGAAGCCGGTGGAGTCGAACGAGATCGCCCAGGTGAACTTCGAGAACCCCTCGCACACACCGCCGCCGAAGGCCGAGAAGACCGGCTCGCTCGACCCGTCGCGAAGGTTCTCGCTGTTCCCCAACCTGTTCGACAAGCGTCGTCCGCACTTCGACCGGAAGGGCCGCGGCATCGAGGCGATGCGGTCCATCTGGCTGAACGACCCAACCGGCCCGCTCGCCGACGACGCCCTGCTGCTCGTCGCCAGCCACCACTTCCGCGAGGGGAACTACCGCGAGGCGGACTACCTCTACACGATTCTCCGCGAGGAGTACCCGCGGAGCCCGCACCTCGAGAAGGCGTTCGTGCTGGGCGGGTTCGTCAAGCAGGTGGGGTACCAGGGGGCCGCCTACGACGGCACGGCCCTCGAGGACGCCAAGTCGCTCAAGGAGAGCACGCTCCGCATCTTCCCAGACACCGAGACCCGCGAACGGATCCTCTCCGAACTCCAGCAGGTGAAGCGGGCCGAGGTCGAACGCGAGTGGGAGGACGTCCGGTTCTGGCAGAAGAAGGGGAAGGACCGCGCGGTCGCCATGCAGTGCCGCGAGTTGATTCGGCTGTATCCCGAGAGCGAGTACGCCGAGCGGTGCCGCGAGATCCTGCGGGAGCCCCCGCCCGAGGCGGTCGCGCTCGCGACGCCCCTGAAGCCGCTGCCGAAGTCGACGCTGCTCGAGCGGATTCCGACGCCGCGGCTGCCGAACCTGCTGCCCGTTCCGAGCGACGAGGACGAGAGCGAGGGGGAGGCCGGGGAAGCCGAGTTGCCGAACACGGACTCTCCGGGTACGGTCCCGCCCCCCAGCGGTCCGGTCGACCAGCCCGGAACGCGTGACCCGAACCCCGTGGCGAACCCGCCGATCGCAGGCGGCCGCAGCGGCCGCGTCCGGCTCACCGGCGAGTGACACGACCAGACGAGGACCCAGTGCCCGTGAAACCGACGAAGCGATCTCGACTCGCACGCGTTTCCCGGGCGCTCGGTCTGCTGCTGCTCGTCCAGAGCACGTCGCTCTCGGGGTGCGGCTACATGGTGGGCGGGGCGTACCCGGCCGAGGTCCGCACCGTCGCCGTGCCGATCTTCGAGTCGAACAGCTACCGCCGCGGCATCGAGTTCCAGCTGACCGAGGCCGTGCAGAAGCAGATCAAGACGCGGACGCCGTTCCTCATCGGCAAGGAGCCGTACGCCGACACCAAGCTGACGGGCCGGATCATCGCACTCGACAAGCGGCAGCTCACGCCTTCGCCGCTCGACCAGCCCCGCGAGCTGCAGCTGGACCTCGCCGTCCACGTCACCTGGGAGGACCTCCGCACCGGCCGGCTGCTGCAGGAGCGGAACATCCCGCTCGACCCGGACGTCGTGCACCTCGTCGCCCAGGCCGAGTTCGCCCCGGAGGTCGGCCAGTCCCGCGAGACGGCCGCCCAGGAGGCCGTCGACCGTCTCGCCACGCGAATCGTCGACATGATGGAGTCGCCGTGGTGACGCAGTGGCGACGCCGCGTCATCCCCGCTGAGCGCGGCGGAGTTCCTCCAGCATGGCCGACATGTCCGGCCACCGGTCCCGCGGCTCGCAGGCGATTCCCTTCATGAGGGCCGCGGCCACCGTCTCGTCCACGTCCGGAACGAGTTCACGCAGGTCGGTCCCCTCCGTGGCGTACGCCCTGAGCGCCGTGTCCACGCTCTTCAGCGACTTCCACGGCCGGCGACCGGCGTACATTTCGTAGGCGGTCACCGCGAAGGAGAAGACGTCGATCCGCTCGTCGGTCGGCCGGCGCTTGATCAGCTCCGGAGCCATGTAGGCCAGCGTGCCGGTGCGGTTGCCGGGCTGCTGGAACTGCGGGGTGTTCGGCACCACGAGTCCGAAGTCGATCAGCTTGACCTGGTCCGTCTCGTCGACGATGACGTTCCGCGGGCAGATGTCCCGGTGCAGGAACTTCTGCCGGTGCAGGTACTCGATCGCCTCGCCCAACTGGACGACGAGGTCCAGCCGGCCCTTCTGCATGGTCTCGTTCTGCACGTCGACGAGGAAACTGAGCCCCTGCCCCTCGACGAACTCCATGCACAGCCACTGCTCGCCGTCGAGCGTGCGTCCCCACTCGTAGGTCTTCACGACGTTCGGATGGGACAGCTGGACGGCGATCTCCCCCTCGGTCGGCTTCTTGAACTTGGGGTCGAAGCGGCCCTCGAAGCGGTCGGTCTTCTCCTTGTCGAGCACCTTGAGGGCGACCTGCCGGCCGCTCTTGGTGTCCCGCGCCCGCCAGACCTTCGACATGCTCCCCTGCCCGGTCGGGCCGAGCAGGTCGAACCGCTTGCGCACGTCGATCGGTTTGACGTCCGACTTCTTGCCGAACAGCTTCTCGAGAAAATTCATCGACCGTCTTCGGGAGTCGCCGCGAGAACTCGGGCCCAACCCCGATTCTAACGCCCTCCACGGCGGCGAACCAAGCGGTCACTCCCCGGATCGACGACTCGCGCCGCACTCAGTGGCTGGGCCGCCCCGTCGCCCGCAGCCGGTCGAACGCCTCCAACTCCTTCGCCTCCGCTCGCAGGACGGCCTCGTCGACCGGAGGCGGCACCACGGTCGAGTGACCGACGTCGTCCTGCGGTCGCAGCTCGCGAAGGCGGATCGTCCGGAACCAGACGGGCGAGCCGGCATCCTGCAGACGCAGACTGGTCGGCCGCGCCGCGAGCCGTCCACCGCGACGGAGGAACGCGTGGACGTTCGCCTGCCAACGCGACTCCGTGTAGTCGAAGTCGACGACCTTCGTCCCGTTGACCCAGTGCTGGATCACCGTCCCCTGGCAGACGATCCGGCCCGTGTTCCACCGACCTGTCGGGTTCGTGGCGTTCTTCGCGGGGGGCATGCAGAACGTGAGTGCTCCGCTCGACGTCCGCGGGTTCCGGCCGAGCGGGTGCCGGGCGTCGTCGACGATCTGGTACTCGTAGAGCCCCGGGCGGTAGAGGAGGCCGCTCTCGCCCCCCCGGTCGATCAGCCACTCGAACCGCAGTTCGAAGTCGTCCGGAAGGCGCTTGCCGGCGAACACGAGCGACTCGCCGGCCCGCTCCCGGTGAATCGACTCCCGTTCCACCCGCCAGTTGCCCGTGGTCCGCCAGCCGTCCAGGCTTTGGCCGTCGAACAGCAGTTCGAAGCCCGAACGGTACTCGTCGTCGGTCAACGTGTTCGGGAACCGGGCCTTCTCTCCGGCGGTCACGGCGGCGGTGGAACAGCTCAGGAGGGTCAACAACGCCAGTTTCGTCGCGTTCACGGGGGTCCTCTGGGCGAAGTTCTCGAACGGCTCCCGCGAGTCTCACGGGAAGAGAGTCGTCTCGGAGAACCTACCTCACGACGCGACTTCGCCCCCCCGACTTCACTGCCACTGAGTGATGCACTTCGTCGTCGAAGCGGTTCAACCCCCACGAGACACACAACCGTCGCGAGGTCGAATGGTGAATCTGGCGAGAACCCTGCACGGTCGGACGTTTGACCTAGGGTGGTGGTGGAAAACGCGGGCTTGGCCACGGATCCATGGACAGTCGAACCGGCAGACAATCCGACTCGCCACGACGTCGTCGGCGTTCTTCACCGACCTCGCCTCGGGATCGAGGCGGAGCGGCGACCGTCGAGTTCGCCGTCTGTTTGCCGGTGTTGATCGCGATCACCTTCGGGTCGATCGAGGCCGCCAACGCCATCTACCTCAAGCAGACGGTCGTCACCTCGGCTTACGAGGCGGCTCGCGAGGCGACGCGGATCGGGGGGCTCGACGCCGACGCCCGTGCCGCGGCCGAGGCCGTCCTCGACGCGAAGGGAGTCACCGGGTACACGGTCACGATCAATCCGGTCGTGACTCTGCTGACGACGAGCGGAACCGAGGTGACCGTGACGGTCACGGTTCCGGCGAGTGCGAACGCCATCGGGCCACAGTTCTACTACGAGACGAGCACGATTCAGGCCGTCGTCGACATGGTCCGCCAGTAGGTCTCGACCACCACGACTGGAGTGCAGACGAGTGAGAAACTCTCCCGGGCCGAGTTCGAGTCCGCAGCGGTCGTCCCGACGCGGGGCGATGCTGGTCTTCGTCGCGTTCCTGATGGTGATCCTGGTCACGATGACCGTGTTCAGCGTGGACGTGGCCTACATGCAGCTCGTCCGCACGCAGCTGCAGGTGGCGGCGGACTCCGCCTCCAAGGCGGGCGTGGAGGCCCTGACCCGGACGGGTGACGAGAACGCCGCCGTCGCCGCCGCGATCGCCGCCGCCGCGCGGAACGAGGTCGCCGGCGCCCCGCTCGTCATCTCGGCGAGCGACGTCCGACTCGGTCGCGGCTCCGCCGACGCCGACGGGAACTGGATCTTCGACGAGGGGACGGCCCCCTACACCGCGGTTCGCGTCGACGTCGCCATGAACGACTCGACCAGTTCCGGCAGCGTGAACCTGCTGTTCGGCTCCGCGATCGGGCAGGGCCAGTTCACGCCGGCCGAGTCCTCGACCGCCGCCCACCTCGACCAGGAGATCGTCCTCTGCATCGACCGGTCGCACTCGATGTGCTTCGACGAGGCCGGTGTCACGTGGCAGTATCCCTCTGGATGGGGGGGCTGGCAGTACAACTCGTCCTACAACTACTGGTACTACGTCGATCCGCTGACGCTGGCTCCGCATCCGACGGGCAGCCGCTGGGCCTCGCTCGCCGACGCCGTGGAGCTGTTCCTGACGACCGTGGAGACGCGGAACCTCGAGCCGCGGGTCGCCTGCGTGACGTGGGGCTCGTCGATCGGCTACGGATCCTACGAGTACTCCCTGACCGGGCAGACGGCCGAGGAGGTCACGACCGACGTGACGCTCGGCACCGACTTCGACGGGATCGAGGCCGCGATCGCGGCCCGCGGAAACAACGTCATGCTCGGCGGAACGAAGATGTCGGCCGGCATGCAGCGGGCGATCGACATCCTCACCGCGAACGACGTCCGGCCGTTGGCGAACAAGACGATCATCCTCATGACCGACGGCAAGTGGAACCAGGGGACCGATCCGACGACGCTCGCCCAGACCGCGTACGACAACGGCATCGTGATCCACACGGTGACGTTCATCCCGGGGGCCGACCAGACCACCATGCAGGAGGTCGCCAGCATCACCGGCGGAACGCACTACCACGCGGACAACGGTACCGAGCTGCAGGCCGCGTTCGAGGAGCTCGCGCTCACCCTGCCCATCGTCCTCACCGAGTAGCGGAGCTTCGGACCGAACCGATGAAGAACTCGCGACCAAGTCGTCCGGTGAAGCACGGCCTGTCCGCTCGGCTGGGCGCGATGACCGTCGAATTCGCACTCGTCGCGCCGATCGCGTTCACGATCGTGTTCGCCGGCATCGAGTTCACCCGTGCGAACACGATTCGCAACACGGCCGAGAACGCCGCCTACGAGGGCGCCCGCGTCGGGATGCTGCCCGGTGCGACGGCGGCGGAGGCGGAGGCCGCCGCGCAGGACGTGTTGGACGTGATCGGCGTCAACGGGGCCGTCATCACCGTCGAACCGGGCGTCATCGACGACAACACGACCCAGGTGACCGTCACGATCTCCGTCTCGATGAACCTCAACGGCTGGGTGACGCCCGTGTTCTTCAAGGACGCCACGATGGTCCGCACGGCCACGCTCCAGCGGGAACGGACCAAGGGCGACATCTGATCCGACGTCGCGAGTCGCGGTTCAGCCCGAGCAGTAGTCGATGATGCGGGCGATCTCGGTCCGCAGTTCCGGCCGCGGGACGATGCGGTCGACGAAGCCGTGTTCGAGCAGGAACTCGCTCGTCTGGAAGCCCTCGGGCAGCGTCACCTTCACGGTCGCCTCGACCACGCGCGGGCCGGCGAAGCCGATGAGGGCTCGCGGTTCGGCGACGACCACGTCCCCCAGCGAGGCGAAGCTGGCGGCGACGCCCCCCATCGTGGGGTTGGTGAGCACGGAGACGAACAGCCCGCCACGACGCTGGAACCGGGCGATGGCGGCCGAGACCTTGCCCATCTGCATCAGCGAGAGAATGCCCTCGTGCATGCGGGCCCCGCCGCCGCTGCCGCTGACGACGACGAGCGGCAGCTTCTGCTCGGTGGCCCGTTCGACGGCACGGGTCAGCTTCTCGCCGACGACCGATCCCATGCTGCCCATGATGAAGGCGGAGTCCGTGATGCCGAGGGCGAGCGGCCGGCCCCGCATGTAGCCGCGGCCGACGACGCACGCCTCCGAGAGGCCGGTCCGGGCCTGTTCGTCGACGAGTCGCTTGGCGTAGGGCTTCTTGTCGGCGAAGCCGAGCGGGTCGACCGGACGGAGGTTCGCGTCCCACTCCTCGAACGACTCCTCGTCGAGCAGCTGCGCGATTCGCGTCTTCGTCGGCACGTAGAAGTGGTGGTCGCACTCCGGGCAGCGGCCGCCCAGGTTGTCGACCTGCTTGCGGAACACGGTCGCCTTGCATCCGGGGCAACGCAGCCAGAGCCCCTCGGGGACGCCTCGCTTGGGCCGCTGTCCCGGTTCGGACCACTGTTTCTCGGTGGCGTTCGTACTCACGTCTGCGGCGCCTCCTTGCGTCCCTTGTCGCGGGACGACGCGCCGTTCCCGTTCGAGCCGTAGGTGAGCACCTCGGCGACCTCCTCGCCGTCGTCCTGGCCCATGGCGGGCAACTCGAGGTCGGCCTTCGTGACGATGCAGGAGACGAGCGTGGCGAGCGGCTCGGAGACCACGACCGCGAACGTGCGTTTCTTCTTGAGCGGCTTCGCGAGCACGCGTTCCAGCCGGTCGGCCGCCTCGCGGATCGGCTCCCCTTCCGGCGGGCAGATCGACTCCGGCGCCTCCTGCCACTGCCTGTAGACCTTGGGGTACATGCGGCGGACGTCTTCGATGCACATGCCCTCCCAGAGACCCTGGTCGACGTTCCGGAGACCGTCGTCGAACTTCACCGTGAGCCCGAGCTCCGAGCCGAGCAGTTCCGCCGTGGTCTTCGCGGGATCGCACTCGGAGGTGTAGATCACCTCGAGCGGAATCTCGCGGACCATCTCGGCGAGCCGGTGCACCTGGTCGCGGCCCCGCCCGTTGAGCGGGAGGTCGAGCGACCCCTTGATGCGGTGCTGCTCGTCGTAGTCGGTGCAGCCGGGTCGGATGACGACCACTTCGGCCATGGGTTCAACTCTGGGGGGAGGAAACGGCCGGGACGGCGAGGCGGTCGAGCTCGGCGATCGCCTGTTCGTAGGGGGCGTCGCCGAAGACGGCGCTCCCGGCCACGAAGACGTTGGCCCCGGCGGCCGAGACGTCGGCGACGGTGGCCGGGCCGATGCCGCCGTCGACGGACAACGCCACCTCGGCGGGAAGCCGGTCCCGCAGCCGTCGCAGCTTGTCGAGTGCGACCGGCTGGAAGGACTGCCCGCCGAAGCCGGGTTCGACGCTCATCACCAGCACGAGGTCGCAGTCGTCGAGGAACGGCTCGACCGCCTCCACCGGCGTGCCCGGGTTCAGGGCCAGCCCGCTCGCCACGTCCGCCTCGCGAATCCGCCGCAGCAGCTTCGTCGGCTCGGGAACGGCTTCGACGTGCACGGTGATCGCGTCGCAGCCGGCGGCGAGGTACTCGTCGAGGTACCGTTCCGGGTCGCCGACCATCAGGTGGGCGTCGAAGACGAGGTCGGTCGCCGACCGTACGGACGCCAGCACCGGCGGGCCGTAGGTCAGGTTGGCGACGAAGTTCCCGTCCATCACGTCCCAGTGGAGCACCTTGGCGCCGGCCGCCTCGAGCGCCCGGGACTCGTCGGCCAGACGTGCGAAGTCGCACTTCAGCATGGACGGTGCGACCACGCGCTGCCCACGGCCGAGGGTCTCGATGGCGTTCTGGCGACGTGACACGTCGAGGTTCCTGTGGAGTCCGGCCGCCCGGGACGCACTCGTCCCGGAGACCAGCGGTGCATTCTGGAGGGTGTGCCGAGCGGCGTCCAGCCGAAAGGCCCCGCCGGGAAACGGAGCAGCCCGGCCGTGAAGCCGGGCTGCCGGTGTCGTCGGGACCGTGGTCGCCGTCAGAGGGCGGCGATCTTGGCGATCAGGTCGGCCGTCCGGTTGGAGTAGCCGTACTCGTTGTCGTACCAGCCGAGCACCTTGACCATGTTGTCGGCGATGACGGTGGTCCACTCGGCGTCGAAGATGACGCTGTGGGAGTTGCCCACGATGTCCGACGAGACGATCGGGTCGGTCGTGTACTCCATGATGCCCTTGAGCGGCCCCTCGGCGGCGGCCTTCATGGCCTCGTTGATCGCCTCGGCGGTCGCCGGCTTGTCGAGTGTGGCGACCAGGTCGGTGATGCTGCCGACCGGGACCGGAACGCGGAGCGAGATGCCGGTCAGCTTGCCCTGCATCTCCGGGAGCACCATGCCGACGGCCTTCGCGGCGCCGGTGGTGGTGGGGATGATGTTGACGGCCGCGGCCCGGGCCCGGTGCGGGTCCTTGTGCAGCTGGTCGGCGGTCTTCTGGTCGTTGGTGTAGGCGTGGCAGGTCGTCATCAGACCGTGCGAGACGCCGAACGTGTCGTTGAGCACCTTGACCATCGGGGCGAGGCAGTTCGTCGTGCAGCTCGCGTTGGAGATGCAGTCGTGCTCAGAGCTGAGCTGGTCGTCGTTCACGCCCATCACGACGGTGAGGTCCGGCTCCTTCGCCGGGGCCGAGATGACCACCTTGCGGGCACCCGCGGTCAGGTGGCTGTCGAAGCCCGGCTTGCCGTCGGCGGCGCGGCCGGTGAAGAACCCGGTCGACTCCAGGGCGACCTCACAGCCGAGCTCCTTCCACGGCAGGTTGCCCGGGTCGCGTTCCGCACAGACCTTGATCTTCTTGCCGTCCACGATCAGGTCGCTGCCGTCGACGTCGACCTCGCCGGGGTACCGGCCCTGCACGCTGTCGTACTTCAGCAGCATGGCGAGCGCCTTGGGGTCGCCCAGGTCGTTGATGGCGACGATGTCGAACTCGTCCGACCGGGCCGCCATGGCGCGGAAGGAGATACGTCCGATGCGGCCGAAGCCGTTGATGCCTACTTTGACAGCCATGTGAGGACTCCTCGTGTTCTCTGTCGGTCGAAGTCTCGGCACGTCACCGAGGGAAAGGTCGAGCGGCGGACCGGACGCAGCCAGTTGCGTTCACACCTGCGGACTCGCAGGGTCGGCCTCCTGCCGGGATCGCGGGCGCACCCCGATCGCAAGGGGGGGCAGCCATGACGCCGCGAATCCTATCGCTGTCGGCCACGCCAAACAAGCATCCGGCTCGCCCGGCATGACGCCGAACGAGCCAACCGGTACAATCGTTCCCGTGCCCGGCAATCCGAACGGAGGCAAGACGTGAGCGACTCGGTCCCCGCGCCCGAGAGTGGCGACTTCCTCTTCTACAAGACCGAGGACGCGACGACCCGCGTCCGTCTGCTCGTGCACGACAAGACGGTGTGGATGACACAGGCTGAAATGGCCGAACTCTTTGAGGTTACGAAGCAGAACATCAGCTTGCACGTGCGCAACATACTCAAGGAGAACGAGTTGGAGCGGGCGTCAGTTGTCAAGGAATACTTGACAACTGCGGAAGACGGCAAGCAGTACCGCACCCAGCATCACCGCTTGGAGATGATCCTCGCGGTGGGCTACCGCGTCCGCAGTCCCCGTGGGACGCAGTTTCGGCGTTGGGCCACCGGGACCCTGCAGGAGTATCTGCTCAAGGGGTTCGTCCTCGACGACGAACGCCTGAAGGCCGCGGAGACGACGTTCGGCGAGGACTACTTCGAGGAACTGCTGGAGCGCGTACGGGACATCCGTGCCTCGGAGCGGCGGTTCTACCAGAAGATCACGGACATCTATGCGACCAGCGTCGACTACGACCCGCAGTCGGAGACGACGAAGACCTTCTTCGCCACGGTCCAGAACAAGCTGGAGTGGGCGATCACCGGCAAGACGGCGGCCGAGATCATCGAGTCGCGGGTCGATGCCGCGAAGCCGAACCTCGGGCTGACGACGTGGAAGAACGCTCCCGACGGACGCATCCGCCGAACCGACGTCGTTGTTGCCAAGAACTACCTGACCCGAGACGAACTCTCCGATCTCAATCGGATCGTCACGATGTACCTCGACTTCGCCGAGGATCAGGCGAAGCGTCGCCGGACGATGACGATGGCCCAGTGGGTCGAGCGTCTGGACGCGTTTCTGGAGTTCAACGACCGGGCCGTTCTCCGCCACGCGGGCAAGATTCAGAAGAAGGTTGCCGACCGACTGGCTGTCTCGGAGTTCGAGGCGTTCGCCGAGCGTCGTCGGAGGATCGAGTCGATCCGGCCAACGAGCGACTTCGATCGGTTCGTCGAAGGGTTGCCGAACGAGCCGCCGGGCGACGACGAGACTTGAAACGTCCACAGCGCGACGGCGACTTTCACCACGTTGGACGCCCCGTTCGCGGGGTGATACGTTGATGCGTCCACGGCGGCCCGAGGTCGCCCCGCCTACCCGATCTGCCCTACGGAGCACTGCCGATGTCGCCAGCACGTGGACTCGGACTCGTCCTGATCGTCGGACTCGCGGCCGCGAGCGTCGCCTCCGCCGAGGAGAACTGGCCACGCTGGCGGGGCCCGCACATGAACGGGCACGCCCACGAGAAGGGGCTCCCGGTCGAGTGGTCGGCCGACGACGTCGAGTGGAAGGCCCCACTCGAGGGCTGGGGCCAGTCCTCGCCCGTGATCTGGGGCGACCGCATCTTCCTGACGACCGCGCTCGACAAGGGGGCCAAGCGGCTCGTCCTCTGCTTCGACCGCAACGATGGCAGCAAGCTGTGGGAGAAGCTCGCCTGGGAGGGCAAGCCAGAGCCCACGCACGCCATGAACAGCTGGGCCTCCGCCACCTGCTGCACCGACGGCGAGCACGTCTACGCCTTCTTCGGCCACGGCGGCGGCCTCTTCTGCTACACCGTCGACGGCGACCTCGTCTGGAACGTCGGCAACGACAAGCTCGGCACCTTCGCCGGTCCCTGGGGCACCGCCGCCTGCCCCGTCCTCGTCGGCGACCTCGTCGTCCAGAACTGCGACTCCGACAAGGACTCGTTCATCGCCGCCTTCGACAAGAAGACGGGCGAGCAGAAGTGGCGAACGGCCCGCCCCGAGGTCCGCGGCTGGAGCACACCCATCCTGCTGAACGTCGACGGACGTGACGAACTGATCCTGAACGGTCACCACGGCCCGGTCGCCTACGACCCGGAAACCGGCAAGGAACTCTGGATGGCCAAGGACGAACGGGGCCGGGGTTCGCCGACCGCCACGCCCACCGTGGGGGGCCGCATCGTCTGCGTCAGCGGCCGCTCGGGCGGCACCATCTACGCCGTCGAACCGGGCGGGTCGGGCGAGAAGCCCCGCATCTGGAGCCAGCCCCGCAAGGCCGACCGCGATCTCCCCTCGCCCATCTCCATCGGCGACCACGTGATGATCGTCACCATGAAGCTCGGCCTCTACACCTGCTACGACGGCCACACCGGCGACCAGGTCGCTCGCGGCCGGCTCGACGGAGCCTTCTCCGCCGCCCCGATCGCCTACGACTGCAAGGCCTTCTTCGTCACCGAGTCCGGCACCACCTACGCCATCGAGCCGGGCGACGAGATGAACGTCGTCGCGACCAACAGCGTCGGAGCCGGCAAGGGCGAGATCTTCCGCTCCTCCATCACCCCCAGCGAAGGCCAGCTCTTCCTGCGGTCCGACAAGTTCCTGTACTGCGTCGGCACGCGGAAGAAGTAGGGTCACGCCAGCTCGAACTCGACCAACGCGGCACTCGCTCGGACGTAGAGCGGGTGCCGCGGTTCTTCTTTCTTGGTCAGCCCGAAGTGCGACAGCGACCTGGCCGTGCCGCGCAGCAGGTCGAGTACCTCGGCACCGCGACCTCTTCGCCGACCGTGGTTGCCCCAGCAGCAAACGACGTCGCAGCCGGCGGTCTCGCGACGCAGAACGCCGTTGTTCCGACGTCCGACGGGGTCGTCGGCTGCGAACAGGCTCGTCGGCTTCGTCGCGCGGAAGGCGAAGACGTTCACCACGACGAGTCCGCCGTAACCCTCGCGCCGGGCGAACCCCGTGCAGCGGCGGATCGTGGGGTCGTCCCGATGGGCGTCCGCAGTGGACGGGTTGAGGCCGACGAACACGAGTCGTTCGCCGGGGCCCCACGTCCGCCGCAGCGTGTAGCGAAATCGGCCGCAACGTGAGAACGACGCCCGGCGGTCGACGGCGTCGTCGCCCATCACACTTCGCTCAGCGGCGTACCCGCGTCCAGCAGGTACTGCGGGCGGCCGGTCGGGTCGGTGAGGGTGACGGCGTGCGGGTCGAGGCCGAGGTGCTGGTAGATCGTCGCGAACACGTCCTTGTACGTCACCGGTCGGCTGGTGATCTCGCCGGCGAAGCGGTCGGTCGCGCCGATCACCTGCCCGGTCCGCAGCCCGCCGCCGGCGAGCAGGGCCGGGCCGACGCGGGGCCAGTGGTCCCGGCCCGCCTTCCCGTTGATCTTCGGCGTCCGTCCGAACTCCCCCCACGCGACGACCAGCGTGTCGTCCAGCAGGCCCCGTTCGTCGAGGTCGGCGACGAACGTCGTCAGCCCGTGGTCCAGCAGCGGCAGCGTCTGCCGCATGCGGAGGAAGTTCCCGGAGTGCGTGTCGAAGTCCGACAGCGACAGGCTGACCACGCGGACGTCCGCCTCGACCAGCCTGCGGGCCAGCAGGAACTTCAGCGTCGCGTTCGGACGGTCGGCCGTGGTGAACCAGTCGTCCGTCACGCGGGCGTTCGTGAGGTACCGCCGCCGTTCCGCCTCGGGCACCTGGTCGAGGTCGAGAGCGTCGGCGAGCGCACCGGAGACGAGGATGGCAACCGCCTGCTCGCCGAAGCGGTCCATCGCGTCCATCATGCCGGACCGGTCGACCTCGCGGCGGAAGCGGTCGATCTGCCTGAGAAGAGCCGTCCGGTCGTCGAGGCGGCGGGACGAGAGTTCCGAGTTGAGCCGAAGGCTGGTGGTGTGGTTGCCGCCGCGGCGGGCGAGTTCCTGCACCATGCCGGGTTCCAGCGGCCGCTCGAACAAGGCCGAGAGGTCCGGCCGGAACGGCTTGTGGGCCGGGCCGAGGAAGCCGGGGCGGGCGCTGTGCCGGGCGAGCGGACGGCCCTGCATCGCGTCGACGAACGTCGGCACCACGTCGTCGGGCGAGCCCTGCAGCTTCGAGACGACGCTCCCGAGCGCCGGCCGACCGCCCAACGACTCCAGGTCCTTCGCCGAGAAGCCCGACTGACACTGGAACCCGTCGTGGCGACCGACCGACTCGGTCAGCGAGCGGATCACCACGAAGCGGTCGGCCGCGCGGGCGAACTTCGGCATCAACTCGCCGACCGCCAGCCCCGGCACGGCCGACGCGATGCTGCCGAACTCCCCCCGAATCTCGGCCGGCGCGAACGGCTTCGGATCGACCGTCTCGTGCTGCGGCGGCCCGCCGTCGAGGTGCACGAAGACGACCGACTTCCTCGACGAGCCTCGTCGTCGGTCCCCGGCACGCAGCAGGTCCGGCAGGCCGAACGAACCGAAGCTGCAGCCGAGCAGCCCACCCGTGGCGAGCCCCAGCAGGTCGCGACGGTGGAGGACGGAAGAGGGCGGTGAGGTCTCGGGCATGACGATCTCCAGAACATCGGCATCAATCGTCGCCGATGCGTGTGGAAGTGTAGCACCGTTCCCGTGAACGTGTCGATTCGGAGAACGGGCCGGACGATTCGACCGGTCACGCCGGAGCAGTTGGTGCTTCGCCGTTCGGCTTCTCTCACTCTTCGTCCGCGCTGTGCTCGAACGCTGCCGCCCGATTCGCGAACTGGTCTGACTACGCGTCGGTCGGGACGGCGTTGCCCTCGGGATCCCGAGTGCACCAGCAGACGGGAATGGCCAGCAGCGCGCCGGTAGTTGGGGCGACGAGGTAGACCCAGAGGTGTTCGGTGTGCCCGGAGAGCAGTGCCGGGCCGACCGAGCGAGCGGGGTTCATCGAGGCGCCGCTGATCGGGCCGCCGAACATCGCCTCGAACAGGATGACCGAGCCGATGGCGATGCCGGCCGTGATCCCCTTCTCCTTCGCCCCCGTCGAGACGTGCAGGATCACGAACATCAGGATGGCCGTCAGCACGACCTCCAACACGAACGACTGCATCGCGGCGTCGTTTCGCGGCAGCGTCGAGCCGAGCGTGTCGTGCTCGGGGAACATCAACCGCAGCAACGTGCACGCCGCGATCGCCCCGGCGACCTGGGCCCCGACGTACGGGGCGACGTCCCGAAGCGGGAACCGGCGGGCGGCCCAGAAGGCGATCGTGACGGCCGGGTTCATGTGCGCCCCGGAGACGTCCCCCACGGTGTAGATCATCGCCAGCACGACGAGCCCGAACACCACGGCGATGCCCGCGTGCGTGATCGCCCCGTCCGTCACGCCGTCCACGACGACCGCTCCGCAGCCCGCGAAGACGAGCGTGAACGTGGCGAAGAGTTCGGCGAGATAACGACGGGCGTCGGACATCGGTTCGGTCAGCCCTCGACCTGTCCGGCGATGGTGGCGAAGTCGGTCTTCAGCGACCGGTAGAGTTGGCCGTAGGTCGGGTAGAGGCGGTTGTAGGTTCGCTTGGCCTTCGTGTCGGGCTTGGTCTCGGTGACGACGGAGATGGTGGCCGAGCAGGCCTCGACCACGTTCTTGTAGGCCCCGGTGCCGGCGGCCGCGAGCAGGGCGACGCCGTAGGCCGGCCCCTCCTCCGCGTTGATCGTGCAGACCTTCTGGCCGTAGACGTCCGCCTGCATCTGCCGCCAGAACGGGCTGCGGGCGCCGCCGCCGGAGAGGCGAATCTGACGGACCGGCACGCCCATCTCCTTGATGATCTCCAGCGAGTCCCGCATGGCGTAGGTCGCTCCCTCGACGACGGCCCGGGCGAGATGCCCCTTCCCGTGCCGCAGCCCGAGGCCGATCCAGGCCCCGCGGGCGTACGGGTCGGCGTGCGGCGTCCGCTCGCCGGTGAGGTAGGGCAGGAAGTACAGCCCCTCGCAGCCGGCCGGTGCCTCGGCGGCCCGTGCTGTGATCAGTTCGTACGGGTCGATCTTCTTCCGCTTCGCCTCGGCGATCTCCGCCTGACAGAGCGTGTTGCGAAACCACTGCAGCGAGCCGCCGGCCGAGAGCACACAGCCCATGATGTGCCACTGGCCGCGGACGGCGTGGCAGAAGGTGTGCAGCCGGCCCTCCGGGTCGTACTGCACCTCGTCGGAGTGGGCGAAGACGACGCCGCTCGTGCCCATCGTCGCCGAGATCACGCCCTTCTTGACGATGCCGTTCCCGACCGCGCTGGCGGCCTGGTCGCCGCCGCCGCCGACGACCGGCACGCCGGCGTTCAGCCCCATCAGCCTGGCCGCCTCCTTCGTCAGCTCGCCGCTCACCTCCTCGGACTCGTAGACCCTCGGGAGCAGCGACGGGTCGAGGTCGAGCTTCCCGAGCAGCGGCTTCGACCAGTCCCGCTTCTTCACGTCCAGCAGCAGCGTGCCGCTGGCGTCGCTGACCTCGGTCGCGAACTCGCCCGTCAGGCGGAACCGGACGTAGTCCTTGGGGAGCAGCACCTGCCGGGTCTTGTCGAAGTTCCGCTTCTCGTTGTTCCGCAGCCAGAGGATCTTGGGGGCCGTGAAGCCGGTGAGGGCGGGGTTCGCGACCATCTGGATCAGCCGCTTGCGGCCGCCGGCCCGCTTCTCGATCTCGACGCACTCGGCTTGGGTCCGCTGGTCGTTCCAGAGAAGGGCCGGGCGGACGACATCGTGCCTCGCGTCGAGGAAGACACTGCCGTGCATCTGGCCGGAGAGGCCGATCCCCTTCACGTCCGCCTTGTCGACGCGGCCCGCCTTCAGGACCTTCTTGACGGACTTGGTGGTCGCCTGCCACCAGTCGTGCGGTTCCTGTTCGGACCAGCCCGGCTTGGGGCTGTAGAGGGGGTACTCGACGGTGGCCGAGGCGAGCACGAGGCCGGCCTCGTCGACGGCGAGGGTCTTCGTGCCGCTGGTGCCGATGTCGATGCCGAGGTAGACCGCCATGATGCTCTCGTCCGCGCCGGGGAATCGGGTTGCGGGCGACAGTCTACGGGCGGGGCGACTCGTTTTCGACTGCGGCCGGCCCGACGAGTTCGCAGACGACGCGGAAGCCGTGCGACGCCCCCTTCAGCTGCGTCGGGATGCGGTCGCGGAACGAGCAGCTGGCCGCCTCGAAGGCCCAGCCACCCCCGCGGAGCACGCGGTGGTCGGCGTCCGGCTGCTCGGGACCGAGCGGATCGACCCGCGGGGACTCCGCGTAGTAGGTGTCCGAGTGCCAGTCGTGACACCACTCGAGCACGTTGCCGTGCATGTCGAACAGCCCGAAGTCGTTCGGCGGGTACGATCCGACCTCGACCGGCCGGTCGCGAACCTCGTTCATGTTGGCGAACCGTGGCCGGAACGCGTCGCCGAAGGCGAACCGGGTCGTCGTCCCGGCCCGGCAGGCGTACTCCCACTCGGCCTCGGTCGGCAGCCGGTACCGTCGGCCGGCCCGTCGTTCCTCCGGGAGTGCGCTCAACGCCTCGCAGAAGGCGACCGCCTCCGTCCACGACACGGACTCGACCGGGAACCGCGACGTGTCCGACCACGAGCCGAGCCGGTCCGCCCCCTCGCCCCCCGGGCGGAACCAGCTGGGGTTCTCGCCCGTCACCCGCTCGTACTGCTCCTGCGTGACCTCGAACTGGCCGATCAGGAACGACCGCGTGAGAACCACCTCGTGCTGGGGCCGTTCGTCCTGCTCGGCCGCGTCGTCGCCCGGAGCCGCTCCCATCAGAAAGGTCCCGGCCGGAACGCGACGGAACCGCATGCCGATCGAGTTCATCAGGTCGGTCGGCGGCACCGGTTGGGTCGTCGCCGCGAACCAGACCCAGAGGCCGACGGCTGCGACGACTCCTCCCGCGACAAGGCCAACGGCGACGGCGGCTCGCGACACGCGGTACTCCGACTGGGTGGACCGCGGAATCGTAGCGGGAACGAGGCGGGATGCGACCGCCGGACGAGTCAGGGCTGCTTCGGCAGCGGCCAGAGCTTCAACT
Source organism: Planctomycetaceae bacterium (assembly GCA_028284885.1). Lineage (GTDB taxonomy): Bacteria > Planctomycetota > Planctomycetia > Planctomycetales > Planctomycetaceae > JANQQW01. Next base: position 25,564 of record JANQQW010000226.1, read on the forward strand.
CGTTGCCGCCGACCGAGGCGACGTGCCTGCCGCTCGGCAGGACGGCAAGGCCGTTGACGGCTCCCCGATGCGCTCGGATCGTCGCCGTCGTCTTGCCGGTTCCCACGTCCCAGAATCGAATCGTTCCGAACTCGTCGCCGGAGACGATCGTCTTGCCGTCCGGCGAGTAGGCGACCACGGTCACGTCGGCGTCGTGACCGGTGAGCGTCGAACGCACCTCGCCGGTCATCGCGTCGCGGAGAGCGAGCGTGTCGTCCCAGCTGCCGGAGACGAGGGTCTTGCCGTCCGGCGAGTAGGCAACACACGTGACCGCCTCGTCGTGCCCGCCCGGCGCGGCGATCTGTTCGCCGGTCGTCGTGTCCCAGATGGAGACGTTGTTGTCACCGTCGCCGGTCGCGACTCGCCTGCCGTCCGGCGAGAAGGCGAGGCAGGTGACGTCGTATTCGTTGTCCTGCCCGATCCGAACCCGGGTCTTGCCGGTCTTCGCGTCACGAATCCGCAGGGTGTCGTCGGCGCTGCCGGTGGCGATCCACTTGCCGTCCGGCAAGAAGGCGACGCACGTGATCGTCTCGCGGTGCCCGTCGAACGGCCGCGGCTTCTCGTCGTCGCCGAGACTCCGGACGACGAGGCCGCCGTCCCAACTGCCGACCGCGAGTTGCCTGCCGTCGTGCGAGAAGGCGAGGGCCGTCACGCTGGCGTCGAACGCCTTCCACTCGGCGGCCGGGTCGAGCTTCGGCGGCGTCCAGGTGCGGACAACACCGTCGTCGCCCCCCGTCGCGACCCGCTTCCCGTTCGGCGAGACGGCTAGCGCGTAGGCCCACCGTTTCGCGACCGACCGCGCCGCGAGCGGCCCGTCGAGCGGTGGCGGCTCGGTCGGGTCGTCCGCCCGGCCCGGCCATCCGCACAGCAGCAACAGGCAGGTGGCCGCGAACGTCCTCACGCGAGGATCTCGGACAGCGGGCCGGTGCTCTCCTTGAAGGAGTTCACCGGGCAGCCGAGCTGCTGGAGGATGGTGAGGTACAGGTCGGAGGCGGACTTCTCGTTCCCTTTCCACTTCACGTGCTGGCCGTGCTTCAGGCCGAGCTTGTTGCCGCCGGCGAGCAGCATGGGGAAGTTGGAGCCGGAGTGGCTGCTGATCTGCGACCCGCCGAGCAGCAGGACGGTGTGGTCGAGCAGCGTGCCGCCGTGCGCCTCGATGGCGTGGAGCTTGTCCATCAGCCGGGCGAGCTTCGCACAGAACATGCGGTCGCGAAGGCCCATGACCATCACGTCCTTGTTGTCGGCCCCGCGGTTGCCGGTCCCCTTGTGGTGCACGTCGTGGGCTCCACGCAGCGGGGCGCCGGTCTCCTCCGACCAGCCCTTGTAGTCCTCGTAGTTCGGGCCTCCCTCGCCGCCGAGCGAGTGCGTGACGACGCGGGTCATGTCGGTCTGGAAGGCGAGGGCGATCAGGTCCATCATCAACTCGATGTGTTCCTGCATGCTGTTCTTCCCCTCGGGGTCGAGCCGCACGCCCTTCTCGTTGAACTGGGGCCGGCCGCGGTCGAGGATCTCCTCGCGGTCGTTCATCCGCTGCTCGACCTCGCGGATGGAGGTGAGGTACTGGTCGATGCGGAGCCGGTCGGCGTGGCCGAGGCGGGTCTGCAGGCTCTTCACGTCGCCGACGGCCGTGTCGAGCACGCTGCGGTCGAGGGCGATGCGGGCCTTGGCGGCCTTCAGCTGCGACTTGTCGGCCGGCGGGAAGAGTCGCTCGAACACCTCGCGGTAGTTCGCGGTCGCCGGGATGTCGGCCCCGAGGGCGTTGCGAGACAGGGTCGTCGTCCCCACGCCGCTTCCGAACGAGAGGGCGAGCGACGGGACGTACGTCGGGCCGATGTGCTTGGCGGCCACCTGGTCCATCGAGACCGTGTTCGTGTGGGCGCCCGGCGTCATGTTGATGTTGTGGCCGGTGAGCCAGTTGTACGGGTGCACGTGCCCGCTGATGCGACCCTGGATGTGCGACAGGCCGCTGAGGACCGAGAACCGGTCGCGGTGGTGGGCGAGTGGCTCGTGCGACTTCGAGATCGTGTAGTCACTGCCGGTGCCCTCCGGGTACCAGCTGTAGTGGTTGATGCCGCCCGGGATGTAGAAGCAGGCGAGCCGCGAGGGCTCGGTCTGGCCGGTGGCGGCGAAGACGGTCCGCCCGCCCATCGCCTCCAGCCACGGCAGGGCGAGTGTCGCGCCGAAGCCACGGAGAATCGTGCGTCGCGAGATCGGGTTGGCCATGTTCGGTCTCTCGGTGAGAGGAGGGACTCAGGTTTCGAGGAACGCCCGGGACCGCACGAACGCTTTCAGGACGTCACGCAGCGGAAACCCCTTCGGCTCCAGTTCGTCGAGGGTGGCCCGAATCTCGACGGCGTCGAGCACGTCGGGCTGGCGACCGGCCCCGTAGACCACGAGGTTCTTCATGATGCCACGAATCAGGTCGCGTTGATACTTCTGTACGAGCAGTTTCTTGAACGAGGCGTAGTCGGTGAACTCCTCGCCGCGGGGCATGCGGCCGGTGGCGTCGACCGGGCGGGTCTCGCCGCGGCCGTTCCACTGGATCTTGCCGTCCAGTTCGGACCGGCTGTACTTCTCGTGTTCGACGTCCCGCCAGCGGCCGCTCAAGTCGAAGTTCTGGAAGGCGAAGCCGAGAGGGTCCATCTTCACGTGGCAGACGGCGCAGTTCGGCTCCTCCTGGTGGATCGCGAGGATCTCCTTGAACGACTTGCCCTGGTTAGAGCCGTCGTTCGGGTCGAGTTCGGGCACCTCGAGCGGCGGCGGGGGGGGCGGGTCGTCGACGACGTGCCGGAGGGCCCACGCGCCGCGGTAGGTGACCCAGTTGTCGCCCATCCAGCAGAGCATCGACTGGATGCCGGCGTGGCCGAGGAAGCCGCCGCCGCGGGGGTCGTCCTTCCGCAGTTTCACCCTCCGCAGTTCGCTCCCCTCCACCTCGTACCCGTAGAACGCGCCGAGGCTGTCGTTCATCATCGTCCAGTCGCCGTCGACGAGCTCCCGCGACTTCGCGTTCTGGCGGAAGCACTCGGCGACGTACTCGACCGTCTCGGCCCGCATCGACTCCTTCAGGTACCGGCCGAACTGGAAATTCTGCTGGGAGATGTGCTGCATGGCGATCGTGATGGGCTGCTCCATCTCCAGCCACTGCACGACGAACGGCTCGAAGAACGCGTCGCTCCGCGGGTCGGCGAGCAGCCGGTCGACCTGGTCGCCCAGCACCTTCTCGTCCCGCAGTCTGCCGGCGGCGGCGAGTTCGCGAAGTTCGGCGTCGGGCGGGCCGCCGGTCAGCATGAAGGCGAGCCGCGACGCGACGGCGTGTTGGGCGATCGACTCGTCCGGGTCGGCCGCCGACACCATGTACCGGAACGGCCCGCTCATCAGGACGGAGTGGAACGACGCCCGCAACGCCTCGTCGAACGTGAAGCCGTCGCCGCGGAGGCGGGTGTAGAGGTCGAGGAACCGCTTCTTCTCGCCGCTCCTCACGGGTCGTCGCCACGCCCGTTCCATCCACAGCGACAGCAGCCGGTCGGCGCTCTCGGTCGAGTCGGTGATCTCGCCGACGTCGGCCTCCCACTCGGCCGGCGGCCACGTCGCCACGTAGTCCCCCTCGATCTCGACCGTCTGCAGGACGACCCACGGGACCGGCTGTTCCTCCGGTTGCCGGAGCTTCTTGCGGTCGTACTTCGGGCGGTAGACGCCCGGGCCGTCGGGCAGGTCGGCGTCCTTGGAGGTCTTGTCCTCGTTCTCGAAGCCGTCGATCTCGTACGGCAGCTCGACCCGGCTGCTGAGCTCGATCTTCACCCCCTTGGAGCCGATCGGCAGGTCGTCGACCTGCACCTCGTAGACGAGTCTTTCGGGGGACTCCAGTGTGCCGGTGATCTCGCGGTACTCGAGCGTGCGGCCGGCGACCTTCACGCAGAGCCGCGGTGGCGGGGTGTCGTCGAAGAACGTCCGGCCGGCGACCTCGACGGCGAAGCGGACCACGCCGCGACCGTTCTCGGGACCGGGCACGTAGAACTGCTGAGCGTCGCGGTCGCGGAGCCACTTCGGGTCGCAGTACAGGCCCTCGCCGAGCCGCCCGGTGCCTCGCAGCTTCGCCTGGACCCCCTGCTCCTTCCACGGGTCGAACGCCTTGCGGACGTCCTTCGTCTCCTTGAAATCGACGACGAAGGTCTGCTCGGAGGCCGGTTCGAGGAAGCGGACGCCGTCGACCGCGCGGCGGGTGACGAGCAGGATGCGGTCGACCGAGTCGGCGGCGTCCTGCAGGGCCGACGCCCCGGTGTCGAAGCCGGCGAGCTTGCCGTCACCGGGCAGAGCGGCGGCGTAGTCGATCTCGAGCCCCGTGACGTCCCGTAGCGCGGCCCCCAGTTCTCGGCGATTCAAACGACGCGTTCCTGCGGTCCCCGCCTTTGCCCGATGCGCCTCGGCCGCCTCCTCGATCCAGCCGAGCAGCCGCTTCGTCTCGTCGGCGTCCGGCCGCGGCTCGCCTTTCGGGGGCATCTCGCCGTCGGAGACGCGTTCGTGGATCATGGCCCACAGCCGCGACCGCTCGGCGTTGAAGCCGGTCAACCCGTCGAGCCGCAGGTTCGCCTGTTGGTCGTCCGGGCCGTGGCAGGCGACGCAGTGAGTCTTCAGGAACTCACGGGCCGACCTCTCGAACCCCGGATCCGCCGCCTCGCTGCCGACGCAGAGGGACGAAACGACCCCGACCACCGCGACGGCGAGGCCGAGGCACGTCCCGAACGAGGTGCTGCGGGCCGGAGCGTTGTTCATAAGCCGCTCGTGGTAAACGTGTTTAAGCTGTTGGGTCTGCACGGGTCGCTGGGCCAGAGACGGCAACTCGTCTTCGGAGAATTGACCACGGGACCCGGATCCGTTTCGCTCGATCTTCTCCGATCATACCAAGAGAGACGGCAGACATGTTGCGTCTGCCTGCAGAACGTGCCCGAGAGTCGTTCTCCGTTCGGCCTGCGAACGGCTGCTCGGAAATCGTGCTCGCGACGCTCGAGCTCTCGCCTGCCGTCGGAGTCCGGGGCGTCGCGACCGGCTCTTGGCCCGATCCGGGCTCGGTGGAGCGTCTCGAACGTCGTCTGGCCGTCGAGTCTCCGTACGACGACCACCACAGGTTCGCAAGCTGCGTTCTAGCCGTTCAGCGTTCCGGGAGCCTTGCCGAACAGGGACTCGATTTTCGTCACCTTGCGAATCACCTTCCGGTCGCCGGTGTCGCCCGTGCCGGTGAGGGTGACGGCCGTGCCGCAGTGGTACGCGAGGTTGAACCGGTGGAAGTCGCCGAACCCGACCTCCACCCGCACGGGCGGCCGGTCGTCCACGTCGACGAGGAAGACCCGCGCCTCGTCGAGGTCGTCCGACATGCGGATGCGGCCGCGGACCGTGATCACGTTCCCCTCGACCTTGACCCAGCTCTCGAACGCCGGCTCGCGGTACGGTTCGTAGTCCGATCCGTCGAGACCGGGCAGCGGCTCCTTGGACCGGGCGAACGAGTCGAGGTCGATACCGAACATCTGCAGCAGCGACAGGTGCAGCCGGCCGAGTTCCTGGTTCTCGGCGTAGCGGACGTACCGGCCGGTCTTCAGGTGGTCCTTGCCGCCGGCGAGCACGACGGGAATGCGGGTGACCGTGTGGTTGTCGCTGTGCCCCATGCCGCTGCCGTACAGGACGACGGTGTTGTCGAGGAGCGTGCGGTCGCCCTCGCGACGGGACTTCAGCCGTGTCAGCAGCGAGTCGAACTTCTCCATGTGCCACAGGCTGATCTTCAACAACGACTCGAGGTTGGACCGGGAGAAGTTGCGGAAGAAGTGCGACAGGTAGTGGTGCTGCTCCCGGATGCCGAGGAAGTCGAAGATCATCCGGCTGTTGCTGTTGCCCAGCATGTAGGTGATGCAGCGGGTCTGGTCGGTCCAGAGGGCGAGTTCGACCAGTTCGAGCATTGCCTCGACCTGGTCGTCCAGCGTGCCGCCGGAGCCGGGTCGCTCGAATGTGGCGAGGTCGTGCCTGGGCGGGGTGGCCGCGATGTTGGCGAGCCGCTTCTCCGACGTGCGGACGACCTCGAGGTACTCGTCCAGCGTGCGTCGGTCCTCGCTTCCGGCGCGGCGGGCGAGCGACTTCGCGTCGTCGCGGACCCGGTCGAGCACGCTCGTCAGCTCGGCGCGTCGGCGGGGGTCGGCGTGGGGGCTGCGGAACAGGCGGTCGAAGATCAACTGCGGGTCGCTCTCCCGCGGGATCGGTGCGCCCGTCGCGTCGTACGAGATGTAGCTGCAGCCGACCTGATTCGGGAACAGCCCCTCCGTCGTCAGCTCCAGCGAGCGGTGCGGCGTGTCGCCCTGGATGCGGTCGGCGATCAACTGGTCCGTCGACGCGGACCGCTTGTTCTCGTGGTGCCCCGACAGGAACCGCCGCGTGCTGCTCGCGTGCGACGAGAACCCCCAGTCGCCCATGTTGTCGAGGATCAGCACGTCGTCCCGGTGCCGTTCGAACGGCTTCATCAGCGGCGACATGCGGAAGTCGTTCTCGGTCCCGCCGCTGACGTTCCAGGACGGCGGGTGCACGCCGTTCGGCTTGAACAACGTGACGAACCGCAGCGGCGGCCGCTCCGCCTCGGCCGCCCGGGCCGGGCGTTCCATCAGGTTCAGCAGCGGCAACGGAAGCAGGGCCCCCGTACCGCGGAGGAACGCTCGACGCTGGAGACGAAGTGGCACGGCTTACTCCTCGGAGAGAATCGTCTCTTGGAACGGCACGCTCTCGGCGACCGCGACGAACAGGTCCCGCCACGTTCCGTTCGACTCGTTCAGGTCCTTCACGATCGCCTCGACGGTCGGGCGGTCGTGCAGTTCGAGCCGCCGGCAGAGGGCGTAGGACAAGGTTCGCCGGACGACGTTGCGAATCACGTCCTCGCGGCGGGTCGTGACGAGGATCCTCTTCAGCCCGCGGGCGTCGTCGAACCGTTCGCCGGTCGGCAGCCGGCCGGTCGTGTCGTTCTGCGAGCCGCGCAGGAACTCGCCGCGGCCGCCGTAGGACTCCATTGCGAAACCGAGCGGATCGATGCGGTCGTGGCAGACGGCGCAGCTCGGCTTCGAACGATGCAGCTCGAACCGTTCCCGGAACGTCAGCTTCTTGCCGGGCGAACTGCCGGGCACCTGGCCGACGTCGGGCGGCGGCTCGGGCAGTTCGTCGCCCAGCACCCGCTCCAGAATCCACACTCCCCGCTGGATGGGCCCCTTGTTCATCGCCAGTACGCCCGGCATCGTCAGCAGCCCGCCCCGTTCGGTCGTCGCCTCGAGCACGATCCGCTGGTTTGGCACCGCTTCGACCTCGATGCCCTTCTGCTTGCGGTAGGGCTTCATCCGCTTGGCGTCGGCCCCGTAGTGGCCGCGGGTGTGCGGGTTGACGAACGCGACGTTCGCGTCGACGAGTTCGAGCAGCGGCCGGTTCTCGGTGAAGAGGTGGTGCAGGAAGTCGACCGGCTGCGACTTGTACGCCAGCATCTGCGGCGGGTTGTTCGAGACGTGTTCGATCTCGTCCAAGCTGAACCACTCGACACCGAGGTGCTCGGCGAGGTTGCGGGCCCGCGGGTCGGTCAGCATCCGGTCGATCTCCGCCCGCAGAACCTCGGGCTTCCCGAGTTCGCCGGACGCGGCCCGGTCGAGAAGTCGCTCGTCCGGCATGTCGGACCACAGGAAGTAGGAGAGCCGTTCCGCGAGCTCGTACCGGTCGACCGGTTGCCGTGCCCCCGGCTCGCCCTCGACGAGCAGCCCGCGGTAGACGAACTTCGACGAGACGAGCAACGCCTTCAGTTCGAGTCGCAGGGCCGCCTCGAGCGCTTCGCCCTGCTTCCCGTCGATCCGGGCGACGAGTCGGTCGAATTCCTCGTGCGGCACGGGACGCCGTCGCGTCCGCCGGGCGAACGTCCGAAGGATGCGGGCCGCGGCGGCCGAGTCGAGCCCGTCGTCGAGCGACCCGGCGAGGGCCTCCAGCGCGTCGCGACGGCGGGGCGAGAAGAGCTCCTCGACCCCCGCATGGGCCAAGTGGTTGTACTGGTCCCACACGACCGTCGTCAGCGGGTTCGCGTGCGTGTCGTTCTTGAAGCCGCTGCGGCCCGGCGGGTCGGTCGGCATCAGCTTCACGACCAGCGACCGTTCCGCCAGTGTCTGCTCGGCCTCGATGACGGCGACCTCGAGGTCGAAACCGAGCACGGAAGCCAGCGTGTTCCGGTACTCGTGCACGGCGAGTCGCCGGGGGCGGTGCACGGCCGGTCGCGGTTCGACCGACTCGACGAGGTCCCGGTACCAGCCGACGATCCGCTTCCGCTCCGCGTCGGTTGGCTGAGGCTCGTCCGCCGGGGGCATCGCCCGGGACTCGAGTCGGTCGACGACGGACTCCCACGTCTCCCACGCCGAGTCCACTCGGTCGAGTTCGAGGACGGCGGCGAGATCGACGCCGCCGTTCGCGTCCTTCCCCTCGTGGCAGGCGACGCAGTACTTCCTCACCAGCGGCGCGACCTCGCGGAACGCGTCGTCGGCACGGCCCGTTCCGACGAAGACGACCGCGAGCAGCAGCAGGCAGGAGAGGACTCGCACGCCACTACCCGAGGACTTCGGTCAGCGGGCCGGTGCTGTCCGCGAAGCGGTCGGTCCCGACGCCGACGGCGTTCATTGCCGTCAGCAGCAGGTTCGACATCGGCACGTCCGCGCCGAACCGACGGTACTCGCCGTGCTTCAGGCCGAGTTGGCTGCCGCCGGCGAGGACGAGCGGGTAGTTCGTGTTGTTGTGCGTCTGGCTGTTGCTGCTGCCGTAGACGACGACCGTGCTGTCGAGCAGCGAGCCGTGCGGTTCCTCTGCGGCGTCGAGTCGCGCGAGGAACCCGGCCAGCCGTTCGGCCATGAACCGGTCCCACCGCCCCAGCTTCTCGGCCCCCTCCGGCTTGTTCCAGCCGTGGGCCAGCGAGTGCAGCGAGCCCTTGAATCCCTCGAGCTGCGGGAACTTGCCCGCCTTCGAGGAGGCGTCCGCCATGTTCGTCACCTGGTAGGTGGCGACGCGGGTCGAGTCCGTACGGAGGGCGAGGTAGACGAGATCGTACATCGTCTCGATGAACCGTTTCGGGGCCTCGTCGTCGGCGTCGAGGTGCAGCAGTTCGCGGTCCTCGTCGCGAAGCTCGGGGGCCGGGACCTCCAGCCAGTGCTGCGACCGCTCGACGCGTTGCTCGATCTCGCGGACGGAGGCGAGGTACTCGTCGAACTTCTCGCGGTCGACGCTGCCGAGCCGCCGCTTCAGGTCGCGGGAGTCCTCGAGCACGCGGTCCAGCATGCTGGAGGCACTCGCCAGCCGTCGCCGCTTCGCGATCACGTCGTCGTCACCGACGCCGAAGAAGCGGTCGAAGACCCGCCGCGGCTCGTTGAGGGCCGGGATCGGACGACCCTTGGCGTCGTAGGAGAGCGTGCTCGACCGGGTCGGCTCGCCGACGCCGCCGTCGGTCGAGAGGACGAGGGACGGGAACCGCGTCCGCCCGCCGACGTGCTGGGCGACGACCTGGTCGGCCGAGACGGTGTTCCGCAGGAACTTGCTCGTCAGCAGGGCCCCGGTGAGGAACGTGTCACCCGTGTCGTGCCCGCCCATCTTCCGGCCGTTCGGGTGGGACAGCCCGCCCAGGATCGACAGTTTCTCGCGGTGCGGTTCGAGCGGTTCGAGGCTCTTGTTGTGCGTGTAGTCCCGGCCCTCGCCTTCGGGGAACCAGCTCCACTCCGCCTGCTCGCTCTCCTTCTTCGGCAGCCCGACGCCGAAGCCGAAGTACATCGAACAGAACCGGCGGGGGCGGTCCGTCGCGGGGGTCTCGCCACGGGCCATGCACTCCAGGAACGGCAGCCCCAACGAGGCCCCGGTGCCGAGGAGGAACTTGCGGCGGTCGAGATGCCAGGACTTCTGGGCCATGGGAGAACTCGTACGGGAGGGGCTACTTGGTACGGAACGGCTCGCTCGCGACGATCGTACGCACGAGGTCACGGAGCCGACAGTCGTTCGCGACGAACTCGTCGGAGAGTCGGTCGACGGTGGTCAGGTCGGTCAGTTCGAGACGCCGGCCGAGGGCGTAGGTCAGCATCCGCTCGACGAGCGTCCGGGCGAAGTCGTCGCGACGTTCGGTCAGCAGGTGCTCGCGGAGCGCGTCGGCCCCGTCGATCTCGGTGCCGTCGGGCAGCACGTCGGACGCGTCGACCGGGCTGGTCGTCGTCTTGCGTCCCTCGCGGCGGCGGACCTCGTCTCGCCAGAGGCCGACGGCGTCGAAGTGTTCGAGGGCGATGCCCCACGGGTCGATGCCGTCGTGGCAGCTCGCACAGGCCGGCGTGTTGCGGTGAATCTCGAGCTGCTCGCGGACCGAGAGCTTCAGGAACTTCGGGTCGGCCTCGTCGAGCGTCGGCACGTTCGGCGGCGGCGGCGCGGGGGGATCGCCCAGAAGCCGGTCGCGAATCCAGACGGCCCGGCGGACCGGATGCGAGTCCCCGCCCGTCGAGTTGGCCAGCAACATTGACGCGTGGCCCAGCACGCCACCGCGGCGCCGGTCGGCCGGCAGCGACACGCGGCGGAACGTCTCGCCGCGGACTCCCTCGACCCCGTAGTGCTTCGCGAGCCGCTCGTTCAGCATCGTGAAGTCCGAGTCCAGCAGCCGCAGGGCGCTGAGGTCGTGCTCCAGCAGTTCGCCGAAGAACCGCTGCGTCTCCGACTGCATGTCGGTCTTAAGCCGGTTGTCGAAGTCCGGGTGGAACTCCGGGTTCACGGCGACCCGGTCGACGACTTCGAGCCCCAGCCACTGCGACGTGAACTGGTCGACGAGGCGTTGCGATCGCGGGTCGGCGAGCAGGCGGTCGACCTCGGCCGCGAGCGTCTTCGGTTCGTGCAGCGTCCCGTCCGCGGCCAGCCTCCGTAGCCGTTCGTCCGGCATGGTGCTCCACAGGAAGTACGACAGCCGAGACGCGAGTTCCCAGTCGTCGGCCGGCCGCTTCTCGTCGCCGGACGGCTCGACGAGGTACAGGAACTCCGGCCGGATCAGTACGTAGGCGAGCGTCTCGCGGATCGCGTCCTCGAACGCCGGGAACGTCGGCCGGACCTCGGTGTAGAAGTCGACGAGTTTCGTGATCTCCTCGTCGGTTGCCGGTCGCCGGTACGCTCGGCTCGCGAACCGACGCAGCACCTCGGTGACGTACGCCTTCTCGTCCGACTCGCGAAGCGGGGAGTCGAACAGTATGCGGCGGTGCGCGGCGGGCGGCCACGCGTCGAAGACCGGGGCGTGGAACTCGACCGAGTGGACGACCAGCGTCGAGCGGTCGGGTTCGGGCGGGTAGAACGTCCCCTTCCGCTTGTCCCCCTTCTCGCGCTTCTCGGCCTTGGGCCGTGGCGAGCCGTCGTCCTCGGCGTTCCGCAGCCGCACGACGAGCCCCGGGAACTTGCCCTGTCCGCGGACGGGGAGCGGGAAGTCCTCCAGCCGGCCGCGGAACTCGAGCGTCCGTTCCTCGGGCGTGGTGAACTCGACGACGTCGATCTCGTCGAACAGGATCTTCGTGTCCGGCCGGTAGCCGAGCGAGACCTCGAGCAGCGGGTACGGGGCGTCCGGCACGAGTTCGGCGGAGACGCGGGCCCGGATCAGGAAGTCGCCCCGTTCGGGGTACTCCTTCTTCATGGTCGCGAGGAACCGCTGCATGCGTTGCAGCCGGTTGGAGCGTTCGACCTTGCCGAGCCAGTTGCCGACGTTGCTCTCGGTGAACTCGTAGTCGAACTGCTTGGGGGCCGGTCCGCTGACGATCACCCGGTCCAGAGCACGGCGGGCGGTCTCCAGATAGGCCTCCAGTTGCAGTGACGACATTCGCAGGGCGTTGCCGTCGTTGGTGAAGCCGTCTTCGGAGGGCGAGTCGGGCGGCAGGTCGCGGACGAAGTTCATGTCGATGCCGAGCAGGTCGGACATCGTGTTCTGGTACTCGACCCGGTTGAGCCGGCGGAGCACCACGCGTCCGTTCGTTCGCCGCCCCGCCTCGACGGCCTTCTCGATCGCGTTCGAGACCCAGGTCACGACGGTTCGACGTTCGGCCTCGGTGAGCGGCGTCTCGCCCTCGGGCGGCATCTCCCCCTTCTGCAGGGCGTGCAGCACCTCGTGCCACGTCTCCGCGTCCGCCCGGTCGTCGACGAGGTTCGTCGAGAGCGTGTCGATCCGGACCCGCCCCTCCTGCGTGTCCGGCCCGTGGCAGGCGACGCACCTCGCCTTCAGGACGGGCAGCACGTCGCGCTCGAAGTCCACCGGTTCGGCGGCCACGAGCAGTCCCGGCGAGAGACTCGCCGTCAACAGGAGGAGGAGTTGGAGAGCCTTCATGTCGTCCGACGGTGGGATCAACGGGTGGGAACTCGATTATGCGTGCAGTTCGCGACGGGATCCAGACCGGACGTCGTTCCCGTCGCCCGCTCTACGCGAGAATCTCCTCGAGCACGCGGCCCTCTTCGGTCGGGCCGATGAGGCGTTGCCGGAGGCCTTGGTAGTCGACGTGGAAGCGGTGCGGGTCGAGGCCGACGAGGTGCAGGACGGTCGCCTGCAGGTCGCGGACGGAGACCGGGTCCTCGGTGACGTAGTAGCCGATGTCGTCGGTCGTCCCGAGCGAACCGGGCGAGACGCCGCCGCCGGCCATCCACGTGGTGAACGCGTGCGGATGGTGGTCGCGGCCGACGAAGCCCTTCTTGATCTCCTTGTTCACGTTGTTCTGCATCATCGGCGTGCGGCCGAACTCGCCCCCCCAGACGACGAGCGTCTCCTCCAGCAGGCCGCGGCGGTCGAGGTCGGTCAGCAGCCCGGCGATCGCCCGGTCGATCTGCTGGCACTTGATCGGCAGCGTCTCGTCGATCGACTCGCCCGGCGACGAGCCGTGGTGGTCCCAGCCCCAGTCGTACAACTGGACGAATCGCACGCCGCTCTCGACGAGCCTTCGGGCCAGCAGGCAGTTGTTCGCGAAGGTCGGGTCGTCTCCCTTGTACAGCACCCGCGGGTCGGCGGCGGACTCGGCGGCGGAGACGTGCCCCGGCCGGGCCCCGTACAGGTCCAGCGTCTCCTTCGTCTCGCGGCGGATGTCCATCACCTCGGGGACGGACGCCTGCATGCGGAACGCGAGTTCGTACTGGGCGATACGGGTCAGCGTCTCCGGGTCGCCCGTCTCCTCGTGCTGCATCGTGTTCAGGTCGCGGACGGCGTCCAGCGTCTTCCGACGTCCGCGGCGACCGAGGCCGTCTGGGTCCGAGAGGTACAGGATCGGGTCCCCGCCGTCGGTCCGGCACTGCACGCCTTGGTACACGGTCGGCAGGAAGCCCGAGCCCCACAGCGACTTCCCGGCACTGGGTGTCTTCCCGCCGGAGGCGAGCACCACGAAGCCCGGCAGGTCGTCCGCCTCGCTCCCGAGGCCGTAGGTGATCCACGACCCCATGGCCGGCCGGCCGAGCAGCGGGCTACCGGTGTGCAGCAGCAGTTGGGCCGGGGCGTGGTTGAACTGTTCCGTCGTCACCGACCGGATCACGCGGAGCTTGTCGGCGACGCCGGCGAGGTGCGGCAGCAACTCGCTCATCCACTGGCCGGTCTCCCCGTGCCGGGCGAACGCGAACTGCCCGCCCAGCATCTTCGGCACCCCTTTGATGAAGGCGAACCGCTTCCCCTCGAGGTACTCCTTCGGGCACTCCTGGCCGTGGAACTTCGCCAACTCCGGCTTGTGCTCGAACAACTCCAACTGCGACGGCGACCCGGCCATGTGCAGGTAGATGACCGACTTCGCCTTCGCCGGCAGCCGGACGTCGGGCGACGCGGCTCCCTGCACCGGTTTCGGATCCGCCGCGAGACCGCGGTCGCCCAGCAGCGAGTGCACGGCCATCGCACCGAGCCCGAGGCCGCCGGTCCCGAGGAGGTGGCGGCGCGTCACGTTCCGAAGGTCGTCGAGCGGGTTCGGGTTCACGGTTTCGTCACCGTTTCGTCGAGGTTGAGCAGGACGTTGGCGACGGCGACGAGGGCCGCGTCGCCCGTTTCGAGGCCGGCCGCGGCCAGCAGTTCCCTCGCGGCGGCCCGGTCCGCGGCGAAGTCCTCGGCGAGCGAGCGGTGCAGTTCGACGAGGCGGTCGCGTTCCCGGTCCGTCGGCGGTCGCACGAGGACGCGGCGGAAACCGTGCGCGAGTTGGGTGGCGAGGTCGCCGGGCGTCTCGGACATGCGGATGGACAACGCCCCGGCCGCTTCGACGAAGGCCGGGTCGTTCAGCGTGACGAGTGCCTGCAAGGGCGTGTTGGTGCGGATGCGGCGGACCTGGCAGACCTCGCCGCTGCCGGCGTCGAAGGCGAGCATCGACGGGTACGGGCTCGTCCGCTTGCGGAACGTGTAGAGGCCGCGGCGGTAGCGGTCCGGCCCGGTCGCGTCGACCCACTTCGAGGCGTTGTACGTCGACTTCCAGACCCCGGCCGGTTGCGGCGGCATGACCGACGGACCGCCCACCTCGCGGACCAGCAGCCCGGACGCCGCGAGTGCCTGGTCGCGGATCGTCTCGGCCGGCAGCCGGAACCGCGGGCCGCGGGAGAGCAGCCGGTTGTTCGGGTCCGCGGCGAGCTTCTCCTCCGTGACGACGCCCGCCTGCCGGTAGGCCGCCGAGAGGACGATCGTGCGGATCAGCCGCTTCGTCGACCAGCCGTTCTCGCGGAAGTCGACGGCGAGCCAGTCGAGCAGTTCCGGGTGCGTCGGCGGCGTCCCCTGCGTGCCGAAGTCCTCCTCGGTCTCGACGAGGCCGGTCCCCGTCAACCGGGCCCAGACACGGTTCACGGCCACGCGGGCGGTCAGCGGGTTCTCGGGCAGGAACAGCCACCGGGCGACGCCGAGCCGGTTTCGCGGCAGGTCCTCCGGCCACTTGCCGAACGTCTCCGGGACGCCCGGTTCGACCGGCTCGCCGGGGTCGAGGAAGTTGCCCCGCTGGTGGATCCGCGTCGTCCGTCGCTTCCCCTCGGCGAGCTCTCGCATCACGGGCACCTGCGGCACGGCCTTCCGCGCGGCGGCCAGTCGCCCCTCCGCGGCCTTGATCTCCTCCGGCGACGCCTCGGCGTCCTTCAGCTCTCGCAGCGACTTCTCGAGGTCCGCGATCCGCTTCGCCTGGGCGGGCGTCGGGGCGGCGTGCAGCGGGGCGTCGTTCGGGCGGTCGGCGTCCTCGGTCTGGTTGAAGAGGGCGTAGAACGCGTAGTACTCGTGGTTGGAGATCGGGTCGTACTTGTGCGAGTGGCACTTCGCACAGCCCATGGTGAGCCCCATCCAGACCTGCACGGTCGTGTCGACGCGGTCCTTCACGGCGGCCACGCGGAACTCCTCGTTGTCCGTGCCCCCCTCGTCGTTCGTCATGGTGTTCCGGTGGAAGGCGGTCGCCAGCCGCTGCCGGCTCGTCGCGTTCGGCAGCAGATCGCCGGCGAGCTGCTCCTCCGCGAACCGGTCGTAGGGGAAGTCCCGGTTGAGGGCGTCGATCACCCAGTCGCGGTACGGCCAGATCGTCCGCGGGCGGTCCTTCTCGTACCCCTTCGTGTCGGCGTAGCGGGCGAGGTCCAGCCACGTGCGAGCCCAGTGCTCGCCGTAGGCGTCCGATGCGAGCAGCCGGTCGACGACCCGTTCGTACGCGTCGCCTCGTTCGTCCCGGACGAAGGCGTCCGCTTCCTCCGGCGTGGGCGGCAGGCCGGTCAGGTCGAGCGAGACCCGCCGCAGCCAGCGATACCGGTCCGCCTCGTCCGCCGGTGACAGCTTCTTCTCCTCGAGTTTCGCGAGCACGAAATGGTCGATCGCGTGCCGCGGCCAGCCGCCGTCCTCGACGGTTGGCAGCGACGACTTCCGCGGCGGGACGAACGCCCAGTGCCTCGAGTACTCGGCCCCGTCCGCGATCCACTTTCGCAGAGCCTTCCGTTCCGCGGCCGTGAGCGCGTGCCCGCTGTCAGGCGGGGGCATCACGATCTCGGGGTCGGCCGACGCGATCC
>JANQQW010000233.1 GCA_028284885.1 Planctomycetaceae bacterium
GACCACGCCGTCTTCTGCGACGTGAAGACGACCTGGGTCGTCGCCGGAATCGGCCACGGGCACGACGACCTCCGCACGACCGACCAGACCGGAGCCGTCGCGGGCGAGGACGAGAACGTCGTCACGGCGAACGCCGCCCTGGTCCAGTTCAACGAGGTGACCGACGCGAACGTGCACACGTTCCACTTCCACGGCGAGCCCGAGGACCTGCCGGTGACGGCGATCCTCGCGGTCCCGGGCGACCAGCGGGACGCCGACCTGCTCGCCGGCCGGTACACGGGCGAGGACGCGACCGCCCAACTCGTGGTGCCGGCCGACACGGTCGACGAGCTCGTCGAGATGATCTTCGAGGTGAAGCGGTTCTACGACGCGAACACGCTGCTCGTCGGGCTCGCGACCGGGCTGTTCCTCGCGCTCGTCGTGCTGCTGTCGCTGCGGTTGCGAAGCCGGGAGCGACAGACGATGTTCAAGCTGGGCTGCAGCCGCGGCAAGATCGTCGGTCTGCAGCTGGCCGAGCTGGCGATCGTGTTCGCCTTCGCCGCCGTCCTCGTGGCGGCCCTCGTCGGCCTCGCCGTCGCGTTCAGCGACGACCTGTTGCGACTCGTGATCTCCGGACGTTGACCGAACCATGACCGCGTGGAAGCCGATCGGCCTGACGATGTTCGTCGTGCTCCCCCTCGTGGTGGGTTGCGGTGGGGACGACGTTCCCGACGAAGCGGAAGACCGGCAACCGGCCGTCGTCGCAGTGAACCGACCGCTGGAGGAGTTCGCCCGACGACTCGGCGGGGACACGGTGGAGGTCGTCTGCCCGGTGCCGGGCGGCGTCGATCCGGCGAAGTGGCGGCCGCGGGACGAGGACGTGCTCGCGATGCAGCAGGCGGACGTCGTGCTCCTCAACGGGGCCCAGTTCTCGAAGTGGCTGAACACCGTCTCGTTGTCGGACAGCCTCGTCGTCGACACCTCGCGCCGCTTTCGAGACCGGTACGTCGTCGTCGAGGACTTCCAGGTCCACCGGCACGGTTCGGAGGGGGAGCACTCGCACCCCGGCACCGCCCCGAACACGTTCCTCGACCCGGCCCTCGCCCTGCAGCAGGCGGAGATGGTCCGCAACACGCTCGTCGCCCTCGTTCCAGCCGAGAAGGAGTCGGTCGAGTCACGGTTCGAGCCGCTCGCCGCCGAGCTCCGCGAGATCGACGAGGCCTACGGCGAAGTGCTGAAGGACGCCCCGTCCACGCCCGTGTTCGCCTCGCACCCGTTCTGCGCGTACGTCGCCCGCCGGGCGAACTGGGAGGTCGTGCACCTTCACTGGCAGCCGGACGAGGACCCCGGCCCCGCGAAGTGGGAGCAGCTCGAGGAGAAGCTGATCGACCATCCCGCCAAGTGGATGCTGTTCGCCGAGCAGCCGCTCCCCGAGACCGAGGCCCGGCTCGCGGAACTGGGCATCGCGGTCGCCGTGATCGACCCGGCCAGCACGCTTCCCGTCGACGGCGGCTTTCCCGACGTCCTCCGCGCGAACCTCGAGACAGCTCGCAAGGTCGTCCAGAACGAACGCCCGTAGGTCGGGCTCCCGCCCGACGCTTGGAGACTCCACCTTCGAATCCGTCGGGCAGGAGCCCGACCTACGACCCCGATGTGACGCACAACTCTGGTGTGCGAGGTCGATCCGAACCATCGCCCGACCGGCGCTCTGCCGGAAACCGGCGAGTAGGCACTTCCCCCCGACGAACGCCGTTTCATGCCGCAGCCGCGGAGAAAGAAGTCGCCCGCGAAGCCGAGCGGTCCCACGCCGTCGTTCGACGCCGTCGAGCGGTCGATCGAGGCGGCCATGCCGCGGGACCGAGCTGCGCTGCGGAAGCAGCTGCGTTCGGCACGGCGGCGGGCGAAGGAGGGGAAGCCGTTCGACCGCAGCCTGACCCGCGTCGGCGAGGACGCGACCAAGTCGGCGGAGCTGCGGAAGACCCGTCGCGAGAACGTGCCGACGGTCTTCTACGACGAGGAACTCCCGGTCTGCCAGCGGCGGGAGGAGATCAAGGCGGCCATTCGCGACCACCAGGTCGTCGTCGTCTGCGGCGAGACCGGGTCCGGCAAGTCGACGCAGCTCCCCAAGATCTGCCTCGAACTCGGCCGCGGCGTCGACGGGCTGATCGGCCACACGCAGCCGCGGCGGATCGCGGCCCGGTCGATCGCGGCCCGCGTCGCCGACGAACTGCAGCGGCCGCTCGGCCGGGACGTCGGCTTCAAGGTGCGGTTCACGGACACCACCTCGAACGCGACGTACGTCAAGCTGATGACCGACGGCATCCTGCTCGCCGAGACGCAGGGGGACCGGAACCTCGCCGCGTACGACACGATCATCGTCGACGAGGCCCACGAACGCTCGCTGAACGTCGACTTCCTGCTGGGCTACCTGAAGCGGCTGCTTCCGAAGCGCCGGGACCTCAAGGTGATCATCACGTCCGCGACGATCGACGCGGAACGGTTCGCCGAGTTCTTCGCCGACACGCGTAGAACGGGTTCTCAACCCGTTCCAGCTGACGGTTCGCCCGACGAGTTGGCCGATGGTCCTCCATCGAACTCCGCCGCGGGTCCCGGTGACGACGTCGAACAGAGAACGGGTAGAGAACCCGTTCTACCACCAGTCGACGTCCCGATTCTGCAGGTCTCGGGGCGGACGTATCCGGTCGAGACGCGGTACCGGCCGCCGGTGGACGAGGAGTCCGAGGCGACCGACAAGGACGTGATGCGGGCGATGTGCGAGGCGGTGCAGGAGGTCGCGGCCGAGGGGAACGGGGACGTCCTCGTCTTCCAGCCGACCGAGCGGGACATCCGCGAGGCGGCCGACGTGCTGCGGGGGCTCGACCTGCCGGGCGACACCTCGGGGCGGAAGACGCACGTGCTGCCGCTGTACGGGCGGCTGTCGGTCAAGGAGCAGAACCGCGTCTTCGAGCCGCACGGCCACCGCCGGATCGTGATCGCGACGAACGTCGCCGAGTCGTCGGTCACGGTGCCCGGCATCCGGTACGTGGTCGACACGGGCACCGCTCGGACGAGCCGGTACGCGCCGCGGTCGAAGGTGCAGCGGTTGCCGATCGAGCCGGTGTCGAAGGCGTCGGCCAACCAGCGGACCGGCCGCTGCGGCCGCGTCGGGCCGGGCATCTGCGTTCGGCTGTACTCGGAGGAGGACTTCGAGAGCCGCGAGGACTACACGTCGCCGGAGATCACGCGGACGAACCTCGCGGCCGTCGTGCTGCGAACGCTGTCGCTGGGGCTCGGTCGGCTCGACGAGTTCCCGTTCATCGACCCACCCAAGCCGGCGGCGGTCACCGACGGCTACAAGACGCTGTACGAACTCGGCGCACTCGACGAGCAGGACCGGCTGACGGAGATCGGCCGTCGTCTGGCGAAGCTGCCGGTCGATCCGAGGATCGGGCGGATGATCCTGGCGGGCGAGGACGAAGGCTGCCTGCCGGAGGTGCTCGTCGTCGCGGCGGCACTCGAGGTCCAGGACCCGCGGGACCGGCCGCTGGAGAAACAGCAGCAGGCGGACGAGGCCCACGCCCAGTTCACGGTGCCGGGCTCGGACTTCCTCGGCTACCTGGAGATGTGGCGGTTCTACCACGGCCTCCGCGAGAAGCTCTCCTGGAGCAAGGTGAAGAAGGCCTGCCACCAAAACTTCCTGTCGTACGTCCGCACGCGGGAGTGGTGCGACGTGCACCGCCAACTGCGGGAGACGGTCGAGGGGCTCGGCATCAAGGTCGGCGGGTTGCGGTGGAAGTGGGAACGAGCCACCGGCAAGAAGGACGAGGACGCCGGGCTCGACTCGCGTTCGGCAGACCTCGCCGCGCAGATTCACCGCTCGCTGCTGACGGGGCTGCTGTCGAACGTCGCCCTTCGCGAGGAGAAGTTCGAGTACAACGGGGCCGGGAGCGTGAAGTTCCACCTCTGGCCCGGTTCGACGTTGTTCGACGCGCGGCCGAAGTGGATCGTGAGTGCGGAACTCGTCGAGACGACGCGGCGGTACGCCCGGACGTGCGCCGGCATCGACCCCGGTTGGATCGAGCCGCTCGCCGAGCACCTGCTGAAGCGGACGTACTCCGATCCGCACTGGGACGCCGAGGACTGTGCCGCGAAGGCGACGGAACGGGTCTCGCTGTTCGGGCTGCCGATCGTCGCCGGGCGGCTGGTGCAGTACGGACGGGTCGACGCGGTCGAGGCGCGGCGGATGTTCGTGCAACACGGCCTCGTCGAGGGGGACTACGCGGCCCGCGGGGCGTTCGTCGAGCACAACGCGAAGCTGACCGCGGAACTGGAGGCCGAGCAGGCGAAGTCGCGGAGCACGGCGTTCCTGCTGGGCGAGGAGGCGAGGTTCGACTTCTTCGACGCCCGGCTGCCGCCCGATGTCTGGGACGGACCACGGTTCGAGAAGTGGCGGAAGCAGGCGGAGCAGGACGACCCGCGGGTGCTGTTCCTGTCCCGGACCGACCTCGTGGAGGGCACCGGGCAGACGATCGACGACGCGGCCTTCCCGGACGTGCTCGTCGTCGGCCGGACGAGACTGCCGCTGTCGTACCACCTCGAACCGGGCTCCGAGGAGGACGGCGTGACGGTCACCGTGCCAGCCGAGGGGCTGACGCAGTTGCCGCCGTCGCGGCTCGGCTGGCTCGTCCCGGGACTGCTGGAGGAGAAGATCACCGGGCTGGTCAAGTCGCTGCCAAAGGACAAGCGGCGGGTGTTCGTCCCGGCTCCGGACACCGCGAAGGCGATCGCCGCGACGCTCTCGTTCGGCGAGGGGGACGTGCTCGAGCGGGTCGCCGGCGAGCTGACGCGGCTGGGCGGCTTTCGGCTCTCGCGGAACGACTTCGACGTGGAACGGCTGCCGCGTCACCTGCGAATGAACGTCCGCGTCGTCGATTCGAACGGCGAGGTGCTGGCGACCGGACGGGACGTGGAGGCGCTGCAACGGGAGCTCGGCGCGCAGGCCGCGGCCGGACTCGCCGAGGTGGCCGACGAGCAGTGGAACCGCAGCGGGCTTCGCGACTGGCCGGGCGACCTGCCCGAACGGATCGACGTGCGAAACGGCGGGCTCGTCCTCGCCGGGCACCCGGCCGTCGTGGACGAGGGGACGGTCGTCGGGCTGAAGCTGTGCGACACGCCCGCGGCGGCCGCGGAGGCGAACCGCCGAGGAATCCGCCGGCTGTTCACGCTTTTGGCAGCCCGCCCGATCGACGCGGCGATGCGGCACCTCGGCGACGCCGCCCGCTTCACGACCTACACGCCGGCAATGCGGGACCTCGTGGCGGACCGGGCGTTCTTCGGGGCGGACGAGTCGATCCCGCGGACCGAGTCCGACTTCCGTACACGCGTCGACAAGGCGAACAAGACGTTGGCGGCTGCGGCGACCGAGGTCGGGAAGGTCGTCGGGCCGATCTTCACGCTGCGGACCAGCGTCCGGCAGGCACTCCAGCAACAGGGACCGGAGGCGTGGCGGCCGGCCTTCGCCGACATGCGAGCCCAGCTGGACGAGATGACGGCCGAGGGCTTCCTGCTGAGCGTGCCGTGGCCGTGGCTCGCGCAGTTCCCACGTTACCTGCAGGCCGTGCAGGCCCGGCTGGAGAAGCTGAAGAGCGGCGGGCTCGACCGGGACCGCCGGGCGATGCAGGACCTCGCCCCCTACGTCCAGCGGCACCGCACCGCCGACCGGGATCCGTCACGCGTCCGCAACCGGGCCGCGTTCGTCTCGTTTCGCTGGATGGTCGAGGAGTACCGGGTCTCGCTGTTCGCCCAACGGCTCGGCACTGCGGTGAAGGTCTCGGCCAACCGGCTGGACGAACAGTGGGCCCGAGTCGTCGGATGACCGTCGAATCCGCGGGCGGTCTTGCGTTTCCGGCTGACGCGGAGGTATCACAGATCCTCTAAGGCGTCGATCCGACGTCGGTTCCGACTCGTATCGCCTGCCGGTCGGTCAGGCGACGGACGATCGACGTTCTCCCAGTGCGATGTGGAGGTGCGGGTGGCCGAACTGCAGGCCATCGGGCCGGACAACCAGAAGTGGCGGGAGCCTCTGCGGACCGGTGCCAGGGTCTGCCTGGGACGTGCCCCGCGTTCCGGCTGGCGCGTGCCGTGGGACAACCGCATCTCGCGAGAGCACGCGATCCTGCAGTTCGACGGCAGCCACCTGAACGTCCGCAGGCTCCAGTCGGCGCGGAACAAGATCTACGTCGGCGACGAGTCGCAGACCGAGTTCGCCATCGGGTTTGGCGAGGAGTTCCGCATCGGCGAGACGGCGTTCCGTCTGGTCGGCTACGAACCCGACCTGGACGACGACCGAACCGCCGACCCCGAACAGCGGGCCACGTTCGACCTGGACGAGTTGACGGCCGTCCGGTTCGGCAACGCGGACCAACGGCTGGAGACGCTGTCCCGGCTGCCCGAGGTCATCACCGGCTGTGCGGACGACACGGACTTTGCGGAGCGGGTCGTCCGTCTGCTGCTCGAGGCGGTCAACACGGCCCAGGCGGTGGCTGCGGTGAAGTGGTCCGAGCCGGACGCAGCGAAGCCGGCGACGATGCGGTGGGAGACTCGCAACGACGACACGGGGACGTCGTTCCGGCCCAGTCGTCGCCTGATGGTGGAGGCGATGAACCGGGCGGAGACGGTCGCCCACGTGTGGATGGAACGGGACGAGGAGGACTCCGACGCGCCTAGCGGAGCGAACTTCACGTACTCGGGCGACATGGACTGGGCGTTCTGCGTGCCGATCACGGGGGAGGCGTGCCAGGGCTGGTGCCTGTACGTGTCCGGCCAGATGCTCCCGCCGGTCGCCTCGCTCGAGGACCTCCGGGGCGACATGCGGTTCGTGCAGCTCGTCGCCCAGTTCATCGGGGCGATTGGCCGCGTGCTGCAACTGGAGAAGCAACGGGCCGGCATGGCCCGGTTCTTCTCGCCGGTCGTCGTCGAGTCGCTGAAGAGCGAGATGAGGAGCGTGAACTTCGCCGACCGGCCGGGCGAGCACAGTTCCGCCAGCCGGATTCTCGTCCCGCGGGAGGGGCCGATCACGGTTCTCTTCTGCGACCTGCGGGGCTTCTCCCGGACGAGCGAGGGGGCCGAGGAGAACCTGCGGCAGTTGATGGCGCGGGTGAGCGAGGCGCTCGGCGTGATGACGACGGGCATCATGCGGCACGACGGCGTGGTCGCCGACTTCATCGGCGACGCCGCCCTGGGGTTCTGGGGCTGGCCGGACTCCGTCGCCGACGGGCCGCTGCGGGCCTGCCGGGCCGCCCTCGAGATCCTGAAAGGGTTCCACGAGGGGGCGAACGAGGCACACTCGCCGCTCGCCGGCTTCCGCATCGGGATCGGCATCGCGCACGGCAAGGCGATCGCCGGACGGATCGGCACCCGCGAACAGGCGAAGGTCGACGTCTTCGGACCGGTCGTGAACGTCGGGTCCCGACTGGAGGGGATGACCAAGCAGTTCCGCGCGAAGGTCCTCGTCGACGAGACGACTGCCGAGTTCGTCCGCGACAAGCTCGCCCCCTCCGAGGGTCGGCTGCGAACGATCGCCCACGTCCGCCCTGCGGGAATGAGCCACGCGGTGACGGCGACCGAGCTGCTGCCCCCCCACGGCGCGCTCGGCTGCGGCGTGACCGACGACTGCATCGCCACGTACGAGCGGGCCCTCGCCGACTTCACGGAGGGTCGGTGGTCGGACGCCCTCGACACGCTCGACGGCCTGCCCGCCGAGGACCGCGTGAAGCACTTCCTGATGGTCCACATCGCCCAGCACGACTACGAGCCCCCCGAGCACTGGGACGGCATCGTGCCGCTGTTGCAGAAGTAGCGTCAGGCGTCGGGCTCGAAGAAGACGGTCAGCCAGGTCGTCGGATCGCCGGTCGCCTCGACGCGGTGTCGTCGGTGCGGTGCGATCAGGACGTGATCGCCGACCACGAGGCGGCGGGGGGCGGGCTCGTCCTCGAACCGCAGGTCCGCTGTGCCCCGGACGACGAGGACGAACTCGGCCTCGGGCTGGTCGTACCAGAAGCCCGGCGGCGACGCGTGGCCGCGGGAGACGATCCGTTCGACCCGCACGCCCCGTCCGGTGGCGAGCACCTCGACGAGTTCCTCGGGGAGCGTGTCCGGGACCGACTCGAAGAGGTTGCCGTCCGACATGTCAGGGGTTCTCGCTCGACGTGTCGGCCAGGGATCGCCCACCGCCGTCCGGGCCGAGGAGGACGGCGATCCACCGCGTCTCCTCGCCGCTGTCGAGGGTCACTTTGGCGGCCATCGTCAACGGGACCGACAGCAGCATCCCCACGGGGCCCAGCAGGTAGCCCCAGAACAGCAGCGAGGAGAAGACGACCAGCGGCGACAGCCCCATCCCCTGCCCCATCACCCGCGGCTCGATCAGGTTGCCGCAGATCGTGTTGGAGGCGAGGAAGCCGAGCCCGACGGCGACCATCCACCAGACACCCGAGTCGACGAGCACGAACGTCATCGCCGGGAGCGCTGCGATGAGCGCTCCGACGTTCGGGACGAAGTTGAACAGGAACGCGAGGAACGCCCACAGGAGCGCGAACCGGACGTCGCACGCGAGCAGGAACAGGTAGATCAGCAGCCCGGTGAGGAAGCTGATCAACGACTTGAAGACCAGGTAACGCCGGACGTTCGAGAGAATCTCGTCGGCCCGCTTCAGCGCATCGACCCGGTCCGCCGCGACGGAGACGATCTTCTCCTTCACGCCGGCCGTCTCGAGCAGCATGAACAGCAGCAGGAAGAACGTGAGGAACGCCCCGGTGAGCGTTCCACGAAGCGTCGTCCAGGCGGTGTCCAGCCACTTCATCGTGGAGAGGGGGTCGAGCTCGCCGAGAATGTCGCTCGGCAGGTCGATGCCGAACCCCTTGAGCGTGTCGAGGGCCTCGAACTTCCGGACCTCGAGTTGGCCGAAGAACGTCTCCCGTTCCGCGTAGAAGGCGAGGAACGAGGTCTTCACGGCCATGCCGACCACCGACGCGACCCCCAGCAGGATGCAGGCGACGAAGATCAGCGCCACCCACGGCGGGACACGACGCTGCGTGAGCCAGACGTAGGCGGGCGAGAGGATGATCGTGAGGAAGGCGGCGAGCAGCAGCGGGATGACGATGGCGGCCGCCGCCTTGATGCCGGCCGCGACGACGACGAAGGCCGCCACCCCCAGCAGGGCGCGCAGGAACGGCCGCGGTGAGCCGTCGCCGCGGGGCTCGTCGGGTTCCGGTTCGGTCAACGGTGGCTCCGACTTCGGTCGTCGTCTGGGGACCGATGATAGGAAGCCGTCTCTCGATCGCGAACCGCAGTCCCTACCTCGTCGACCACTCCACGTTGGACCGCAGGGCGTAGACTTGGACGTGCGGCCGCAGGTCGCGGGTGCGGCCCGGCCTGCGGGTGAACGTGATCTGCTCCGGGAGCGTCTCTTTGACCACGTACTCCAGCTTGTCCTGTCCGGATCCCCGCCACGCGAAGACGAGGACGACCTGCTCGTCGAAGTCGACCTGCTTCGCCAGTTTGGCCCCCGCCTCCTTGCCGAGTTGCTCGGCCGCCGCCTCGGCCGACTTGATCTCGATGGGTTTGCGGAAGCCCTGCGGCTTGAACGCCGACGGCGGCACCTTCACCCCCTTGAGCTCGGCGATCGCCGGTTCGACTTCCTGAACGAGATCGGGGAAGCCGGGAAACGCCACGGTACGCACTGGGGAAACCGTCGTCACGTCCTTGCGAATGGCGTAGACGTGCAGGTGCCAGCGAATGTCCTTTCTCGTTCCGAGCTCTCTCGTGAACGTGATCTCCAGGGGCTTCGTCTTCGAGACCTCGTAGGTCAACTGGTCTCCTCCCGAGCCAATCCACTTGAAGATCCGCACGGACTGCTTGGCGAAATCGACTCGCTTCTGCAGTTCTGCAAGCCCGTCCTTCCCGTACAACTTCTCGGCCTCTTCGGCGGTCTGCAGAACAGAAGACCGCGGCGAGCGCTCGCCGCCGAAGAGGTACTTGTCGTCGGTCAACACGTTCCCGGACACCGTGGGAATGCCACGGTCGAACTTGACCGGCAACCCGACGACGACGGGGACCTCGGCGGCCGGTTGTGCCGCGGTCGCCTTCGCCGGGAGACTCGTCGAAGCGAGGCAGAGGGCGGCGAAGTACGTCACGAGGCGAGAGGTGGGCAGCGACATCGACGACGACTCCCGGCTGGGGCGGAACTGCGGTTGGTGGTCCCAGTGTGACGGGAAACGACCGCGATCGTTCCCGGGATCCGGCCGGGCGAGCGAGGTTCCGGCCGAACGGCGTCCGTTGAGGGGAGGCCCAAGGGCCTTCGGAACGACCCCGATTGACCACGTGGTCGCCCGAAAATAAACTCCGACGGACGGGGCGGTTGCGTCATGTCGGAGACCGTTCGCGGCGACGGCCGTCCGCGACCCGGTCCGCAGCGGCCCCCGTCGGGACTTCGCCCGCGGCAAGAACGACGTCGGCTCGAAGGCAACAACGTGCGGCTCGGGACTCGTGCCCGTCCGCCAAGGGACTACGCAAGACCGATGCAGATTCTCGACACCCTCGGCGACTGGTTCGAAGGCTTCACCGGAGCCATCACCACCTTCATCACGAAGACGTTCGGCTCGTCGAACGAGCGACGGATTCGCCGGCTCGGCTTCGCCCGCGACAAGAAGCGGGGCGACAACATCGTCCCCGGCTCGGTCATCGACGCGATCGAGCAGCTGGGCCCCAAGTACGAGGCGATGTCCGAGGAGGAGCTGAAGCAGACCGCGAGCGTCCTCCGGGCCCGCCTGGCCAAGGGGGAGACGCTGGACGACGTGCTGCCGGACGCGTTCGCCGCCGTTCGCGAGGCGGGCTGGCGGTTCCTGCAGATGAAGCACTACCCGGTGCAGCTCGTCGGCGGGTACTTCCTGCACAAGGGGATGATCGCCGAGATGAAGACGGGCGAGGGGAAGACGCTCGTCGCCACGCTGCCGGCCTTCCTGAACGGGCTCGCCGGGCACGTCCACGTCATCACGGTGAACGACTACCTCGCCCTCCGCGACATGGAGTGGATGGGGCCGGTCTATCTGAACCTCGGGCTGACGGTCGGGGCGATCCAGGGGAACATGAAGACGGCCGAGCGGGCCGCCGCGTACGCCTGCGACATCACGTACGGCACGAACAACGAGTTCGGCTTCGACTACCTCCGCGACAACATGAAGCCCCGCAGCGACCTGCAGGTGCAGGGCCCGCTGCAGTACGCCATCGTCGACGAGATCGACAACATCCTCGTCGACGAGGCGCGGACGCCGCTGATCATCTCCGGCCCGGCCCACGACGACGTCGAGAAGTACGCCAAGGCGGACCGCGTCGTCCGCGACCTGATGGGCGAGCAGCGGAAGACCGAGTCCGAGTACGGCCGGCTGAAGGCCGAGATCGAGTCGGAGATGCAGGGCTCCTCGCAGGCCCAGGTCGACGAGGCCCTCGAACCGGTCAAGGAGGAGTGGCACAACCGCTACTTCGAGGTGAAGGAGAAGGAGCACACCTGCCACCTCTCCGACGACGGCGTCCGCAAGGCCGAGGAACTCGCCAAGAAGCACGGCTACATCCACGAGGGGGAGAGCTTCTACTCCGCCGGAAACATGGAGTGGCCGCACATGCTCGACAACGCCCTGAAGGCCCACCACCTCTACAAGCGGGACGTCAGCTACGTCGTCGAGAACGGCGAGATCGTCATCGTCGACGAGTTCACCGGCCGCAAGATGGAGGGCCGCCAGTGGAGCGACGGACTCCACCAGGCCGTGCAGGCCAAGGAGCACCAGAAGGTCAAGGCGGAGAACCAGACCCTCGCCACAATCACGCTGCAGAACTTCTTCAAGCTGTACGACAAGCTCTCCGGGATGACCGGCACCGCCATGACCGAGGCGGCCGAGTTCTGGAAGGTCTACAAGCTCGACGTCGTCGAGATCCCCACCAACAAGCCGGTCGCCCGCGACGACGCCCCGGACTACATCTTCCTCACCGAGAAGGAGAAGTGGGACGCCGTCGTCGACGAGATCGTCGAGGTCTACGAGACCGGCCGGCCGATCCTCGTCGGAACGACCTCCATCGAGACGAGCGAACTCGTCAGCCGGAAGCTCGAGAAGCGCGGCATCAAGCACAACGTGCTGAACGCCAAGCACCACGAACGCGAGGCCGAGATCGTCGCCCAGGCGGGACGCAAGAACGCCGTCACCATCGCCACCAACATGGCGGGCCGCGGAACGGACATCATCCTCGGCGGGAACCCCGAGCACCTCGCCTGGGAGGAGCTCTCCAAGACCTACGAGTCCCGGCTCGACGTCTCCAAGGCGGAGTGGGAGGCGACCTCCAACCGCATCGCCGAGCAGGAGGGCATGAAGGCCGAGGGACGCGAGGTCGCCGAACTGGGCGGGCTGCACGTCATCGGCACCGAACGGCACGACAGCCGCCGTATCGACCTGCAGCTCCGCGGCCGGTCCGGTCGGCAGGGCGACCCCGGCAGCACCCGCTTCTTCCTCGCGCTCGACGACAAGCTCCTGCGGCTGTTCATGCCGCAGTGGATCAAGCCGATGCTGCAGCGGGCCGGCATGAAGGAGGGCGAGGCCATCGAGTCCAAGATGGTCACCCGCAAGATCGAAGGGGCGCAGAAGAAGGTCGAGGAACGCCACTTCGACCAGCGGAAGCACCTCCTCGAGTACGACGAGGTGATGGACGACCAGCGGAAGAAGGTCTACGCCTACCGGCAGCGGATCCTCGACGGAGCGAACTGCCGCCAGCTCATCCTCGACATGATCGACTCGCAGGTCGAGGCGGCCGCCCAGAACTTCCTCGACAAGAACTACTGCTGGGAGACCGTCGTTGCCTGGTCGGCCCAGGTGCTCCGCGTCGATCTCGACGCCGGCAGCATCCGCGGCGCCACGCTCGAGCAGTTGAAGGACATCATCCGCGACGAGGCGACGCGGCAGGCCGACGACCAGATCACCGAGCAGATCGAGATCGACCTCGCCGGCGAGGACCAGCGGGAGTGGAACTGGAAGTCCCTCTCCAAGTGGGCCAACACCCAGTTCGGCCTGAACACCAGCGACACGGAGCTGAAGAAGCAGGGCCGCGACGGCGTCTTCCAGCACCTCTCCGAACGGGCCGTCGACGCGATCGACCGCTACGAGTACGGGCCGCTCGAGGGCTTCCTGAACGAGGACTACCCGTTCATGTCGCTGTCGCACTGGCTGAACCAGCAGTTCACGCTGCAGGTCCCGGTCGACGCCCTCAAGTGCGACTCCGTCGAGGAGACGGTCGAGGTCGTCCGCACCCGCGTCCGCGAGCTGTACCGGGAGAAGGAGGTGCTGTTCCCGGTCCACGTCGCCATGTCCCGGTTCCTGTCCGAGAAGTCCGACGGGCCGGGCGAGAAGTACGACCGCGAAGGCCTCGTCCGATGGGCGAACGACCGCTTCAGCACGAAGCTCTCGGTCGAGGACTTCCGCAACCGGACGCGAGACGACATCCAGCGTCGCCTCACCGAGTGCAGCCAGGGCTACTACCTGGAGGAGGACGTCGTCGGCCGCGTGGACGACTACCTCGACGAGGCGTTCGGCCACGACGCCGGCGGCGGCAGCGAGGCCGACTCGTTCATGGTGAACGGCTCCTCGAACGGCCACCACGGCGGGAACGGGGCGGCCAAGGCGAACGGACACGCCGAGGTGCTCGCCGGCATGGCCGAGTGGGCCAACACCGAGTTCGACGCCCAGATCGACCCGGCCGCCGTCCAGACCCTCAGCCGGGCCGACGCCCGCCGCGAGGTGCTCTCCCGGTTCGACTCCCGGTACCGACCCGAACTCGCCCAGGCCGAACGGGCACTCATCCTCGAGATCCTCGACACGGCCTGGAAGGAACACCTCTACCACATGGACCACGTCCGCAGCGGCATCGGCCTGATGGGCTACGCCCAGAAGGACCCGGTCGTGGAGTACAAGCGGGAGGGCCGCCGCGCCTTCAACGCCATGTGGGAACGGGTCGGCAACCAGGTCACCGGGGCCATCTTCCGCATGGAGCACGACGTCCCCGAGTTCGTCGGCTCCCTGTGGACCGTGACCGCCGTCACCCACGCCGCGGCGAACGACGACTTCTCGGACGTCCAGGAGTCCGGCGGCGGCAGCAGCGAGCAGTTCACCGGCACCGAGGACCAGGCCGTCGACCCGATCGTCAACCGCATGCCCAAGGTCGGCCGCAACGACCCCTGCCCCTGCGGCAGCGGCAAGAAGTACAAGAAGTGCCACGGGGCGTAGTGGCGGGTCAAGGGGCGAGGGTCCAGAGTCGAGAGCCAGACAGGCGAGCCGCCGGCGTTGCCCGGCTGTTTCCGTGGAGCAGGTAGGAAACACTCCGATGCCGACGAGCCGCCTCCTGACTGCCGACGAGTACTCGCAGGTCCGAGAAGACGGACTCTCCGAGTTGGTGCGAGGGCGGACGCACCGGGTCGATTTTCCGACTCCTCGACACAGCATCTCGCGTAGCACGACCGACCTCGCACTGTCCTCTTGGTGTCGCGCCGCGAGCTTTGGCTATGTCCTCGCGCGGTGCGGGGTCGTCACGGAGCGCGATCCGGACACGGTTCGTAGGCCAGACTGCCTCGTCGTGTCCCGTGACCGTCTTCCGAACGGCCTCGACGACGGATGGTTCGAGAAGCCACCCCCGAATCTCGTCGTCGAGGTGCTGGACGACGGTGAGCAGTTGGCCGACGTGCTCGAGAAGGTCGGCGAGTACCTGCAGCTCGGCATCGACGAGGTCTGGATCGTCGATCCGAGCGAGCGGTGGGTCGAGCGGCACCGGCCGGACGAGCCGTCGCGACGGTTGGGGGTGGACGAACGGCTGGCCGACCTGTCCGTGCTGCCGGGGTTCGCGGCGGACGTCGCCGCGTTCTTCGCCGGGATCTGAGTAACACGATGCGAGAGGAACCGTGTCGAAGAACTACAACTCGATGCTCCGCGAGTACACGCGGGACTTCCTGCGGCACAACTTCACCACGGCGGTCGGCATCGCGCCGATGCGCGCGGGCGAGAGTCCGTTCGACCTGCACCACTCGCTGGTCGAACGCCAGCACGTCGTCCGGCTGGACGCGTGGTCGCCGCAGAGCGACGAGCAGCCGCTCCTGGGGTACTGGGTTCCGCAGGGGGGCTCGTGCTCCGTGCCGCGGAATCCCGGACACCGCGGCTTCGTCTTCACGGCCGACTTCAGCGGCTGTTCCATCCTGGTGGACCAGATGGGCGTGGACGAGTACCGCGTGTACCACGTGCAGGGGGGAGCCGGGTACCTGGAGTCCGAGTACCTCGACCAGCCCGACCACGGCCTGGGGCTGGCGGCGGCGATGACGTTCGACGACTACGGGGACGCCGCCCATCCCCGCGGCTTCGCCTTCCTGAAGAACGAGGGAGGCCGGTGGTGGATCTACTACCAGCGGCAGAACGGCGTGGGCCTTCGCTACGCCGCCGGTGAATACACGGCGATGGGCCCGCAGACGATTCGCGGTGGTGCCCGCGTCCCGGTGGCCGACCTGACTCGCGAGGTCCCGCGGCAGAACGCCAAGCACAGCGGCCGCGACCTTCCCCAAGGCCGAAACGTCCCCACGCAGACGACGATGCTGCCGAACGACGAACTCTGGTAGCCGTCAGTCCGTCGATCCCGTCTGGCGGAGACGATCGGGCCACGGTTCCACTCGATTCGCGGAACAGAACGTGATCGAACGCCCCGGACCTGTTGCCCGCACACGTCGCGCCGTATCCTATAGGCGTAGACGCATGCGTTGCGCCCAAGCCCGCCATCGTTCGCCCCGCCCGACATGCCAGCCCGACTCTCGCTGATCTCCGTTCTCGCTCTGCTCGTGTCGGCGGTCGTGCACGCCGACGACGCGGTCGCCCCCGAACCGGAGCCGGTCAGCTACTTCCGCGAGGTGCGGCCCATCCTGCAGCGGCACTGCTCCGGCTGCCACCAGCCCTCGAAGGCAGGCGGCAAGCTGCTGCTCACCTCGTTCGACGGCCTCCAGAAGGGAGGCGAGAGCGGCGGGTTGATCGTCGCCGGCAAGCCGGACGAGAGCGACCTCTTCGCGTGGATCGAGGGGGACGAACCCGAGATGCCGCGAAACGCGGACCCGCTCGAGCCGGAGCAGATCGCCACGCTGCGGACTTGGATCGCCCAGGGAGCGAAGAACGACACGCCCGAGTCGGCGATCGACCGGATCACGCCGGAGAACCCACCGGTCTACGAGGCCCCGCCGGTCGTCACGGCCCTCGCCTACTCGCCGGACTCGAAGCTGCTCGCCGTCTCCGGCTTCCACGAGACGCTGCTGCACGAGGCGGACGGCAGCGGCCTCGTCGCCCGGCTCGTCGGCCGCGGCAACCGCGTCAATTCGCTCGACTTCTCCCCCGACGGCAAACTGCTCGCCGTCGCCGGCGGCACCCCTGCCCTGTTCGGCGAACTCCAGCTGTGGAACGTCGAGAAGCGGTCGCTCGAAGCCTCGACGACCGTCTCCTACGACACCCTCTTCGGCGTCCGCTTCGACAACGACGGCGGCCGGCTCGTCTTCGGCGCGGCTGACAACAGCGTCCGGCTCGTCGGCGTGCCGAAGCTCGAACCGCTGATGAAACTCGACGCCCACGCCGACTGGACGTTCGGCAGCGCCTTCTCGCTCGACGACAAGCACCTCGTCAGCGTCAGCCGCGACATGTCAGCCAAGCTGTGGGAACTGCCGAACGAGCAGTTCGTGGACAACGTCACCAGCATCACGCCGGGGGCGCTGAAGGGAGGCCTCACGGTCGTCCGCCGGCACCCGAAGAAGGACCAGATCCTGACCGCCGGGGCTGACGGCACCCCGCGGCTCTACAAGATGTTCCGCACCCGCAAGCGGATCATCGGCGACGACTTCAACCAGATTCGCGGCTACCAGTCGCTGCCCGGCCGCGTGTACGACCTCGCCTTCGACGCGACCGGCGAGCGGTTCGTCGTCGGCGCCAGCACGGCCGACGGCGGGTCCGCCCGCATCTACAAGACCGGCGTGTACGACGAGAAGGCCGTAAACAACGGCGGCAGCCTCGGCCAGACCCGCCAGGAGACGGCCCAGCGGACCGCCCAGAAGATGCTCGTGCACGAACTTCCGGGCATCGACACCCCGGTCTTCGCGGTCGCCTTCCGCCCGGACGGCAAGCAGGTCGCCGTCGCCGGCTTCGACGGCACGATCCGCCTGTACGACACCGAGACCGGCAAGCTGGCGAAGAAGTTCGTGCCGGTGAAGGTCGAGCCGCCCAAGACCGCGGCGCGTTAGAATCGACCGATCGTCAAGACCTCCAGAGCCTCTCGTCATGGCCACCGTCACCCCCGTCACTCCCGAGGAGCTGCTCGTCCTGCCGGACGGCAAGCTCTTCGAGTTGGTCGACGGGGAACTGCTGGAGAAGAACGTGAGCGGCCTCTCCAGCTACGTCGGCGGGCGACTCTACCGGGCACTCTCCGAGTTCTGTGATCAGGGAGCGGGCTTCGTCTTCCCGTCCGACTGCGGTTTTCAGTGCTTCCCCGAGGACCCCGACCGAGTCCGCAAGCCGGACGTCTCGTTCGTCGCCGGCGATCGGATCGCGGCCGACGAGATCGGACGAGGGTGGATCCGCACGCGGCCGGACCTGGTGGTCGAGGTCGTCTCCCCGAACGACGTCGCCTCCGAACTGCACGAAGAGCTGGCCGACTACGCGTCGGCGGGTGTTCCGGTCGTCTGGGTCGTGTACCCGGAGTCGGCGACCGCCGTCGTGCACCGCCCGGACGGGACCGGGCTCACGCTGCCGCGTCCCGTGGAACTGACGGGCGAGGGTCCGCTCGACGGGTTCCACTGCACGCTGGCCGACCTGCTGCCAACCGACAAGCCGTAGGGTGGGCTCTGCCCACCACGAACGTCATTCGACGATGAACACACCGATGAACGGTGGGCACAGCCCACCCTACAGGACGAGGCAAACATGACTCGCACGGCTCTCACCGCGCTCCTCATCGCCTTCGCCACCGCCCTGCCCGCGGCCGAGCGGACGATCACGTCGATCGAGGTTCACCCGGCCAAGCTCTCGCTGCAGCACGTTCGCGACTCGCGACGGTTGCTGGTGACCGGAAAGACGGCCGACGGCGAGACCGTCGATCTGACCGGCGAGGCCGAGTTCGTGCCGGCGTCGAAGGGCGTCGCGGTCGACGAGAACGCGTTCGTCACCCCGCTCGTGGCGGGGGCGACCGAGGTCGTCGTGAAGGTGGCCGGGAAGACGGTCGAGGTGCCGGTCACGGTCGGCAGCATGGACGAGCGGGCCGTCTCGTTCGTTCGCGAGGTCATGCCCGTGATGAGCAAGGTGGGCTGCAACATGGGCACCTGCCACGGGGCCCAGGCCGGGAAGAACGGCTTCAAGCTGTCGCTCCGCGGGTACGACCCGTTCTACGACTACCGGGCCCTCATCGACGACGTCTCCGGCCGTCGGTTCAACCGGGCAAAGCCGAGCCAGTCGCTGATGCTGCTGAAGCCGACGCAGGCGGTCCCGCACGAGGGAGGCTTCCTGTTCGAGGAGGACAGCCGGGCGTACGCCGTCATCAAGCAGTGGATCGCCGAGGGCTGCAAGTTCGAGAAGGCGACCCGGCCGGTGAAGATCGAGGTGTTCCCGAAGGAACCGGTGCTGGAACGGATCGGCGACGCCCAGAGGCACGTGGTGATCGCCCACTACGACGACGGCAGCACGGCCGACGTGACGCGTGACGCCGTCTTCGAGACGACCGACTTCGAGGTCGCCACCGTCACGAAGGACGGCACGATGACGGCCGTTCGCAAGGGGGACGCCGCCCTGCTCGTCCGCTACGAGGGCCGGTACGCGACCAACCCGGTCTTCGTGACGGCGGCCGGCGGCCTGCCGGACTACGCCTGGAACGACAGCCCGGAGTTCAACTACGTCGACGCGCACGTCAACGACAAGCTGAAGCGACTCCGCTCCCTCCCGTCCGGCCTCTGCACCGACGGAGAGTTCGTCCGCCGCATCCACCTGGACCTGACTGGGGTCCCGCCGACGCCGGACGTCGTCCGGGCGTTCCTCGACGACGAGACGCCGACGCGTGAGAAGCGCGAGAAGCTGATCGACGAGCTGCTCGACAGCCCGGCCTACGCGGACCACTGGTCGCTGAAGTGGGCGGACCTGTTGATGGCGAACCGGAAGGCGATCACGGAGAAGGGCGTGTGGGCCTTTCGCGGCTGGATTCGCCACCAGGTCGAGACGAACCGGCCGTACGACGAGTTCGCCCGCGAGCTGCTCACCGCGAATGGCAACACCTTCGAGAACCCGGCCGCCAACTACTACCGCGTGGCCCGCGAGCCGAAGGTCGTCATGGAGAACATGACACAGGTCTTCCTGGGCACGCGGTTCATGTGTGCCCAGTGCCACGACCACCCGTTCGAGAAGTGGACCCAGACGCAGTACTACGAGTTGTCCGCGTTCTTCGCCGGCGTGGGCCGCAAGAAGGCGGCCGACCAGCAGGCCGAGGTAGTCTACCGGCTGGGCAACCCGGTCGCCGTCGTCCACGAGGGGACGAACCAACGGGTCGCGGCGAGCTTCCCGTTCGAGCACGACGGGTACGACGCCTCGGAGGAGGTGCTCCGCGACCGGCTCGCCGACTGGCTCGTCGCCCGCGAGAACCCGCTGTTCGCGAAGAGCATCGTGAACCGCTACTGGAGCTACTTCCTCGGCCGCGGGCTGATCGACCCGGTCGACGACATCCGCGTCAGCAACCCGCCCTCGAACCCGGCCCTGTTGGACGCCCTCGTGTCGGACTTCGTCGAGAACGGCCACGACCTCAAGCGGCTGATCCGCACGATCGTGACGTCGCACACGTACCAGCGCTCGTACGAGACGAACGCCTTCAACGCGGAGGACACGGTCAACCACTCGCACTTCGTGCCACGACGGCTGTCGGCGGAGCAGTTGTACGACGCGATCGTGATCGCCACCGACTCCCCGGCGAACATCCCCGGCGTGCCGGTCGGGTTCCGTGCGACGCAGATTCCCGACCCGGCCGTCAAGCTGCCGTTCTTGGACATGTTCGGCCGGCCGCCGCGGGAGTCGCCGTGCGAGTGCGAGCGGACCAGCGAGGTGAGCCTGAAGCAGACGCTGAACCTCGTGAACGGCCCGACGGTCGCGAACGCGGTCGCCCACCCGCAGGGCCGGATCGCGAAGCTGGTCGCCGCGAAGGCGGACCGCGAGACCATCGTGGACGCGATCTACGTCGCCGTGCTCTGCCGACGCCCGACGGCCGAGGAACTGGCCCGGAACGTGAAGTACTTCGAGACGGTCGGGAACGACTCCGAGGCGGCGCAGGACCTCGTCTGGGCCCTGCTCAACACGTCCGCGTTCCTGTTCAACCGCTGACTCGACCGCTCACGAGGCTACTTCTTGCTGAAGAAGGCGAAGTAGCAGAACGCGATCGTGGCCGGGCCGACGACGATGGTCAGCGGCCCGACGAATCCGAAGAACAGCGGCCACCCGATCGACGGGAACAGGACGTAGTTCTCGAGCAGCATCGGGATCATCAGCCCCCAGCAGGAGAAGATGATGCCGAGCATCGTCTCGTTGCCCGTCGCCTGGGACTGTTCCTGCGGGGCGCTCCGCGGCGAGGTCTTCTTCGCCTTGGGCTCGGCCTTCGTCTTCCGCTTCTTGCCCTTGGGGGCCGCGTCGTCGGACTCCGACCGAGCGCCGGGGGCGTAGTACTTGGCGATGGCCTGCTGGATCGCCCGTGGCGTCGCGAGGACGGGACGAACCGGGCAGCCGAACCGCAGCCGGAGTTCCTCCTCGAGCTCGTGAGTCGGCAGGTCGACGCAGGCGAGCAGGAGCACGCCGCCGTCCTCGAAGAGCGGCAGCACCGAGTTCCGCTTCACCACGTGCCGGGGGACGGCGTCGAGCGTCGCGTCCTCGGGGAGCATGTCCTCGAGATCGACGTACGGCAGGCCGAGTTCGACCGCGTACGCCTGGGCGGCGGTCTCCTGATCGACGAGCTCCATCTGGACGACGGCGTCTCGCATGGTGAGGCCGCGGGCCTCGGCGTAGGCGGTCGCCTCGCGGGCCTGGTCGCGGGTCACGAGCTTCTTCTCGACGAGCGACTTCTCCATCGGCTTGCGGCCGAGCGGGTCGACGTCCTCCTCGAACTCGCGGCCGAGCGACTCGTCGTAGTCCCGCTTCCGCTCCGGGTCGGTCAGGCAGAGCATCGCCTTGGCGAGCTCGTTCAGCAGGTCCTGCGACTCGGTGGCGTACTTGCCCGTGGCGTACTTGCGGACGTGGGCGTTCAGCTTCTTGTAGTTCGCCCGGATCCGGTCGGCCTCGTCCTCGAACTGGACGAGCCTGAGCAGGGCGTAGTTGTCGGGCGGGCGGTCCCCCTCGGGGATGCCGAGCCAGTCCTTGTAGACGTCGATCGTCGCCACGCGTCCTCTCCGCGCGAGTTCCGGGGCTGGAACTCTACTCGACCTTGTAGCCGGCCGCGAGCGTCTCCATGGCGTCGGCCTGCTGGCCGTCGAGTCCGGAGTCGCGGACGATCTCGGCGGAGGCGGACTTGCCGGCGACCGTGGCCGCCGCGTTGATGCGGCCGCTGCCGTCGTAGCTGTAGGTCACCTCGACCGGGGTCCCCTTGGGGAGGTTCTCCGGCAGGTCGTACACGCGGAAGTCGCCGATGGAGGTGCAGGCGTCCGGGTCGCTGGCCTCCCCCTCGAGCACGTAGACGTGCACCCGCTTCTGGTTCTCGCTGGTGGTGACGAACCGCTGGCTGGTGCTCTTGGGGATGGGGGTGTTCCGCGGGATCATGATGTGGTTCAGCTTCCGCGTGCGGTCGTCGGGGTCGGTGATCTTCACACCGAGCGAGTGGGAGTTGACGTCCATCGTGTCGACGGCCCGGAGCCGGTTGACGACCGCTTTGCCGAGGTCGGTCTCCTCGCCGCGTGCGCGGGCCTCGAGGATGGCGGCGTGGATGGCGGCCCCCTGGGCGACGGCCTCCTCCGGACGGACCTCGCGAGAGGGCTCGCGGCCGCCCATCTCGCGGACGAGTTTCTGCACGACCGGCATGTGCGTCGAACCGCCGATGAGCACGACCTCGTCGAGGTCGCCCGCCGCCACGCCCGCCTGCTGCATGACGAGTTCCAGCGTGTCCCGCGTCCGCTGCATCAGGTCGGCCGTCATCCGCTCGAAGTCCGCACGGGTCAGCGCCACGGTCAGCGTCTTCCCCTGGTAGTAGACGCTGATCGGCACCTGGGACTTGTCGGAGAGCTGCCGCTTCGCGTCCTCGCAGATTTGGCCGAAGTCGAGCAGCGCCTCGGGGTCCTCGCGCGGATCGACCTCGAACTTCCGCAGGAACTGCTCGGAGATGTGGTCGACGAGCCGGCGGCTCCAGTCGAGGCCGCCGAGCATGACGTCGCCGTCGGTGGCGAGGACGTTGAAGTTCGTCGGCCCGTAGCGGACGACGGTAACGTCGAACGTGCCGCCGCCGAGGTCGTAGACGAGCACAGTCCGTTCGCCGTCCATCGAGTCGATCCGGCCCAGTTCGCCCCGCTGCCACGCGTAGGCGAGCACGGCGGCGGTCGGCTCGTTGATGATGTCGATCACGTTCAGCCCGGCGATCCGGCCGGCGTCCTGCGTCGCCTTCCGCCGGACGTCGTTGAAGTAGTACGGCACGGTGATGACGGCGTTCGCGATCGGGCCGATCTCGCGCTCGGCGTCCTGCTTCAGCTTCTTCAGGATGAGCGCCGAGATGAACTCCGGCGTGAGCCGCTTGTTCTGGTAGACGACGTGGAAGTCCTTGTCGCCCATGCGGCGTTTGACGGCCTCGACGATCCGCTGCGGATCCTCGATGGAGATGCGCTCGAACGACGGGCCGACCATCACGTTGCCCTCGTCGCCGAGGAGGACGACGGACGGGGTGATGGCACGACCGTCGGAGTTCTGGACGACCTCGGGCTCGCCCTGCTCGTTGATCCGGGAGATCGCCGAGTAGGTGGTGCCGAGGTCGATCCCGACCGTCTGCCCGTCGAGAAACTTCATTGTCCGTACCCTTGGGTCAGGCGTGATTCGCTGGAGCGTCCGGGACGCCCTGCGGGGCCGAGCGGTGGTGCCACGAGGCGACGATGCAGGAAACGACTCCACGCGAGAGTCGAGCACCGTCGAGTCCCCGATTCTGAGGTCCGCGCCGACCGGAATCAAGGAGTCGAATCGGTCGCTCGAACGGCGATTCGGCTATTCAGGAGCGGACGCGACGACCCGGAGCGACCGCGGTCCGGTTGCAGTCGTGTCGTGGTTCGGACATCCTGTCGGCGTGTTGAATCTCGTGCCGATCATCCGCGTCCGCCCTGTCGGGAGAAGCGCCGTGACGAACGTCCGCCTGCCTGTTTGCCTGCTCGTGTTCGCCTTCGCGACGAGCGCCGCGGTCGGCGAGGACTGGTCGCGGTTCCGGGGCCCGAACGGGACCGGCACGAGCGACCTGAAGGGACTCCCCACCGCGTGGTCGGCCTCCGACTACGACTGGAACGTCGAGCTGCCGGGCATCGGACACGCGGCCCCGATCGTGGTGGGCGACCGGCTGTTCGTGACCTCCGCCGAGGAGGAGGGGGCGCTGCGGTACCTGTTCTGCTTGGACGTCGAGTCCGGCGAGCCTCGGTGGGTCCGGACGATCGGGCTGGACCGCAGCCACAAGCACGCCAAGAACAGCTGGGCCAGCAGCACGCCCTGCGCAGACGAGGAACGGGTCTACGTCGTCTTCGCCGACGTGGCGAACTACACGATGGCGGCGTACGACCACGACGGCGAGCTCGTCTGGCGGAAGCGGCTCGGCCGGTTCGAGAGCCAGCACGGCCAAGGGGTCTCGCCGATCCTCTTCGAGGATCTCGTCATCCTGCCGAACGACCAGAAGGGGGCGAGCTCGGTCTTCGCCCTCGACAAACGGACCGGCGACGTCCGCTGGAGCATCCTCCGCCACGTCCGGCGGACCTCCTACGCGACGCCCATGCTGACCGAGGTGGACGGCGAGCCGCGGCTGATCTGCGTCAGCGGGGCGAGCGGCGTCTCCAGCATCGACCCGCGGACGGGCAAGGTGTTCTGGTCGACCGATGAGTTCCCGCTCCGCACGGTCGCCTCACCGGTCCGGGTCGGCGACCTCGTCGTCGCCTCGTGCGGTCAGGGTGGCCGCGGCGGTGTGCTGCAACGTGGCGTCGACGTGCGGACCGGCAAGGTCGTCTGGGAACGGGAGCGCGAACTCCCCTACGTGCCCACGCCGATCGTGCGGGGCAAGTACCTCTACAACTGGACGGACAAAGGCGTCGTCGCGTGCGTGGACGGCACGAACGGGGAGACCGTCTGGAAGGAACGCGTGGGCGGCGACTACAGCGGCTCGCCGGTCTGCGTGGACGACAAGCTGTACGCCGTCAGCGAGCGGGGCGAGGTCGTCGTGGTGGCGGCGAAGCCGGAGTTCGAGTCGCTGGGGACGACCTCCCTCGGCGACAACTGTCACTCGACGCCGGCCGTCGCGAACGGTCGGCTGTTCCTGCGGACGTACTACCGTCTGGCGTCCCTGCCGGCGCAGAAGTAGGATGCTGGGCGTGCTCGGACGACGAGCACGGCGGGCCAACGAGGAGTTCCGCCCCGTTCGGGGCCGCGGTTCGCGACCGTCGGGGTCGCGACACGAGGGACGAGCCGGTTCTCGGCCGTCCGTTGGTTCATCGCCGACAGGAGAAGCCATGCCCGCGTGGCCCGGTGGTCCGTGCCCGTCCTGCGGTCTGGACGTCCCCGCGAACGTCGTCCGATGCCCCGAGTGCCGGGACCTCCTCAACGACAGTCTCGACTGCGACAGCGTCGAGATTCCCGCATTCGTCCCGCTCCGGGAGATTCCCACGATGTACGAGGTCACCGCGTCCGGGCACTACTGCAGCTGCCCCTCCTGTCACAAGGAACTGCGGATCGCCCACAAGTACGCCGGCGTCCAGGTGCAGTGCAAGTTCTGCGACCAGCCGTTCGTGTTCGCGCTGACCGACCCAGGCATCACGGTGACGGCCCACTACTTCGACTGCCCCCACTGCCAGAAGGAACTGCGCGTGGCGCCGAAGTACGTGGGGGCCGAGGTCAGCTGCAAGTTCTGCAACGGCCTGATCCGTCCGGTCGAGCGGATCGCCCAAGGGTGACGGGCCGTCGCTCGGTGAATTCCGACGGAGCAAATGCGAACCGCACCCGTCGGCCTGACGACCAACGAGTGCGGTTGACGGATTCGGCGACGCTCAGCCGGTTCAGCTGGCGGCGGCACACTCGCCGCCGGTCTCGGCGAGCGAGGTCTTCTTCTCTGTGATGACGGGACAGTCGGGAGCGAGGTCCGCGTTCAGCTGCGTGTAGCCGGCCCACTGCTCGGGCAGGTTGTCCTCGTGGAAGATCGCCTCGACGGGGCACTCCGGCACGCAGGCCTCACAGTCGATGCACTCGTCCGGGTGGATGTACAGCATCGACTGGGCCTCGTAGAAGCACTCCACGGGGCAGACCACGACGCAGTCCGTGTACTTGCAGTTGAAGCACGGCTCGGCAACCACG
This sequence comes from Planctomycetaceae bacterium, assembly GCA_028284885.1. Taxonomy (GTDB): domain Bacteria; phylum Planctomycetota; class Planctomycetia; order Planctomycetales; family Planctomycetaceae; genus JANQQW01. Next base: position 25,611 of record JANQQW010000233.1, read on the forward strand.
TGAGTCATTCGTCCACCTTTCTCCTGCGAAAGCAGCTTTCGACGCGACGGATATGGAATCGAAGTGTTGAGTCCCTCGGGTCCGGCGCGGCGAACGCGGGTCGTCGCAGGGCCCCGTCCCTCAATCGAGCGGCATCGTAAAACCGCCAAACGAGGGTGTCAAGCACGTGGTTCGAGAGACAAACCGAGTTCTCGTCAAAGGTAACGATCGACGCTGACGCCTCTCGGACGTGCGAATCGCCCTGTCCGACACCGACGTTTCCGACTAGATTCCGCCGCCTGCCTCGCCGAACCACTCCCACCCGGGGCAGGTCGTTCGACGCAGAAGTCCGTCGTCGCCCATTGCCCGCGGGTCGACGGCGGGCGATAATGACTCGACGGTGAACACGCGGCCTCGCTCGTGCGACGCTCCGTGGCCGTCCTCGACCGCGGCCAAGACGCCCGTGGAGGTCCCCCCGTGACGTTGACCCAGATCGATCGCAGCCTGCTCGATCGGTGTATCGCCAACGAGCGGGGCGCGTGGCGCGACTTCGTCGACCGGTTCATCGGCCTCTTCGTTCACGTGGTCAACCACACGGCCCACGCCCGCAGCGTCCGCCTCACCCCTGAGCTCGTCGACGACCTCTGCGCGGAGATCTTCCTCGCCGTCGTCGCGTCCGACTACCGAGTGCTCCGCGACTTCCGCGGGGAGTCCTCGCTGGCGACGTACCTCGCCGTGGTCGCCCGGCGAATCGCCGTGAAGGAGATGAGCAAACGTCGCATGGCCGAGGCGCTCGGCCACGTCAGCGCGTCCGGCTCCGGTTCCCAGCCCCGGCCCGAGACCGAGTCCGCGGCGGAGCAGAGCCGCGTCGACGACCGGGACGAGGTCGAGTCGATGCTCCGCGGTCTCGACGAACGCGAGGCGAACATCGTACGGATGTACCACCTCGAGGGTCGGTCCTACCAGGAGATCGGCGAAGCGGTCGGCGTGCCGGAGAACACCGTGGGCTCGACGTTGTCACGGGCTCGCAAACGCCTGCGGAGCCGACCGGTTCGTTCCTGAGCGGGGCGAAGTCGGTCCTTGCCGTTTCGAACGTCGCGGGGATAGGATCGCAACGTCCTGCCCCGTTGGACCGAGCCCTGTGCCGCCGGCCCGGCTTCGCACTCCACCCCACACCGTCTCCCGTGTCTGCAGTTCCTCCCCGAAGTCCGAAGCGCGAGGACGGCCCGGTTGCCTACCTCATCCTCCGCGAGGGAGGCAAGTGGCGGGACGTGTTCCGGCTCACCCCCGGCCAGGTGACCACCGTCGGGCGGGCCCCCACGAACCGCGTCGTCGTCTCCGACGAGGTCTGCAGCCGGAACCACTGCGAGATCTTCCTCAGCGGGGCCCAGTGGACGCTGCGGGACCTGAACAGCCGGAACGGCACCCTCGTCGACGAAGAGCCGGTCAACGGTGACCACGAACTGCTCGACGGCGAGATCCTCCGCATCGGCTCGACGCTGCTGGGCTTCACCTTCAACCTCGCCCGGCAGCTGCCGGACGTCCACGACGAGGCCCCCACCCGACAGGACGCCGAGACGGCGTTCGACATCGCCATCGAGGACCTCGACTCCGGCGAGCACGAGCCGGCCATCGTCCACCGCACGCGGAAGTCCCGGTTCACCTCGCTGCAGGACCTCGACCGCGACCGCACCGGGGGCGAGCTGGCAACCCTGTACCGCCTCGCGATGGACATGGGGTCCGCCTCCGACGAACAGGCCCTCGCCAAGATCGTGCTGGACGGCCTGTTCGCCGGGACCTCGGCCGACATCGGCGCGATCCTGTACCTGCCCGAGGGAACGGACGAGCCGCGGCCCAGGGACCTGACGATCACGGCCTACCAGTCCCGGGGCGACCTGCCCTACCAACGGGTCTCGGACCACCTCTCCGAGGCCGTGCTCGACAGCGGCGAGGCGATCCTCGCCCGCGACGTCTCCGACGACAGCCGCCTCGCCAACCGCGACACCCTCGGCCAGATTCACGCCCAGAGCGTGATCTGCGCCCCGGTCCGCGAGAGCGGGCGGGCGTTCGGTCTCGTCCACCTCTACTCGACCAAGCCCCACGAGGCGCTCGACCCCAACGACCTCGAGTTCACGCTCGCGGTCGCCGACCAGCTCGCCAACGCCATCCAGCACGTCCGCCAGATGGCGACGCTCCGCCAAGGCCTCGCCCGCGCCCACGACGAGAACCGGGCGCTCCGGTCGCAGCTCAAGAGCAACACGTCGATCGTCGGCGAGAGCAAGGCGATCCACCGGCTGCGGGAGGACATCGCTCGCGTCGCGCCGACCGACGCCACGGTCCTCATCCGCGGGGAGAGCGGCGTCGGCAAGGAACTCGTCGCCCGCGCCATCCACTTCGACAGCGACCGCGACGACGCCCCGATCGTCTGCATGAACTGCGCAGCCCTCTCCGAGAGTCTGCTCGAGAGCGAACTGTTCGGGCACGAGAAGGGGTCGTTCACCGGGGCGACCGAACGGAAGATCGGGAAGTTCGAACAGGCCGACGGCGGGACGCTGTTCCTCGACGAAGTCGGCGAGATGAGCCTCGGCGTCCAGGCGAAGTTCCTGCGTGTGCTCGAAGGGCACGCCTTCGAGCGGGTCGGCGGTCGCGATCCGGTCCAGGTCGACGTCCGCGTGGTCGCGGCGACGAACCGGGACCTGGAGTCGGCCGTACGGGAAGGACGGTTCCGCAGCGACCTCTACTTCCGGCTGCAAGTCGTCGAGATCGACGTTCCGCCGCTGCGGGAACGGGCCAACGACGTCCCTCTGCTGGCCGTCCACTTCCTGCAGCGGTTCGCCGAGAAGAGCAACCGGCCGGTCAACGGGTTCTCGCCCGAGGCCGTTCGGCTGCTCACGAACCACAACTGGCCGGGCAACGTCCGGCAGTTGCAGAACACGGTGGAGCGAGCCGTCGTCCTCTCGCGGACGGCCACGATCGAGGCCTCCGACATCCAACTGTCGTCGTTGGAGATGGAGCAGAGCGGTTCACGGCCGGCCGAGCAGCCGGAGGTCTACCGCGACGTGTCGCTGGAGGAACTGGAGCGCGAGCACATTCTCGCGACGCTCGAGGAGACCGGCTGGAACAAGTCCAAGTCCGCCCAGATTCTGGGGATCGAGCGATCGACGCTGGACCGGAAGCTGAAGCGTTACAAGGTGAGCCGGCCGGGTCGTTGAGCGGCGGCGACGCCTCGCGACATCCGCGAGTTCTCGGGAAACCCGAAGTCCGGTTGCGATTTCGCGAGATTTTTGTTGACAGATTCTGCGCGGCCGCAGATGATCGCTTTTCTGAGGGGGGTGATGTCGCCGACGCGGCCCATGAAGGCCCGCGAGTCGCTCCCTACCCTCCTCCCGCAGCACCCCAGACGAGTCACCGCGTTCCCAGCGAACTCGGCGTCTCGGACGTTGCGTGGAGTTGAGCCGTCGTTTCGGCGGATTCAAGTTGTGATGAGCCCCGGTCCCGCTCCGCGAAGGCCGTCCGGCTCGCGAGGAGATTTCGTGTGAATTTCGGGTCGCATTCGGCCCGTCCGTGCCACTGCATTCCGGGGGAGGACTGATGTCTTCGATTTTCGAGATTCCGGCCACCGAAGCCGTGAACCTGACCGACCGTGAGCTCGCCGTCGACTACGACGAGATGTTCGACGAAGAGGACTTCCGGGCGATGGGCATCGACCCGTCCAGCCCGACCGTGGCGAAGCCCGGCTCGGAGGACAAGGTCGTCATGCTCGCCGCTCGGTACGCCTCCGGCCTGCCGCTGTGGCACGGCAGCGACTGCTACGACCACGGGCCGAACCGCCTGGGCAGCGCCGAGGGCCTGCTCGGCTTCGCCTCCGAGGAGGAGGAAGAAGAGGAGGAGTGAGTTCGCTCACTCGGCAACGAGTTCAACGGGGTCGCCGGTTCCACGGCGGCCCCTTTCTCGTGCGCCGACTCAGAGCCTGTCCGGAAAGTCGCCGGAGTGTGGTAGGACGGGCACTCTTGCCCGTCCACGCCGTCCGTTTCGGGGCCCGAACGCCTTGGCGACGGGCAGGAGTGCCCGTCGTACGGACTTCTCGGACAGACTCTCAGAAGTGCCAGTTCGAGTACAGCTTGGCCCGGAAGTCACGCCACTCCTGCTTCTGCAGCGAAGCCCCCGGCGTGTCGAGCAGCTCGAAGATCCACTCGTCCATCCGCCGCAACCGATCCGAGATCAGCTTGACCGTGTTCACGGCGATCCGGTGGGCGACCGCGGGTCGCTCGGCGAGCAGAGCGTCGTAGTCCTCACGGAGGAACGCCAGGACGTCCGTCGGGACCAGCGCCCGCACGGTGGCGGAGTGCGGAGCCGGGTCGAAGAAGGAGAGCTCCCCGAAGACGTCGCCCGCGTCGAGCACGGCGAGCTGCCGGTCCCCGCCCGCCTGAATCCGCACGACCTCGCACTGGCCGGACAGGATGATCGACATCTGCTGCCGGCGGTCCCCCTCGGCGTAGATCGCGGCCCCCTCCTCGTACGACTGCGGCTGCAACCGGTCGAGGACGTGGGCGAGGTCCTCGTCGTCGAGCCCGACGAACAGCGGGCAGTTCGGGGTGGTCTCTCGGTGGTCGTTCATCGTCAGATTCCTCCCATGACCGTCGCCCGGCCGACGCGGCCGATCCCGACGAGGTACGCCGCCGTCCGGAGCGAGACTCGCTTCTCCTTGGCGATCTGCCAGACGCGCTCGAACGCGTCGACCATGATCCGTTCGAGCTCGTCCCGGACGCGAGCCTGCTCCCACTTGAAGTGCTGCCGGTTCTGGACCCACTCGAAGTAGCTGACGGTGACGCCGCCCGCGTTCGCGAGGATGTCGGGCAGGACGAAGATGCCCTTCTTCTCGAAGACGGCGTCCGCCGCCGGGTCGGTCGGGTTGTTCGCCGCCTCGATGACGTACTTCGCCCGCACGTCGTCGGCGTTCTCTCCGTTCAGGACCCCGCCGATCGCCGCCGGGATCAGCACGTCGACGTCCGCCGCGAGGAGTTCCTCGTTCGTGACCGGGTCGCTCCCGGGGAAGTCGACCACCTTGCCGGTGTCGCTGACGTGCCCGCTGAGCGCCGGCACGTCCAGTCCCTCCGGGTTCCAGACGCCGCCGTACGCGTCGGTGACACCGACCACCACGCCGCCGAGTTCCTGCAGGTAGCGTGCGGCGTGGCTGCCGACGTTGCCGAACCCCTGGACGGCGACTCGAGCCCCTTCGAGCTCGACGCCGTTCCGTGCGAGCAGCTCGCGGGTCAGGATCACGACGCCTCGCCCCGTCGCCTCCTCGCGGCCGGCCGCCCCGTGCAGCTCCACCGGCTTGCCCGTCACACAGGCCGGGTTGAAGCCGTGGAACTTCTGGTACTGGTTGGCGATCCAGGCCATCACCTGGGCGTTGGTCCCCATGTCCGGTGCCGGGATGTCCTTGTCCGGTCCGATGACGTCGTGGATCTCGTCGACGAAACGACGGGTGACCCGTTCGAGCTCGCCGGGAGTCAGGTCGCGGACGTCGACCGAGATCCCCCCCTTCGCCCCGCCGTACGGGATGTTGACGACCGCCGTCTTCCACGTCATCAGCGCGGCGAGGGCCAGCACCTCGTCCTCGTTCACCTCGTGGTGGAACCGCAGCCCGCCCTTGAGCGGTCCGCGGGACTTGTTGTGCTGCATGCGGTAGCCGATGTAGGTGGCGATCTCGCCGTTGTCCCGCTCGACCGCCACCTGCACCTTGAGCTCGCGTTCGGGCGTGAGCAGCAGCCGCCGCATGTTGGGCGTGAGATCCATCAGCTCCGCCGCCTCGTGGAAGTAGCGGCGTGTGGTCTCGTAGGAACTGGTGCTCATCGGAGGTCCGGTCGCGGGACGGCGGGTGGTTCGGCCGCAGGTAGTCTAGGGGTGACCGCCCGGCGTGTCATCGACGACCGAACGGGCCGTCGGCGTCCACCTGCCGCGGACGCGGAACCGAACCCGGCGAGGAGTCCTGCCACGGGCCGACGACCCGGCGGCGGAGGTACGTGGCGAGCACGCGAGCGTGCAGCTCGTGGCCTCGTTTCGTGAAGCGCGGGGCGTTCACCAGAAACAGCGAGTCCGGCTGCGGGTCGGACCGGAAGGCCTCGGAGCCGTCGCAGTAGGCGATGTTCCGCTCCGCGAGAAAGGCCCCGAGTCGGTCGAACGGCTCGCGTCCGGCGTAGACGTCGTTCGCCCCGACCCCGACCGACTCCCGCAGCAGCTCGCAACAGGCTCCGGACGACACCTGCCACGGAGCCGGGTGGGCGGCGACGACCAACGTGCACCCGACGGCGTCGCAGGCCAGTTTGAGGTGCTCGAGCGGCGAGAACGCCAGATCGACGTAGACGTCCCAGTCGGCCCGCTGCTCCCGCAGCCAGCCGAACCATCCGCGAGGGCTGTCGATGGCCCGCGCCCCGCCGCTGCCGCTCTCCTGCAACGTCCACTTCGCGAGCTGCCGCTTGCCCCAGTCGGGAAGCAGGAACCTCTCGTCCGATCGGCCGCCGAGTTCCTCGGCTCGTCGCAACAGCGGACTCGGACAGGCGACCGGCACGTTCCCGTCCGCCACCTCGACGTGCCGCCGCAGGCGGTAGTCGTCCGCGACGTCGCCCATGTCGAACGTCACGACGACCACGTCCGGCCGGAGCGAGGCGAGCGAGTGACGAAAACGCAGGAACGAGAGCAGTGGGCAGTCGCCCGGAACGCCGGCGTTGACGACCTCGACCTCGACGCGGCTGTCGCCCTGCAGGA
>JANQQW010000271.1 GCA_028284885.1 Planctomycetaceae bacterium
AACTCCGTCGCGAGGGCCGTCTCCTCGACGCTGGAGACGATCCCCTTCCGACCGCCCCATCCGCCGTCGTCGTTCTGGTTGGCCCGCAACCACTCCAACCCCCGCCGAGCCGGTTCGGTCTCGATCCGCCCACAGTCCCGATACGCCGCGAGCACCTTGGCGGTCCCGTACGTCGGGTTTTCTTCCTCAGCGTCGAACTGGTTCCCGAACCACAGCGGGTACCAAGACCCGTCAGGCCGCTGGACGCGTTCGAGGTAGCGGAAGCCGGCAGTTCCACACTCGACGAGCGGCTTGATCTGCCGAGTGACGGTTCCCAGCTTCCAGTCAACGACTACGCCGGGACCAGGAATCTCGTCGTTGAATTCGATTCGAAGCCAAGACGAGACCGCCCGCAGCCCGTGGGCCGTGATGTCCGCCGAACTCCGGTCGAACGGCAGGTTCGCCCAACCGCGGCAGAATGTCGGGAATCCGCCGTCGCCGTTCTGCAGGGAGAACAACCACCGCACGCCGTTCTCGACGGCCCGGCGAGCGGCCGGTGTGAGCCGGCCGGTTACGTGTGAACGGCTCTCGGGCGTCGACTCGTCTTGGGACGCGTAACCGGGGGGCTGACACCCCCCGCTCGCCGCTGACCGCTGACCGCCGACCGCTGACCGCTCGAGACCGATCAGGGCGAGAATCGCCCCCGGCGTGTCGTCCGCGTCGGGCACGCCGCCGGGGAGGTCCGTCCAGGCCCAGCCGCCGGGGTCGGCGTTCGTGTAGGGGTGGACCTCTTGGTACTGCTGGCCGAGGAGCCAGTCGCGGAGGGCCGGGCGGGAATCGTCCGGGACGTCGTCGCCGAGGGCGTTGACGGAGAGCGTCGTGACCCACGTCGCGAGGTTCGTGTCGATCGGCCAACTGCCGTCGTCGCGGACGGAGTTCACGATGAACTCCAGCCCCTTCTTCGCGACCGGGTGGTCGGCGAAGCCCATGCCGGCGAGGCTCATCGTGACGAAACTCGTCAGTGGGGTCGCTTCGAGGAACCCGCCGTTCGTCGGCTGGATCCGTTCCAGCACCCGCAGGCTCGGCTGCTTCGCGAGGTCACGCAGTACGCGGGTCAGCGGGTTCCACGGCTTGCGGTGGTGGTGCCGAACCTGGCCGATGGCGATCAGGGCCGGCAGCGCGTAGCTGACGACCGGCAGCCGGACCGTCTTGTAGAAGCGGGCCGGCACACAGGCCATCTCGAACGGCAACGGCAGCACCCGCTTCCACTCGACGAGCCCCGCGAGCGCACAGTGCGTGAGGATGGGGATCGAGAACGTGCGGTCCTTGCCGTACCGCTTCAGGACCGCGTCGACCCCGCCGATCTCGTCGACGTAGCGCACGGCCGCCGCGACGACCTCCGGGTACTGCTCCTCGGTCCCGGTCGCCTTGAAGACAGCCCGCGCGAGCATGCTGGTGGAGATGTTCGAGAGACTCTTCGTCGTGTCCCCCCAGCCGCCGTCGGGGTTCTGGTGAGCGGCGAGCCACTCGAGGCCGCCGGCGATCAACCCGGCGAGCGGGGGGCGTGAGCCCCCTGTTGGGGCGACCCCGTCGGACCCGGTCGAGTGGTCGCACGGGTGGCTTGGTGTCCCGGGTTGGACGTGTGAATTCGAGGCGACGTGAACAGGGGGCTGACGCCCCCCGCTCGCCGCGTGGTCTCCGCGCTCGTGCGGGCGGGACGCCCGCGGTCCGGGTTGAGACGTCGATTCGCCGCCGGCTCTGGACTCTGGACTCTCGACTCTCGACTCGCAGCTCCGCCGCACCAACTCCAGCGCCATGACGGCCGTCGCGGTCGACAAGGCCGACGTCGACAGCTCGCCCTCCCAGTGGCCGCGGTCGTTGCGGAGGGAGAGGAGGTGCTCGCGGGTGGTCGCGTAGCAGCGTTGGAGGCGGTCGGGGTCGATCGTCACGGCGGTCGGGTCAGTCGGCGGGGTCGGTGCGGAAGAACCGCTTCCCCTTCAGCTCGAAGCGGGGCAGCGTGTCGGGCGGGACGGGGGTGATCTCGGCGGCGAAGTTGAGGCGGTCCTTGATCGCGGCTCCGACGGCATCGACGAGGGCCGTGGCGTCGGTGACTTCGGGCTTCGGTTCGAGTTCGATGCGGACGTGCTGCATCGCGCGGCGGGTCTCGACGAGGACGCGGTACTCGGCGACCTCGGGGAACTCGCGGACGATCGCCTCGATGCTGGAGGGGAAGACGTTGTTGCCGCGGACGGTGAGCATGTCGTCCGCCCGGCCGAGGATGCCCCCCTTCAGGCGGAGCAGCGCGAGGCCGTCGGGCGACGGGTCGGTGTCCTCGACGACGAGGTCGCCCGTGCGGTAGCGAATGACGGGCGACCCGGTCCGGCCGAGCGTCGTGACGAGGAGTTCGCCCTGCGTGCCAGGTTCGACCGGGTCGAGCGACTCCGGATCGACGATCTCGGCGACGTACTGCGTCTCGAGGACGTACTGCCCGGCGGAGTACGCGACGCTCTCGACGGCGGCGGGGCCGATCTCGGTCATGCCCCAGTGGTCGAACACGCGGGCACCCCAGCCGGTCTCGATGCGATCACGCGTCGCCGGGACGTTGCCGCCCGGTTCGCCGGCGACGACCAGTCCGCGGACGGACGACTCGGCGAGATCGACGCCCATCGACTCGGCGACTTCGAGCATCCGCAGTGCGTAGGTCGGCGTGCAGCAGACGAAGGTCGCCGCGTTGTCGAGGATCATGCGGATGCGGGCCTCGCTGGAGAGGCCGCCACCCGGCAGGCAGAGCCGTCCGAGCCGCGACGCTCCCTCGAACGCGGCCCAGAAGCCGATGAACGGGCCGAACGAGAACGGGAACACGAGCCGGTCGTCGTTGCGGAGGCCGACGAGTTCGAAGATCCGCTCCCAGCTCTCCATGATCCACGCCCAGCTCTCGGGCGTGTCGAGCCACCGCATCGGCGTGCCAGTGGTGCCGGACGTCTGGTGGAGCCGAGCGTACTCTTCGACCGGGAACGTGAGGTTCGTCCCGTAGGGTGGGTGGGCCGTGTGGTCGGCGACGAGTTCGGCCTTCGTGGTGACCGGGAGTCGGCGAAAGTCGTCGAGCGTCTCGACCGTCGTCGCGTCGATCCCGGCGGCCGTGTACTTCGCCGTGTAGAAGCGGTTGGCGGGAACGACGGCGCGCAAAAGCGAACGGACCCGCTCCTCTTGCAAGGAACGAATCCGTTCGTGGGTCAGCGAGTCGAGGGGATCGGCCGGGGCGTTCATGCCTCCGAGCTTAGGCGAGTTCGCGTCGCGATGTCACCAGTCCGCGAGCTGGTGAATCGGGGCTCGCCTTCGATCCCACCGCCGCCGGGCGAAGCGGCCGCCGCGCTTCGCCCCGGGCGGCGGAGCCGAGGTCAGGAGGCGGCCCGCAGCGGGACGGTGGCGGGTTCCGCCATCGCGTGGATCGCCTCGTAGACCTCTTCGCGGTGAACCGGAACCTCGTGAGGGGCCGAGATTCCGATGCGGACCTTGTCACCGCGAACGTCGACGACGGTGATCACCACGTCGCCGCCGATGACGATGCTCTCGTCGCGCTGCCTGCTGAGAACGAGCATTCTGGAACTCCCTTTCGATGGGCCGATGTGCACGTCGGCCTGATGAATCTGGAACGTTTATGGATGGTCCCGCCGGCTGCCTTGCCGCGGGTGTGGTGGGTGCAAGTCGTGGCGTCCAGCTCCGTCGGACGCCCCTTCCCGCCCCGGAAAGATCGGTCCGACGGGTGGAGAGAACGCAGTTCCGGTTGGCGAATCGGCGGCGTCTGGGCAGCCGGCGGGGGAGAGGAGCGGTTGGGCAGGTGGTGCGGGTCGTGTGGAGGATGCGGCGCCCCGGTTGGGGGAACTGGGGATTGGGGATTGGGGACTGGGAACTGGGAACTGGGAACTGGGGATTGTCTGCAGTCGCTGCTCGACCGCGGGATGGGGCTGCGCTCGAAACGCGATGGAGACCGCAGGCCCCCTCTCCCCGCTTGTCGCATCCCACCGCGGTGTGGTGTTGCTGCGGGGAGAGGGGGAGACCGTCGCGTCGTGAGCACTGGACTTCACCGTCACGTCCTGGAGCCTGCTTCGGAAGCGGTTGTTTGCTCGTCGCCACCGGTCCGGGATATTCTCGGGTCGCCTCGCCTTTCCGCGCTCCGGACTCGTTCTCATGGTCACGCTCCTCATCGCCGTCGGTGCCTTCGTCGGCTACCTGGTCGCCTACCACACCTACGGGCGGTGGTTGTCGCAGCGGATCTTCAACCTCGACTCCGCGGCCGAGGTCCCCAGTCGGCAGCTGCGGGACGACGTCGACTACGTGCCGACGAAGAAGGAGGTGATCTTCGGTCACCACTTCACGAGCATCGCGGGGACGGGTCCGATCGTCGGGCCGGCGATCGCCGTCTTCTGGGGCTGGCTGCCGGCCCTGTTGTGGGTGCTGCTCGGTTCGATCTTCATCGGGGCCGTCCACGACTTCGGGGCGCTCGTCGTCTCGCTCCGGAACCGCGGGCAGACGGTCGGCGAGGTGGCGGGCCGGTTGCTCAATCCCAGGGCGAAACTGCTGTTCCTGCTGATTCTGTTCCTCGCGCTCACGCTGGTGCTCGCGGTCTTCGGGCTGGTGATCGCGATCATCTTCTCGGCCTACCCGGAGTCGGTCCTGCCGACGTGGATCTCGCTGCCGATCGCGGTCGCCATCGGCCTGTACGCACGGCAGAAGGACGCCAGCCTGCTGTGGCCGTCGCTCGGGGCGCTCGCCGTCGTCTACGGTTGCATCTACCTCGGGACGTACTACCTCCCGGTCGACTTCAACGCGATGTTCGGTCTGAAGTCGCTGGGGCCGTTCCCGAACTCGGTCATGATCTGGACGTTCATCCTGCTGGCGTACTGCTTCGTGGCGTCGGTGCTGCCGGTCTGGTTGCTGCTGCAGCCGCGGGACTACGTGAACAGCCACCAGCTCGTGCTGGCGCTGGTGCTGCTCGTCGGCGGCGTGATCGTTGCCGGGGCGACCGGTCGGGCGGACATCGTGTCGACGGCTCCCGCGGTGGCGACGAGCATTCCAGCCGACGCCCCGCCGGTCTGGCCGTTCCTGTTCATCACGATCGCGTGCGGTGCGTGCAGCGGGTTCCACTGCCTCGTCAGCAGCGGCACCACGAGCAAGCAGATCGAGACCGAGACCGACGCCCAGTACGTCGGCTACGGGTCGATGCTGCTGGAGGGCGGGCTCGCCGTCGTGGTCATCCTCGCCTGTTGTGCGGGCGTCGGCATGGGGAAGTTCGACCGCGACCCCGCGACGTTCACGGCCGGCAACGGCTACGCCTACACGGCGGCCGATGCGGACGGCGTTCCCGTGACGGGCCGAGCCGCCTGGCACGCCCGGTACAACGCCGGAGCCGAGGGGGCCTGGGCGAACTTCAAGCTGCCGCAGATGGTCGGAGCGTTCGTCGAGGGGGGAGCGAACTTCCTGACGACGATCGGCCTGCCGCTCGGGATCGCGATCAGCATCATCGCCGTGCTCGTGGCCTGCTTCGCGGCGACGACCCTCGACAGCGCGACGCGGCTGCAGCGGTACGTGATCCAGGAACTCGCCGGCACGTTGCGCGTGCAACCGCTGACGAACAAGTACACGGCCACCGGGACGGCGGTCGTCCTCGCCGGGCTGGTCGCGATGATCCCGGCGAGCGCGGCGCTCGGCCCCGGCAGTGGCGGGCTCATCCTGTGGCCTTTGTTCGGTGCGACGAACCAGCTGCTGGCCGGCCTCGCCTTCATGGTGACCGTCTTCTACCTGTGGCGGCGGAACAAGCCGGTCGCGTTCGCCGCCGTGCCGATGGTCTTCATGCTGATCATGCCGGCGTGGGCCATGCTGTGGTCGATGTTCAACGCGGAGTCCGGCTGGTGGTGGAACGGCAAGTACCTGCTGTTCTCCTTCTCCGTCGCCATCATGTGCCTGCAGGTCTGGATGGTGGTGGAGGGCGTGCTGCTGTGGCCGCGGGTGAAGGGCGTGATGGAGGAAGCCCTGCCGCCGCTACCTGCCGCCGCCCCCGTCACGGCCTCGACGGGTGGCTCGAACTGACGCCGTAGGACGGATTTCCAATCCGTCCAACCACGTTCGGAAGAGCCGCCGATCGACGTCGATGGTCACGGATGCGGGAGCGACTTGAGTTCCCTGGAGGCATCCGCGACTCGTCGTCTTCACTGCGCGTGACAGACGGATTGGAAATCCGTCCCACGGTCACTCGGCGTTCGGTTCGAGGCCGTACTTCCGGAGCTTCTGTCGCAGCGTCGTGCGGTGCAGGCCGAGGAGTTCGGCGGCGGCGGCGCGGTTGAAGCCGGTGTGCTCCAGAACCGCGGCGAGGACGGGGGGCTCGGCGAGTTCGAGCAGCCGCTCGTGCAGCTTCGAGTCCTCCCCGGCAGCGAGGGTCCGACGGGTCCACTCCGCGAGCACGCGGGACACGTCGTCCCGGGACGTCGATCCGTCACCGGCAGCGGCTGGGGGAGTGGCCTCGCTCGGAAGGTCGGCTGCCTCGACGACGGGACCGCGGGCGACGATGGCGGCGTGCTCGATGACGTTCCGCAGTTCGCGGACGTTGCCCGGCCAGCGGCGGGACTTCAGCTCGGCAACCGCGGCCTCGGAGAGTTCCCGGTTCTGCCTCGCACCGCGGACCCGGCTGAGGAAGTGCCGGGCGAGCGCGGGGACGTCCTCGACCCGTTCCCGCAACGGCGGCAACCGGATGTGGAACACGCTGAGGCGGAAGAAGAGGTCGTCCCGAAACTCCCCCTTCTCGACGAGCTCAGGCAGCGGCCGGTTCGTCGCGGCGACGATGCGGGTGTCGAACGGCCGCGGCCGCGGGTCGCCGACCGGCGTCACCTCACGCTGTTCGAGGGCCCGCAGCAGCTTCACCTGCAGGCCGAGCTCCGTGTCGCCGATCTCGTCGAGCAGGACCGTGCCGCCGTGCGCGAGTTCGAGCAGCCCCCGTCGGTCGGCGGCCGCCCCGGTGAAGGCCCCCTTCACGTGCCCGAACAGCTCGCTCTCCACCAGTCCCGGGCTGAGGGCCGCGATGCAGATGGGGAGGAACGGGGCGTCGCGTCGCGGGCCGTGCTGGTGAACGGCCCGGGCGACGAGTTCCTTGCCGGTGCCGCTCTCGCCCGTGACGAGCACCGGTACGTCGCTCGCCGCGACCAGCGCGATCTGCTTGAAGACCTCCTGCATGGCGGGCGACGCGCCGACGAGCGTGCCGTCCGGGGAGGGCGTGTCCTCGGGCGAACTCGGCGGGACGGTCGTGCCTCGTTCGGTCAGGGCGAGCGCCCGCGTGACGGTCTCGGTCGCCACGTCGAGGTCGAACGGCTTCACGAGGTACTCGAACGCCCCCGACTGCACGGCCTGCACGGCGGTCTGCAGGTCGCCGAACGCCGTCATCACGACGATCGGCACGCCGGCGACCCGCGTCCGGAACTCCGACATCGCGGTCAGTCCGTCCATGCCCGGCAGCCGAACGTCGAGCAGGATCGTGTCCGGCTGCAGACCGTCGTCGACCGCCCGCAACGCCTCCTCGGCGGAGCCGGCGACCGTGACGTCGTGCGACTCGTCGCCGAGCGCCTCGCGGAGCCCCCAGCAGATGGCCGGTTCGTCGTCGACGATGAGAACGTGGGACACGGGGAGGCGAGGGGTCAGGGAGTAGGGAACAGGGAGTAGCACCACGATGGTCGCGGAAGGCCGATTCCGATGCTACTCGCTACTCCCCATTCGCGACTCGCTCGTGTGGCACGGCCAGGCTGAACCGTGTCATTGAACCCTCGCGGGTCCACGTCGCCGCGCCGCCGTTCCTCTCGGCGACCGTTTTGACCAGCGCGAGTCCCAGGCCGACGCCTTCGGGCTTCGTGGTGACGAACGGCTCGAACACGTCCGCGTCCTCGGTCGGGCCGGGACCGGAGTCGGAGACGTCGGCCTGGGACTCGCGCTGGTCAAAACGGTCGCCGAGAGGAACGGCGGCGCGGCGACGTGGACCCGCGAGGGTT
>JANQQW010000301.1 GCA_028284885.1 Planctomycetaceae bacterium
CCTTCTTGCGGCGACGCGGCCGGGCTTCCTCCTCCGGCTGCGTGAAGACGGGCTCGGGAGCGCTGGTGACGGCGACGCTCGGGCCTCGCTTCCGCGGGCGGGACATCAGCACGAAGCAGCCGACGCCGATGCCGACGGCCACCAGCAGGCCGAACAGCACGGCGATCATGCTGACGCCGCCGGCCTTCTCGGCCGCCGGTGGCCCGTCGTCGGCGTCGGCGACGGGGTCGGCCTCGTTCGCCGGTTCGGCGGGTGGAGGCTCGACCGGGGCGGGCGGCCGGGGCTCGACCGGCTTCGCCCAGTCGAGAGCCGTCTCCGGAACGCCGCGGGTCCGCTGAACGCGGTTGTACAACTGCTGGAACCGCGACTTCTGCTCGGCGTCGAACGCGGCCCCGATGCCGCGGGCGAGTTGCTTCAGCTCGACCTCGGCCGACGAGAGCGACGTCAGCCTGCGGGACGGGTCGGCTTCGACCTCGGCCATGCCGGCGACGGCGTCGAGGAACGTGTACTTGGCGTCGGCGAGTCGTTCGAGCAGGCCGCTGCCGCCGTCACGTCCGGCCGAGCGGGCGTGCTCGGTCGCGTAGACGTCGACGACCCACCGCCATCCGCGCAACGTGACCTGGCTGCCGGAGTAGACGACGTCCGCCCCGAACAGGCCCTTGCGGTACTTGGCGAGGGCGTCGGCCGGTCCGGTTGCGGCCCAGTCGACGTAGACGGACGCAATCGACTTCTGGGCGTCCACGCTGGTGGGCTGGGCCGTCACGACTTGCATCGCGAGCTTCTCGGCGTCCTCGAACTCCTCCAGCCGCCGCAGACAGGTGACGAGCCGCAGGCGGACGCCGTCGAGCGGGATGCCGGGGGCGAAGTCGGCGTCGGAGGCGGCCTTGTCGATCATCACGCGGTAGACGTCGGCGGCGTTCGAGAAGTAGTCGTCCGCGGCGACGTCGTCCCCCATGCCGCTGCCGATCCCGTAGTAGCTCGCCCCGATCCAGAGGAGCGTGTTGTACGGGAGGACGTTGCGGCCCTCGTAGAGCTTGTCGAGGAAGCCGTCGAACGCGGCGCGGACGTCGGCGAGCCGGTCGGCCTGGTCGAGTTGCTTCAGACGTTCGATCTCGCCCTGCAGGCTCTCGCCGAGCTGTTGGTACAGGTCGAGCAGTTCGGCGTCGGCGGAGACGTCCTCCAGCAGCAGCATCACGTAGCGGGCCTCGTCGGTCTGCCCGAGGCCGATGCGGGCGCGGAGCAGCCGCTTGTAGGCCTCGCGGGCGAAGAGGGCGCTCTTGATGCCGGCCCGCGGCCGCTGTTCCCCGAACTGCACCTCGACCGACTCGATCACCGAGTGCGGTGTCTCGATCAGCACGTCGGCCGCCTCCTGCTCGCGACCGTCGTCGATCAGGATGTCGGCGAGGGTGATCTTCCCGAGGATCAACGGTTCCCGTTGGTTCTCCGGGCCGTCCTCGGGGATCGCCTTCTCGGCGAGGGCGAGGCCGCGTTCGAGGTTCTCGACCGCCTGCTTCCGCCAGTCCGCGAGGGTGGCCGCGTCGGGGCGTTCGTCCTCGGGCATGAAGGGAGCCTGCAGGTAGGCGTCCCAGAAGGCCGTGCCCGCCTTGACCTGCGCCTCGATGTGGCCAGGGTACGACTCGGTGACCCTCGAGTACCAGGCGGCCGCGCGGACGGGGTCGCCGCGTCGCTCGTAGAGGCCGGCGACGACCACGCGGGCCTTGTTCGTCTCGGTCTCCTCGGGGAACGTCGCCTCCAGCAGGCCGGCCGCCTCCAGCAGCAGCTCGAACTCACGGGCCCGCTGGTCCGGTTCCAACCGTGCGTACTCCCGCTGCATGGCCGAGACGACGAGCGAGAGGCCCTGCCGAGACGCGGCGGGGTCCTCGACCGTGCGGGTGCGGCCGAGCCAGTCGCCGACGGCAGCCGCGTCCCAGTTGTGGTTCTGCTGGTACTTCACGTAGCCGAGGAGGAACCAGGCCTGGTTCACGTCCTCCGGGCTGACCTCCTCGGAGCCGTCGGGGGCCCGGCCGAGCGCGACCGTCAGCCGGGCGAGGTCCTCGGCCTCGTCCAGCACGTCGTCGCGGACCGACTTCAGCTGCAGCTTCTTGACCGGGTCGTCCGCCTTGGCGACTGCTTCGTTCGCCGACTTGACCTCGTTCGAGACCATCCGGCGAAGCTGGCCGTAGGCGAGTTTGAACGTGTCCGGGGCGCCGCCGTCGCCGTCGAGCTCCGTCTCCAGCCGCGTGATCAGGTCGTTCGCCTGGTTCTGGAACGGCGTGGCGAAGCGGGAGACCTCGCGGGCCCGGGAGAGCGCCGAGCGAAGGAGGCTCTGCGACTGGTCTCGCGCCTCGGTCGCCTCGCGGGGCATGTCCTGTGCGTCGAGCTCGGAGGCGGTCACCCGGGCCGCCCGGCCGAGTTGCTCCTGGGCCCGCGCGAGTTCGAGCTGGATGCCGAGCCCGTTGAAGCTGTTCGTGCGACGGCCGGCCGTCTTCAGCCAGCCCTCCTCGTCGTTCGCGTTCTGGAACACCAGCTGGTGCAGCCCCTGCTTGTTCCAGCAGCCCAGCTTGAACCACAGCGCCTGGTCGCGGAGCCGCTGGGTCGCGGGGTGAACGTCGCGGGCGTCCTCGTCGTCACGCGGTTCGAGGACCTTCTGGTACAGCGAGATCGCGACGTCGTGCTGCCCCTGCTCCTCGAAGCACTTCCCCTCCCACAGCGTGGCGTACAGGCCGACGCGGGTGCGGCGGTTCTCCGCGGCGATCTCCCGGAACTCCTCGGCGGCTCGTTCCAGCAGGCGGCTCCGCTCGGCGTCCCCTTCCGCGTAGGTGCGGGCCTCGGTGAAGGTGCACAACGCCTGGTCGACCCACGCCTGGACCATGTCGTTCTCGGCCGCGTCTCGGGCCGCGACGACGGCGTCGTCGGTCGAGAACTTCGGGAACGTCTCGTACCGCTTCTCGAACTGCTGGCGGGCCGTCGTGAAGACCGTCCGCGCCTCCGAGACGTACTCCCGGGCCTGCGTCCGCAGCTGTTCGGCCCGGTCGGCGTTCGAGGGTCGCTCGGCCCGCAGGATCTCGCTCTCCGCCCGGTCGAGCAGGATCTTCGCCCGCCGGCCGTTCGCGTCGGCGAGTCGGTCGTCGTCGGGGTACTTCTTCACGAAGTCGGCCAGCAACGCCTCGGCGTCGGCCAGCATCCGCACCCGCTCGTCCGGGTTCCGCGACGTGCGGGCGTACGCCTGCAACGTGACGGCCCGCTCGAACGGGATCAGCCGCTGCTCCTCGGACGTCAGCCCGGGCGTCCGCTCCAGACGGTCGAGGAAGTCGAGGGCCGTGTCGAAGTACGTCCGCTGCCGGAGCGCCTCGAGGAACTCCGCGTGCCGCTCGGCGGCGAACAGGGCCGACGGCAGCGTGACGGCCAGGCCGACCAGCAGCGTCGTGCGGAGGCGAGTCGTCATCGGGGCGGCGGCTCGATCGGGGAGGGACGGTCTGAGGCGACGAGTCTCGATGATAGAAGCCCCCCCACCGACCCGCAACGAGGTGGTCCGCGTCAGGCCGCCCGAGAGTTTCGACCACCTTCCGGTTCGACTATAAGGAGCGCGTCTCTCTTCCCGGCCAAGCCCGATGTCCGAGCCCAGCGACAGTCCCCCGACCGCCCCCCTCGTGGTGGGCGTGCTGCGCGAGACGAGCCCCGGCGAACGCCGCGTGGCCCTCGTGCCGGCCGGGGTCGCCACGTTGAAGCGGGCCGGCCTGGAAGTCGTGGTGGAACGGACCGCCGGGGCGGCGGCCGGGTTCCTCGACTCCGAGTACGCGGACAAGGGGGCCGAGGTCGTCGATCGCGAGGTCGTGGTCGAACGAGCCGACGTGCTCGCGAGTGTGGTGGCGGCCGGGGCCTGCGAGGGGTTCGACGCCTCCGCCCTGCGACGCGGCCAGACGCTGGTGGCGAGTTGCGACCCGCTGTCCGAGCCGAAGGCGCTCGAACCGCTCGCGACGAACGGCATCGACGTCTTCGCGTTGGAGCTCGTCCCGCGGATCACGCGAGCCCAGAGCATGGACGTGCTCTCCTCGATGGCGACCATCGCCGGGTACAAGGCCGTGCTGCTCGCCGCCGACGCCCTGCCGCGGATGTTCCCGCTGATGATGACGGCCGCCGGCACGCTGAAGCCGGCACGCGTGTTCGTCATCGGGGCCGGGGTCGCCGGGCTGCAGGCGATCGCGACGGCCAAGCGGCTCGGGGCGATGGTCTCCGCGTACGACCTCCGGCCCGTCGTCCGCGAGCAGGTCGAGTCGGTTGGCGGCAGGTTCGTCGAGCCCGACACCCGCACGGCCGACGCCGAGGGGGCGGGCGGCTACGCCAAGGAGATGGACGAGGCGTTCTACACCCGGCAACGGGAGGAACTCGCCAAGGTCTGTGCCGAGCACGACGTCGTCATCACGACCGCCGCGATCCCCGGCCGGCCGTCGCCGCTGCTCGTGACGGAGGACGCCGTCGTCCAGATGCGGCCCGGTTCGGTGATCGTCGACCTCGCCGCGGAACGGGGCGGCAACTGTGCCCTCACGAAGGCCGACGAGACGGTCGTCGAGCACGACGTGACGATCCTCGGCCCGACCGACCTCCCCTCCGAGGTCCCCTACCACGCCAGCGAGATGTACTCGAAGAACGTGGTGACCTTCCTCGAGAACATGCTCGAAGAAGGCCGGCTGAAGATCGACCTCGAGGACCAGATCGTCCGCGACACGCTCGTCACCCGGGACGGCGAGATCGTCCACGGCCGCATCCGCGAACTGCTCGGCCTCCCACCACTCGGCGGCTCCGGCAAACAGCCACTGCCCACCGAGTCGGACGCAGCGGCCGAGAACGACCCGAACGACAACGAATCCGGCGAGACCGAATCGTGACGACCTTCACAACACTTCTCGCCGACGCCGGAGAGACGGCCCAGTCCACCGGCAGCCACGCGGTTCTGCTGCTGACGATCTTCGTGCTGGCCGTCTTCGTCGGCTTCGAGATCATCACCAAGATCCCGCCCACGCTGCACACGCCGCTGATGTCCGGCTCGAACGCGATCTCGGGCATCACGCTCGTCGGCGCCCTCGTCGCCGCCGGCACGGGCGACAGCACCGTCGCCCGCGTGCTCGGCCTGGTCGCCGTGATCCTCGCCACGATGAACGTCGTCGGCGGGTTCCTGGTCACCCACCGCATGCTGGACATGTTCCGCAAGAAGAAGTGAGTTCCGCGGTTCGGACCCGGAACCCACCTTCCCGGCGGCCGGATCCGCTGATACACTTCGCCCACGCCGATTCGCTCGCCGAGACTGCTCTCCCGGCCCGCACCCTCGATCGACTCGCCAGTTTCGACGACTCGCCCGACAGGTGCCCCCCGCTGTTCCCTCCTGCGTGGACCGTCCACACCGATGCCCGAACGCACCGACCTTCGCAACATCGCGATCATCGCCCACGTCGACCACGGCAAGACGACCCTCGTCGACTGCCTGCTGAAGCAGTCCGGGCAGTTCCGCGACGCCGAGCTCTCGCAGACCTGCATCCTCGACTCGAACGACCTCGAGCGCGAGCGGGGCATCACCATCCTCGCCAAGAACGTCGCCATCGCCTGGAAGGGCGTGAAGATCAACGTGATCGACACCCCCGGCCACCCCGACTTCGGCGGCGAGGTCGAGCGTGTGCTCCGCATGGCGGACGGCTGCCTGCTCGTCGTCGACGCCTTCGAGGGTCCCCGCCCGCAGACGCGGTTCGTCGTCAGCAAGGCGCTCGAAGTCGGCCTCAAGCCGCTCGTCGTCGTCAACAAGGTCGACCGACCGGACGGACGGCCGGACGACGTGCTCAGCGAGACGTTCGACCTGTTCGTCGAACTGGGGGCCGACGACGAGACGCTCGACTTCCCCTACGTCTTCGCCTCCGCGAAGGAGGGCTACGCGACGCACGACCCGAGCGAGCCGACCGGCGACGTCTCGGCCCTGCTGGACCTCATCGTCGAGAAGGTGCCGCCGCCGATCGTCGATCCGGAGGGACCGCTGCAGCTGATGGTCACGTCGCTCGACTGGTCGGAGTTCGTCGGCCGCATCGCAACGGGCCGCATCGTCTCCGGCCGACTGAAGCCGAAGCAGAAGGTCACGCTGATCAAGGCGGACGGCAGCCACGTGAAGGGGCAGGTCGAGGAGGTGCAGGCGTTCGACAAGCTGGGCCGCACGGCCGTCTCCGAGGCGACCGCCGGCGACATCGTCGCCCTCGTCGGGCTGCCGGATCCGGAGATCGGCGACACCGTCACCGAGCCGGACAATCCGCAGGCGCTCGACCGCATCGCCGTCGACGAGCCGACGCTCTCGATGCTGTTCACCGTCAACTCGTCGCCGCTCGCCGGGCAGACCGGCAAGTTCCTGACGAGCCGGCACCTGCGAGCACGGCTGATGCGGGAACTGGAGTCGAACGTCGCCCTCCGCGTCGAGGAGACGGGCGAGAAGGACAGCTTCCAGGTCTCCGGCCGCGGCGTGCTGCACCTCTCCGTGCTCATCGAGACGATGCGCCGCGAAGGGTACGAACTCTCGGTCGGCAAGCCGCAGGTCATCAAGAAGGAGATCGACGGCAAGTGGCACGAGCCGTTCGAGCAGCTCGTCGTCGACGTCCCGACGGAGAGCGTCGGCCCGGTGATGGAGATCGTGGGCAACCGCCGCGGACAGTGCAACGAGATGACGGCCAGCGACACCGGGATGACGCACCTCGAGTTCTCGATCCCGGCCCGCGGCCTGATCGGCATCCGCACCCGGCTGCTGAACGCGACCCGCGGCGAGGCGATCATCCACCACCGCTTCGAGGGCTACCAACGGATGGAGGGGGACGTGCCGCGGCGAGCGAACGGCGTGATGATCTCGCAGATCGCCGGCAAGGCCGTCCCGTACGCCCTGTGGCGGCTGCAGGAGCGGTCGGAGATGTTCGTCTCCCCCGGCGACGACGTGTACGAGGGGATGATCGTCGCGGAGAACGCGAAGGAGGACGACCTCGTCGTCAACCCGATCCGCGAGAAGAAGCTGACGAACGTGCGTTCGTCCGGGGCGGACGAGGCGATCGTCCTGAAGCCGGCCCGCAAGCTGAGCCTCGAGGCGGCCCTCGAGTACATCGAGGAGGACGAGTACGTCGAGGTCACGCCCGACGTCATCCGCCTCCGGAAGGTGCACCTCACCGAGAACGCCCGCAAGCGGAACGCCCGCGGCGGCTGAACGGCGAGTCGCGTAGACTGTGTGGACCGCGCGGGTTGCGGCAGATTCCGCCGCTGCGACCGTGCGTCCGGCGAACTCGTTCGGTCTCGACCCGCCGACAGGCCCGACTCCTGCGTAACGAGGGCGGCCCGTCGGACATATGTCTTGTGGTGAATGGGTTGCCGCGCTTACGGTTGGGGTTGCGAACCTAGTCGACGGAGAGCCACGTGTTCACGGTCTACGACGGAAAGCGAACGAGCCGCCGCACGCTGCTGAAGGCCGGGACCTCTGCCCTCGGGGCGGTCGGGCTCGGGTCGCTGCTCGGCGACCGGGTGGCTGCCGAGTCGCTCGCGGCGTCCGTCCGCGGCAAGTCGGTCGTGTTCCTGTTCCAGCAGGGCGGCCCCAGCCAGTTGGAGACGTGGGACCCGAAACCGGAGGCCCCTCGGCCGTCCGCACGGTCACCGGCACCACCGAGACGACGATCCCCGGCGTCCGCTTCGGCGACACCTTCACCCAGCTCGCCGAGGTCGCCGACCGGCTGACGCTCGTTCGCTCCTTCACGACCAACAACGCCGGCCACAACATCCGGCCCATCGTCGGCGAGGACTCGCTGGAGGCGAACATCGGCGTCCACTCGGCCCGTGTCGTCGGGACGACCCGCTCCGACAACGGCACGCCGACCAACTGCGTGCTCTACCCGGCCGCCGTCAGCGAGGACGTGCCCGGCCCGTCGGCCCGCGGCGACCTCAACGCCACCGGCCCGTACGGGAAGGGATTCGCCCCGTTCGTCCCCGGCGCGGGCGGCGACCTGCAGAAGGACATGGAGGTCACGCTCCCCCGCGGGCGGTTCTTCGAGGACCGTCGGTCGCTGCTGACGGCGCTCGACCGCATGGAACGTCGGATCGACACGAACGGCGGGTTGGAGTCGGTCGACGAGCTCCGCGAGCAGGCGTACGGCCTGCTGCTCGGCGGCGGCGTTCGCAACGCGCTCGACCTCGCCAACGAGGACCCCGAGGTCGTCGCCAAGTACGACACGAAGCGGTTCTTCAAGAAGAACCAGTGGAAGTACAAACGCCGCAGCCCGATGTACGACGCCCAGGCGCAGTCGATCGGCAAGCTGCTGCTGCTCGCCCGCCGGCTGTGCGAGGCCGGGTGCGGCTTCGTGACGATACACGCCTCCTACGCCGGCGTCTGGGACATGCACGCTGACGGCAACAACCTGAACATGACGGACGGCATGCAGGCCGTCGGCCGTTCGTTCGACCACGCCGTCGCCGCGTTCGTGCGGGACCTCGAGGACCGCGGGCTGTCCGACAAGATCCTGCTCGTCTGCTGCGGCGAGATGGGCCGGACCCCGCGGATCAACAAGAACGGCGGCCGCGACCACTGGAGCCGCCTGGCCCCCCTGCTGATGACGGGCGGCGGCCTCCCTGGCGGCCAGGTGATCGGCCAGTCCACCCGCGACGGCGGCGAGCCGGACACCAACCCCCTCGGCCCGAAGAACCTGATCTCGACGATCCTGCACACCCAGTTCGACGTCGGCCAACTCCGCCTCGTCCCCGGCATCCCCCCCCAACTGATGCAACTCGCCGAGCCGACGCCGATCGGCTGACGGGCCGCCGCGAGGACCGATTCCGAGAGAGTCGCTGCGGAATCGTGGAAACCCCGAGTCGCATCAAGTTATACTGATGCTGCTGGTTCAACGTGCGTCCCATTTCCCACGGGCCACGTCTCCGACCCGACTCGTCCCACCTTGAGGAAACACCATGACTTCGTTGCGCTCTCGCCGTGCATTCACACTCATCGAACTCTTGGTGGTGATCGCGATCATCGCAATCCTGATCGCGCTCCTGCTGCCTGCCGTCCAGCAAGCGCGAGAGGCGGCCCGTCGATCGTCCTGCAAGAGCAACCTCAAGCAGTTCGGCATTGCCCTCCACAACTACCACGACACGTTCGGCGCCTTGCCGTATCGCTCGGGCGGGCCGGCGACGGCCGGCAACCGGCTGAGCGGGATGGTGAGCCTGCTTCCGTACATCGAGCAGGCGAACGTCTTCGAGGCGATCTACGCGGGCGACAACAGCGGCGGCGTTCCCGTACCGTGGGGTTGGGACACGGACTCGGGTGCCATCCCGAACCCCTACACGACCGAGATCACCGTGCTCAACTGCCCGTCGAATCCGGCGCACAGCAGCACGGACTCGGTCGGCAAGCACGCCTACCACTTCAGTGCCGGCGACAGCTGGAACGTCAACAGTTCGAACCCCCGCGGACTCTTCGGCCTCGGGTCGAGTGTCAAGTTCCGCGACGTCACCGACGGCACGTCCAACACGATTGCGATGACCGAACGTCGCTTCCCGGTGAACTCGAACGACGTCGGAAGGACGGCCCGCGACGGTGGAAACCACACCGTCCCGAACGACTGTGCCGCGGAGTTCAACGCCGCGACGGGCCAGTACGTCGGCAGCCACGCCGACTGGTCCGGGCGACGTTGGCCCGACGGCGGTGGCGGGTTCAGCGCGGTCAACACGTGCCTCCCCCCCAACGGGCCGCAGTGTGCTCACAACAACCACGATGCCCAGAACGGCTTCTACACGGCCTCCAGCTTCCACACCGGTGGCGTGCAGGTGGTGATGACCGACGGTGCCGTGCGGTTCATCAGCGAGAACATCGACGCCGGCAACCAGGGGACCGCGAGCCCGACCTCGGGCGTCAGCCCCTACGGCGTCTGGGGGGCCCTCGGCTCGAAGGCCGGTGGCGAGGTTCTCCAAGGCCTCTGAGCCGTGTCCCAGCTTTCTGCTTGCCACCAAGCGAGCGCCGGGCGATTCGTCCGGCGCTTCTCCCTACCGCTCGAGGGAACTGCCATGTTCGTCCGCGCTGCCACTCCCGTCGTCTGTCTCGCACTGTTCGTCGGCTGCTCCGGCGGAGGCGAGGACAAGTGGACGGCCGACCGCGAGAAGGTCGTGCCGACAACGGGCGTCGTGACACTCGACGGCCAACCTGTCGAGGGGGCGACCGTGAACTTCCACTCGAAGTCCAAGGAACTCGCCGCCTACGGCCGCACCGATGCCAGCGGCCGGTTCACTCTCACCACCTACGAAGCTACGGACGGCGCCGTGCCGGGCGAGCACGTCGTGACCGTCAAGAAGGTGAAGACGAACACGGTCCTCAACCCGGACGATCCCGAGGCCGACCCGCTCTCGACCTCCGAGGAGTGGCTCGTGCCGAAGAAGTTCGCCAGCCAGTCCACGTCCGGGCAAACGGCCACCGTCACCGAGGAGGGGGACAACGACTTCACGTTCGAACTGCAGTCCCAGTAGCGGCTGGTCGGACGGCGGGTGACGCCGTGAGCCTGCCGTCGACGGTCGCGGACCATTCGACGAGCCTCGTGGCGGGGCAGTCGCCTCGATCGCTCGCGTCGGCCGTCCACCGTGCGTCGCCGCCGACGGTCGTCAGGGAGAAAGGGGATCGGTAGCCTTGGGCGGACTCCGCTTCCGTTCGTTCCTCGAAATCGACCACCCATGACCGTTCGCATTGGCATCGTCGGCGTCGGCGCCGTTTCCGACTACCACCACGTCCCCGGCATTCGCATCGACCCGCGGTGCGAACTCGTCGCGTTGTGCGATCCGAACGAGTCGTTGCTGGAGCAGCGGAAGTCGGACTGGGCCGACGCCGGGCCGGCCCCCCTGCGGACCTACGTGGACTTCGCCGGCATCGCGGCGGACGACGGGATCGACGCGGTGATCGTGGCGACACCGAACTTCACCCACCTCGACATCTCGCTGGCGTGCGTCGAGGCGGGGCAGCACGTGATGTGCGAGAAGCCGCTGGGGCTGAACTTCGAGGAGTCCGCCCGGATGTACCGGGCCGCCCGGGACAAGGGCGTGAAGCACATGACGGCCTTCACCTACCGCTTCGCCCCGTCCATGCGGTACGTCCGGCACCTCGTCCGGTCCGGGCAGCTCGGCGAGCCTCGGCACTTCCGCAGCCAGCGGTTCCTCGACTGGCCCGAGACGAGCTGGGGCTGGCGGCAGTACAAGAAGCTGGCCGGGGCGGGCGATCTCTTCGACATGACGATCCACCGCATCGACTTCGCGATGGACCTGATGGGGCCGCTCGAGTCGGTCTGCGGTTCGATCGCCCAGTACGCGAAACGGAACGTGACGGAGTCGGGCGAGTCGTGCGAGCCGAGCGAGGTGGACGACTGGTCGTCGCTGATCGGGCGGTTCGAGGGCGGGGCCGTCGGCGTGTGGGAGGGGAGCACGCTGATGAAGGGCCACCACAACAACGGGTTCGGGTACGAGTGGGCCGAGGTGAACGGCAGCGAGGGTTCGGCCGCGTACCAGTTGACCGACCCGAACAACGTCATCCTCGGCAAGCACGGCGGGACGATGGAGAAGACGCCCGTGCCGGACGAGTTCCTGGTCGCCCCCGGCAGCCCACGTCCGCCGCACGACGGCGTGCCGAGCACCGTCTTCCGCTACGACCTCGTCTGGGAGTTCGTCTCGTCGATCGTCGAGGACCGCGACTGCCTGCCGGGCTTCGACCACGGCGCCCGGGCCCAGGCCGTCGCCGACGCCGTGCTCGACAGCCACAAGAAACGGGCGTGGGTCGATCTCGACCTCGACCTGGGGTGAGTGGTTTGCGACGAAGGTTCCTGCTTGCGTGACGGTCTTGCCCGGCAACCGTATCGTGTGATCGAGAGACGTGGGCTCCTCCTCACAACACGACGTTCTCCGCCCCGTCTGGGGCATCGACGTGGGGCGGGCCGGGGTGAAGGCCGTGCGGCTCGAGCGGGCGGAACGTGGTCGCATTCGTCTGCTGGGAGCGGCCCACGCGACCCGGAAGGGTCGTGCGGCGACCGGTGACGCCGAGCCGGCGTTGGCGCTCGCGGCCTCGTTCGTGGAGAAGCACGTCGAAGCGGACGACGGACTGTGGGTCTCGTTGCCGGCCGAGCGTTGCATCCACCGGACGTTCGCCGTGCAGCCGGAAGACCTCCACGCGATCGAGGACATCGTGCGAGAGGAGATCCGCAGCTCGGTCCCCTTCCCGCCGGAACAACTGACGACTCGGTACCACGTCCAGGAGGACGAGCGGCCCTGTCGCGTTCACGTGGTCGCCACGCAGACCGAGGCGGTGGCGGCGGTCGAGGCAGCGGTCGGACGCCCGGTCGACGGGATCCAGTTCTCGAACGTCGCCGTCTTCAACGCGATGGTGGCCGACCGGAATCTCGCCGCGCGGGCGAAGCAGGGGAACCGGCCGTCGCTCGTCTTCCTGGAGATGGGCACGCGAGAGACCTCCGTGGTCGTCACGGACGGCCGGACGTTCTGGTCCCGCGTCGTCGCGTTCGGAGGGCGAGACGTCACCCGGGCGATCGCCGAGGGTCGCAACTGCACGGACCGCGAGGCGGAGGCGATCAAGCGAGGCGAGAAGAAGCTGCCTCCGTTCGAGTTCGTTCCGTTGCTCAAGGACGCCTACCTCGACTTCGCCGGGCGGCTGAACCAGACGTTCGGGGTGTTCCAGACGAGCGTGCCGAACAGCGGCATCAGCCGTGTCGTCTGCCTCGGCGACGCCTTCGAGACGACGGGGCTGGTGAAGTTCCTCGAACAGCAGCTTCGTCGGGACGTGGGAACGTTGAGCAAACTGCAACGAGTGCTGCCCGACGGGTTGGAACGGCACCCGGCCTGCCGCGACCGGCCCGGTGCCTTCGTGGTCGCGTACGGACTGGCCGTGCAGGGAGTCGGGCTCGCCCAGCTGCCGACCAACGTCGCCTCGACGGCCGTCGCCCCACAGGGATGGGGCGACCGGCTGCGGGCGTGGTTCGGTGGTTGACCAGCCGCAGCCGTTCAGGTCGCCGGCACCTGGGCCAAGAGCGGCAGCCGCGAGCGGTCCGAGACGACCACCCCGCCGGGCGGCTCGACCGTGATCGCGAACAACGTCGCCTCGCGTACGAGCAACTTCGGGACGACCGGAATCACGGTCTCGCCCGCGACCGTCACGTCGAACACGCCGCCGTCGACGGGATGCGCCTCGTTGCGTGTCGCGTCGAAGATCCAGAGCTGGTACTGCTCCTTGCCCGGGTCGTTGACCGGCAGGCCGCGGAACCGCATGTAGCCTTCCTGACGAGAAGGGCTCCAGACGACGTCTCCGAAGGCGAAGTCCTCGGGCTTCTCCGGAGCCGTCGGCCCGCCCGACCAGTCGAGGCGAACGAGGTCGTCGGCCTCGTCGAGAAGCGCCTCTCGGAGTGCAACGGCCGACGGCACGACCGGGGCCTCGACGTCGTTCGGCGGGGGCATCAGCAGTGAAGGCGAAACCGCCAACACGAGGCAGACGACCGCAACGAGCCAGCCGGCGATCTCGGACCAGCGGACCTGAGCTGTGGTACGCGCCGGCGGCGTGGCCGTCGCCACCAACGGTCGCTCGCTCGTCGGAACGTTCAACTGGCCGCGCTCGAGGGCGTCGCGAAGCCGTCGTTGCAGGTGCTCGGGAACCTCTTCGGGCCCCTTGACGGACGCGACGCACAGCTCGGCGGCGAGTGCGTCGAACGCCTCCTCGTCCTCGACGGGGCAGCGTTCGACGAGTTCGGCGAGTTCCAGTTCCTGCTCTTCGGAGAGCCCTTCGAGGGCGCGGTCGGCGAGGAGGTCCAACATACGCTGTCGTTCACGTTCGGGAGTCACGATGTCGGCCCCCCGGCTTCGACGCCCACTCGGCTCAGGTTCTCGCGGAGTCGCTGCAGGCCGCTGCGGGCTCGCGACTTCACGGTGCCGAGCGGGGTCCCGGTTCGCTCGGCGATCTCGGCGTAGGTCTGACCGCCGTGGATCGCCAGCTCCAACACCGTTCGCTCTTCTTCTCGAAGTTCCTTCCAAGCTCGTGCGAGTTGGGCGTTGCGGTCGTCCTGTTCGAGCGGATCGGCTTCTTCCGTCGCCGGCTGTCGCGTGTCGAGCGGCAACGGGTCGGGCACGCGGTCCATGCGGCGACGGCGGTCGATGAGGCGGCGTCGGGCGACCATCCCGACGAAGGTCGACTCGCTCGCGCGGCCGGGGTCGAAGCGTCCGGCCGACTGCCAGAGTTCGACGAAGACGTCCTGCACGCCGTCCTCGGCCTCGCGGTCGTCGCGAAGCAGGCGTCGCGCAAGCGACCAGACCAGGCCGCCGTAGCGAGTGATGCACTCGCCGAGGGCTGCCTGGTCTCCGTTGGCCACTCGATTCAGGATCGATTCGGTCACGGTGGTGAGGCTGTTCGGGGGAACGCGTCGCCGATCTTCGGCGACGCGTTCGCTCCCGTCCAGTCGTGCGGCCCGAGGTGGGCTGGCCAGCGTGCTCACTTGCCCTTGGGGGGCATGATGACCGTGTCGATGACGTGGATCACGCCGTTGCTGCAGACGATGTCCGTCTTCACGACGCTGGCGTTGTTGATCATGACGCCCTCACCGGCGACCTTGACCTTGATCTTCGAGCCCTGGGCGGTCTTCGCCGACTTCAGCCCGACGACGTCCTTCGCCATCACCTTCCCGGGGACGACGTGGTAGGTGAGGATGGCGGTCAGCTTGTCCTTGTTCTCCGGGAGGAGCAGCGACTCGAGCGTCTCCTTCGGAATCTTGGCGAAGGCCTTGTCCGTCGGGGCGAAGACCGTGAACGGTCCGTCACCCTTCAGCGTCTCGACGAGGCCCGCGGCCTTCACGGCGGCAACCAGCGTGTTGAAGTCGTCGGCACCGACGGCGGTGTCCACGATGTCCTTCGGGCCGGCCGCGGAGCACGGCTCGGCGGCGAGGGCGATTCCGGAAGTCAGCACGGCACAGATCGTCAAACCCTTGATGAGTTGCATCTCTCAATCCAGTCTTGTTCTCGGGGAGGAAACGTCGGTTCGTGAGAGGCAACCGTCGTTGCCAAGCGTCGCGCGACTCACAGGACTATTCGCGGACCTCCCCGATTTGGATTGAACGTTTTGCACGTTTTTCTGAATTTCGTCAGATCCAACTCGCGTGGCCGTCCAGGTCACGCGCGGCCGGCAAGCCGGCCGGCCAGTTCGCTGGCGGACTCGTCAGCGCGAACCTCGACGGCGACGCATTCGGCCAGGTTGCGAAACCACGTATGCTGCCGCTTCGCGAACTGCCGGGTCCGCGTCTGAATCTCGGGGATCGTCGATCGCGGGTCGCGGCCGGCTTCGATCGCGTCGATCGGCTCCTTGTAGCCGAGTGCCTGACGAGCCGTGCGGCCCAGCGGCGGGTCGAGCGCGCGGAGCGCCTCGACCTCCTCGACCAGCCCCTCGTCGAACATCGCCACGACGCGGCGGTCGATGCGGTCGTGCAGCCAGTCGCGGGGTGGGGAGAGCCAGTAGACGTGCGGCGGCCGCTCGTCCGGCGGCAACGGTTCCTGCCGCTGCTGCTCGGAGAGCGGACGCCCGGTCAGTTCGTGGACCTCGAGGGCGCGGATCACTCGCCGGGTGTCGTTGGGATGCAGCCGCTCGGCCGTCGGCGGATCGACGGCCCGGAGCCGGTCGTGCAGGGCGGCGGCACCGTCCCGTTCGACGTCCGCCTCGAGCGACCGACGCAGCGTCCAGTCGGCCGCGGGCCCTTGGAAGACCCCCCGCAACACGCCACGCAGGTAGAGTCCAGTCCCGCCGACGAACACCGGCACGCGGCCCCGCCCGACGATCTGCTCGCACGCCCTTCGCGCCGCGGCGACGTACTCGGCGAGGCTGAACTCCTCGTGCGGATCGACGACGTCGAGCAGGTGGTGCGGGACGCGGGCCTGCTCCTCGGCGGTCGCCTTCGCCGTGCCGACGTCCATGCCGCGGTACAGCGACATGGAGTCGAGCGCGACGATCTCGCCGCCGAGTCGCTCGGCGAGTTCGAGTCCGGTGGCCGTCTTGCCGCACGCGGTCGGTCCGGCCAGGAACCAGCAGGCCCGAAGCAGATCGACCGGGAACTCCATCGTCTCGACTACTCGGCGAGTTCCTTGACGAACAGGTTCCGCCAGCGGACTTCGTACGGGCCGGTGCCCTTCTTGATGCCGTGCACCTGCAGGCCGATGAAGCCCTCGGCCATCTTGGACTTCTCGTCGGTCAGGTTGGCGACGTGGACGCCGTTGACCCAGGTGTCGATCTGGTTGCCCTTGGCGACGACCTTGTACTCGTTCCACTCGCCCTTCTTGAAGGCGGCCTTCTTGGTCTTGTCGGCCCGGGCCTTGTCGGGGCTCAGCCAACCGGTGCCGAGGGCCTCGCCGTAGACGAAGCCGGCCGTGCCGTTGGTGGCGATCTCGACCTGCGGGCCGTGGACGCGGCCGCTGGGAGTGCCCCCCTTGGTGGCGGAGCGGATCTGCACGCCGGAGTTGAGGGCGTCGTCGACCTTCACCTCGAAGTGGAGTTCGAAGTCGCCGTAGTGCTTCACGGTGCAGAGGAACGAGTTCGGGCTCCCCTCGTTCGTCTTGCCGACGATCGTGCCGTCCTCGACCCGGTAGGTGGCGGTCCCGTTGTACTGCTCGAAGCCCTCGAGGGTCTTGCCGTCGAACAGGGCCGTGAACCCGGCGGGCGGCTCGGCGGCGGCGAGGAACGGGGTGACGGTGAGAAGCAGCGCGGCCGTGGTGAGAAGTCGGGGCATGGGAGTGGCTCTCGAGGTGTGGAATTCGGAACGTCGAAGCTACCGCGGCGACTCGGGCAATGCGAGTCCGAAGCGACTTCGCGGAGCTTCGTGTTGACCGATCCGTCGACGAGGACTAAAGAACCGTCGCATCGAGAGGCGTTGCCCCGTGGGGCGTTGCGTCTCGCCCGAGAGAACCGGGGGACGAATGTTCGAGTCGGGGCGTGGAGCGACGAACGCGTGGGGGCCGCGGTCGGACTTCCGACTGCTCGCGGTTGCCGCGGAGGAACCGTCGTGGATCACGCTCGCCCTCGAACTCGACGCCGCCGGCTGCTCGTCCCCGCGGCTCTGCTGGGAACCCACGGTCCGCTCGGCGGTCGCTCGGCTGCGTGACGAGACGTTCGACGTGGTCGTGTTGGCGGTCGACGACGACGACCTTCGGCGACCGGTCGGCGAGACGGTCACGGCTCTCCGAGCCGGAGCCTCCGACGAGCCGGTGGTCGTTTGGGACCCGAGTCCGCCGGACGCCTCGTTCTGGGTGGCCGCGGCGGAGGTCGGGTTCGAGCCGCTGGTCGCACCCCGGGTCTGGCACTCGAAGGCGTTGCTGCCGACGATCGGGCGGGCCGTGGAGCGACGGGAACTGCAACGCGAGCACGCACGGCTGGTCGGCGAGCAGGAGCACCGGCTGGACCGCGAACGCCGCGAGGCGGAGCAGTTGCTGCTGCAGCAGCAGCGAATCCTGCACGACCTGACGGAGAGCCTGGCGGGCGTCGCCCACGACGACACGTTCGGCAAGACGTCGGCGGCGACGAACGTCGAGGGCAACGTGCTGCAGTACTACCAGGAACTGCTGCGGTCGTTCGTCATCATGGGCTCGGGCCGCATGACGGCGGAGATTCGTGCGTTCGCGGAACTTCTGGTGCAGGCCGGGCTGGGAGCGCGGGAGGCGCTCGAGCTGCACCTCGACCGGGTGGACGCGCTGGTCGCCGCGCTCGGCAACCGGAGCACGCGTCACGTGCTGGACCGGGCCGACCTGCTCGCGCTCGAGCTGGTCGTCCACGTCGGCGAGCACCTGCACCGCCGCCGCAACGAGGCGACGGCGGCGTAGGGCGTGACGGTCGGGATCGCCTACGGAATCTCGACCGGCTGGCCGTCGCTGCGGGAACCGAGCCGCTCGTAGATCGTGCGGTCGATGTTCTCGCTGAGGAATCGGACCGTGCCGTCGCCGAAGCAGAACTGGGCCCCGCCGGTGTGCTGACTGCCGAAGGAGGCGTCCGCGAGATCGTTGTTGTCGCGGCGATTGATGAACGTGTCCCGATTCGTCAGCCGCAGGTTCGAGACTTGATCGAACCCACTGCACGTTGCCCGCCCCCCCCCGACCCAAACGGGGAAGGAGTGGTCGTTGGTGCGGGTGCGGTGCACACGGTTGGTGCTCGTCTCGGTCACCTCGCCAACCATGATCGTGTTCGAGAGACCGTCGGTGACGTCACGGAACTTCACGACCCACGTGCGGCAGTTGTCGTTCGAGTAGAGTAGCAGCCCGTTCTGCTCGTCTCCCTTCTGGGTGG